>JARIEX010000210.1 GCA_031127095.1 Gemmatimonadota bacterium
CACTTCCTCCGCCACCACCGCGAAGCCACGCCCGGATTCTCCGGCGCGGGCGGCCTCCACGGCGGCATTGAGCGCCAGCAGCTTGGTCTGGAAGGCGATCTCCTCGAACGAGTGCACGATGCGCGCGGTCGCCGCGCCACCCTCCGCGATGCGCGTCATCGCCTGCGCCAGCTCGTGGGCAGTGTGCAGACTCGCCGTCGCCGCAGCCCGACTGTGCCCCACCAGGGTGACCGCGTTGGCGGCGGTACGTGCGTTCGCCTCGCCGGAGCGGTTCACATCCGCCAGCCGCTGGGCGATCGCATCGACGGACGTCCCCTGACGACTCGCCCCGTCGGCGAGAAGCGACGACGCAGACGCAATTTCCGCGGCGGCGGCGGTGAGTTCCGAGGCCGACGCGGCGACCTCGCCCAGTGCGTCATCTAGATTGGTGATGGCCCGATTGATCGCCGTCTCCAACGCGGCCAGATCGTTGGCATACCGCCCCGACATCCGCACCGAGACATCGCGCGCCGCCACCGCGGCCATGACCTGCTGTGCTTCCGCAATCGGGGCGGCCATCGTCGCCACGATGGCGCGCACCCCGGCGGCCAGATCCCCGTACACCCCGGGCAGTTGCCGCGCGTGGTCGCGGACCTTGAGCGTGCCGGATCGTGCCAAGGCGATATCATCGCCGATTTCCTGCGTGGCTTCCTGCAGGCGACTCGTGGCCGTTTCCAGCGCCGCAAACGCCTGGTTGGTGCCATCGGCCATCGCGTTCACGTCCCGGATCACCGCGCCGATTTCGTCCTGCCGCGCATAGGCGACGGCCCGCACCGGTGTCACGCGCACCGTGGTCAGACGCCCAGCGGCAAGGGACGCGAGCGCCTCCTGCACCTGCGCCAGACGGGCCTTGAGGTCGGCCAAGGCCGCCGACACCAGCCCCAAGGCGGCGGTCACCTGCCCGGCCATCCGCCAGCCCAGCAGCACGGCCAGTACGCACGCCAGCACGGTGATGCCAACGGCCACGCGCGTGGCCAAGGCCGCCGTCTCCTCGAAGCGGGCAAACTCTTCCGCCGCGACCTCCTGCTGCAGCACCGCCAACGCGTTCAGCGTCTCCGTGATGGGGTCGATGGCACCGTAGAGCCCCCCCAACACGAGTGAATCGAGCGCGAGCGTATCCTGCCGGGCATAGCTGTCACGCAGCGCGTCCAGCAGTGGCGTCGCGCGCACCATGCGGCGCTCGGCCTCCTCGATCAGCCGTGACTCGTCCGCCGTGAGCAGGGTGCTCCGATACGCCGTCCACTGCACCCGGATACTGTCGCGCGCCGCCGCCAGCACCGCCGAGGCGTCGGCGGCGCCGATCGCGCCGCTGCGCCGTTTGTGGGCCGCATCCACGATCGACACGGCGTACGCATCGCTGATCTGCTTGATCTGATTCAATGGCACCACGCGATCCTGATAGATCGTGCGGGTGCGCGATGTCAGGTCGCGCTGGAACCAGATCAGCACCGCGGCAATACCGAACGCCAGCGCCGCCACCGCCAGAAAGGCCGCGGTGAGACGGGAACCGAGGGAAGCAACGGACCAGCGCATGGCGTGAGACGAGAGGTGTCGGCGGGCAACGCGGGATGGACCTCCCCGCGCTCGGGTTCGAGCGGAATCTGCGGGAAATGTCGCCCGAACCGCCTGCTCGGCGCCACCATGCTGGTGGTGCGCCGCGTGGCCGCGGAGGCACGTCCTCCGCCAGCCCCGCTACATCGTCCGCGGAAACTTCCGCATCATGAGACGCACGGACTCGCGGATCCGCTGCTCCATCTCGCGGGGCCGCTCGATCAGCCCGCCCACGTTCGTTTGCGCCCACCCGCGCCACAGGATCGACTTGGCGGTGGGCTCCGCGATGTCGACGATCAGCGTCCCCTCGTCGAACTCCAGGACGATGTCCGACCGCTCGGCGCGCGGCGAGGAGTAGCCCACCGCTTCATCCGCCCGGATCACGTCCACCCGCTGCCGCACACTCGCATGGTAGTGGACCAGCAGGTCAGGCGACGTGGTCACGCGGCGCAATCCGTGCGCGGCCAACTCGAGATCCACCGCCGCGCGCACCCGCGCGTCGAAGAACGGGTTGTCGTCCAGCCGCGGATCACCCACGGGCAGTGAATCCCCGCCTCCCCAGTTGTAGGTCCGGTAGCGGTCCAGTTGCACGCCGGGATCGAAGTCGGCGCCGGCGCTCACGCTCGCGCAGCCACCGAGGAGGGCCAGAGGCAGGAGGGCCAGAGACAGGAGCGCCAGCAGGCGCGCCACACGGTGCCGGCGTGACGCCGGGCGGACGGAGTGAGAATGTGTCATGGCGAACACATCGCGCCCCATGGCCGCGAGCGGCATCGGGGAACTCCGCACGCCGCGTACGCACAACCCGTACTTTCTCCGCATGACTGCCACGCATGTTTCCCGCGGCCCACGGCCGCTCCCCCGGCGGCGCCTCATCGCATGGCTCACCGGATGCCTGTGCCTGGGCCTGGTTGCGGCCTGCGATCGCCGCGCCGCACCCGCCGCCGATGGTGACACAAGCGCCGATCTCATCCTGCACAACGGGCGGGTGTATTCGCTCGCGTGGCAGGAGCCCGACACCGACGGCCGCCCCGCCGCTGATGCGCCGTTCGATTCCGTCGGCGGCTGGCATCCTGACGCCGCGGCCGTGGCTATCCGCAACGGACGGATCGTGTACGTGGGCACCGATTCGGCGGCGCTCGCCCGCCGGGGGCCCGCGACGCGCGTGATCGATCTGGCGGGACAGGTGCTGCTCCCCGGTCTGGTGGACGCACACACGCACGTGGCTGAGCTCGGGCAGTCGATGGACCGCGTGAATCTCACCGGGTCCGCCTCCGAAGCCGAGGCGGTGGAACGCATCGTGGCGCGCGCCGCGCAGACACCCAAGGGCGAGTGGATTCTGGGGTACGGATGGGACGAAGGGGCGTGGGCCAACCGCTACCCGGACCAGCGCCTGCTCTCGGCGCGCGTCCCCGATCATCCGGTGGTGTTGCGCAGCCTGCACGGATTCGCGGCGTGGGCAAACGCGCGCGCCCTCGCCTTGGCGCACATCACGCGTGAGACGCCGTCCCCCGACGGTGGCGAAATCCGCCGCGATGCCGCCGGCGACCCCACGGGACTGGTGCTCAACCGCGCCGTCCCCTTACTCGACAATGCGGTGCCCGCCCCGACGCCGGCGCAGCGCGATGCGCAGGTGCTGCGCGCGCTGCACGTAATGGCGACCGCCGGCTACACCGGGGTGCACGAAGCGGGGGTGGCCGCCGACGTCATGGAAAGCTTCGAACGGCTCGCCGCGCAGGACTCGCTGCCGCTGCGCGTGTATGCGATGCTGAGCGCGCGCGAACCGGCGCTGATCCGCCGGTGGATCACGCGCGGTCCGTTCACCTCCGCCAACGGACTGCTCACCGTCCGCGCCGTGAAGGCGTATTACGACGGGGCTCTGGGCTCGCGCGGCGCGCAGTTGCTCGCGGACTACGCCGACCGGCCGGGTCATCGCGGCGTCAGTGGCGGCACGTACGGCTTCGACCGGCGTGTGGTGGCCGACGCCATGACGGCGGGGTTTCAAGTCGGCATCCACGCCATCGGTGACGCCGGGAATCGCGCCACGCTCGACTTCATCGATTCCGTGACGCGCGCCGCGCCCACGGCACGTGGACTGCGCCATCGCGTGGAGCATGCGCAGGTGCTGACCCCCACGGACATCGCACGATTCGCGTCGATGGGGGTGACGGCGTCGGTGCAACCGCCCCACGCCGTCGAGGACAAGGGATGGGCCGAGACCCGCGTGGGGCGCACCCGGATCGCCGGCGCGTATGCGTGGCGGACGCTGCGACGTGCCGGTGCCGCCATGGTGTTCTCGTCGGACCTGCCCGGATCCGACTGGAGTCCGTTCTACGGCCTGCACTCCGCCATCACGCGTCAGGACACCAGCGGGGCGCCGACGGGGGGCTGGTATCCGGCGCAGCGCATGACACCGGAGGAAGCGGTGCGCGGCTACACCGTGTGGAGTGCACGGGCCGGCTTCGATGAACGCGAGAGCGGCACGCTCGCCGTGGGGAAGCGCGCGGATCTGACGCTGGTGAGCGTCGACCCCTTTCGCGCCGACCCCGCCGCACTCCTCCGCGGCCAGGTCCTGCTCACCGTGTCGCACGGGCGTGTGACCTACCAGCGCTGAGGTCGGTGGCACACCGCTGAGCTTGACGGCGCGGCACGGCGCAGGTGATTCATCGGTGTGGTCCGGGGCTTCCTGACCCGCCGCACGTCACGCTGAATGTCCGGGTCACCCAATGCGCCGATGACCACCGCCGACCCGCCGGCACCGCCGGCGCCGTGGTGTACGTACGAGACGGCCGCGGCAGCGGCCGCCCTCGGCACGGATCCCGCTCACGGGCTGTCCACCGCAGAGGCCGGCGCACGGTTCGTGCGCATCGGTGCCAACGCGCTGCCGGAGGGCAGCCGCATGTCAGCGGCGGCGCTGCTGGGACGCCAGTTCCGTAGCCTGATGGTGCTGTTGCTCGTGGTCGCGGCGCTCATCGCCGCGCTGCTGGGCGACCGTCTCGAGTCGGCCGCCATCGTGGTGGTGATCGTGCTCAACGCGACCATCGGCTTCGCCACCGAATGGAAGGCGGGCGATGCGTTGGCCGGACTGCGTCGGCTCTCGATGCCGACGGCGCGCGTACGCCGCGATGGGCACGAACAGCGTATTGCCGCCGACCAACTGGTGCCCGGCGACGTGATCCTGCTGGACGCGGGCGATCGCATCCCGGCCGACGCGCGCCTCGCGGAAGCGGAGCGGCTGCATCTGGACGAGGCGGTGCTCACGGGCGAGTCGATGCCGGTGCAGAAGACGTGCGCGCCGGTGGCCAGTCGCACCGCCGTCCCGGCCGAACAGCGGTGCATGGTGTTTGCGGGCACCGTCGTCACCGACGGGCGGGGCACCGCCCTCGTGACCGCCACCGGAGCGCGCACCGAAACGGGGCAGATCGGCACGCTGCTGCAGCAGGTCGGTACGCGCGCCACCCCACTGGAGGCGAAGCTCACGCAGCTGGGGCATGCGCTGCTGGCCGTGGTGCTGCTGCTCACGGTGGCGATCGTGGTGCTGGGCTGGCTGCGCGGGCACGCCCTGCTGTACATGCTCGAAGTGGGCATCTCGCTCGCCATCGCCGCCGTGCCGGAAGGGTTGCTGGCGGTCACCACCATGACGCTCGCCATCGGCATGCAGCGCATGGCGCGCCGGCACGCGTTGGTGCGTCGTCTGCCGGCCGTGGAGGCGCTGGGCTCCACGACCGTGATCTGCAGCGACAAGACCGGCACGCTCACCCACAATGCGATGACCGTGTGCGCGCTGCAGCT
>JARIEX010000211.1 GCA_031127095.1 Gemmatimonadota bacterium
CCAAATACGTCGAACACCGGACCCAGACCGATCACCATCGGACCACCGATTACCGCAAAGAGCGACGGCAGAATGAACAGCACCATCGGGAAAATCATCTTGGTCGCGGCCGTGGCTCCACGACGCTCCGCCGACTGCCGCCGCTTCCGCCGCAGACTCTCCGAGTGCACCCGCAGCACGCGGCCGATCGATGAGCCCCACCGTTCGCTCTGAATCATCGTGGACGACAGCGCCCGCAGCTCCTCCACCCCGGTGCGGTCGTACAGGCCGTGCAGCGCGTCATCGCGCCGCATGCCGGCATTCGCCTTCCGATTCACCACGAGCAATTCATGCGCCAGCTCGGGGTGCATCCGCGACATCTCGTGCCCCACGCGCAACAGCGCGGCATCCAACGAGACGCCGGCCTCCACACACACCAGCAGCAGGTCGAGGCAGTCGGGAATGGAACGCAGCACGCGGAGCTGACGGGCGCGCTCGATCCGCAGCAGCAGATAGGGGGGCAGCATGAGCCCCAATGCCACGCTCACGGCCATGCTGGCCAGGAACAACAGCTCGGTGTCGCGGGGCGCAAACACGAAGGCCAGCACCGGACACACGATAGCCGACACCAGCCGCAGCAGCAGGTACAGCGCAGGGGCCGACGGCGCATCGTACCCCGCCCGCACCAAACGCATCGCTGCGGTTTCGCCCAGCAGCCCCTCGGGGAGCAGCTTCTCGAGCGTGTCGTGCAGGCGATCCGAGGTGGTGGCGTGCCCGGTGCGTAACTCGATACGCCGCGGTGCGGGGCCGCTGGGGAATTCGGTAGCCCGGGCAATGAGCACCGCGCGGCGGTGGTTGGCCACGAGCGCCCAGGTCCCAACGGCGGCGGCGAGCACCAGCACGCCATAAAAAATCAGCAATGGAGTGGACATGGGTAGCTCCTTACGTGTCGATCCGCGCGATGCGGCGAATGAGGACAAAGCCAAGCACGAGTGCCCCCGTGGCGAACATCAGGGTGTAGCGCCCGGGGTCCGTGGTGAACATCGGCTCCATCATCGCGGGATTCAGGAGCATGATCACGGCGAACGCCGCCAGCGGCAGCAGCGCCAGCGCCGTCCCCGTGAGCTTGGGTTCAGCCGTCAGCGTGTCGATCTGGTCATGCAGTGCCGCCCGGTCGCGGATCAGCGTTGACAGCCCGGTCAGGATTTCCCCAAGGTTGCCCCCCGTCTCCCGCTGAATGAGCAGCGAGGTCACGAACATCTTGATGTCCAGCGTATCCACCCGCTCCTGCAGGTCCAGCAGCGCGTCCCGCACGTCGAGGCCAAGCCGCTGCTCGTCATAGAACGTCGCGAACTCCTCCCCCACCGGCGCCGGCATCTCTTCGCCTACGAACTTCATCGCCGCCTGAAACGAAAAGCCGGCGCGCATGGCGTTCACGATCATGTCGATCGCCTCGGGGAGCTGCGCCTCGAGCCGCGCCATCCGTCGCCGACGCTGGATGTACAGCAGCATCGAGGGCAGCAGCAGCCCCACACTCGCCGAGATCAGCGCCGACGCGAGCCCGAACTGCTGTCCCGCCAGCAGCGCCATCGACGCCAGCAGTACGCTGGCGATCGAGAACTCGCCCACCGTCCAGTGCATCCCCGCCCGGTCGATCGCCCGCTCGATCAGCAGCGTGTACGACCGACCGGTCAGCAACTGATCGAGAAACGGCACCGCACTCTTCCGCAGGTCGCGCAGAATGCTGATGTCCGCCGGCGCCGCCGTCGTCGACAGCCGATCCTTGAGCGCCGCCGCCGCCTCGAGGCGACGCCGGTTCACGAAGACGTAGAGCCCCAGCAGCAGCAGCGTGGTGCCGAAGAACACGGCAAACAGGATGAGTGTCTGCATGGCTACGCCTGCGCGAACAGGCTGTTCGGCAGCTCGATCCCCGCCACCTGCAACCGTTCCATGAAGAGGGGACGCACGCCAGTGGCCTCGAAGTCGCCCACGACCTCGCCGTTCTCGGTGATGCCGCGCCGGTGGTACTTGTAGATGTCCTGCATGGAGATGATGTCCCCCTCCATGCTGGTGATCTCGGCAATCGCCGTCACCCGACGGGTGCCGTCAGCCATGCGCGCGATCTGTACCACCACCTCGAGCGCCGACGCGATCTGCTCGCGGATGGCGCGCAACGGCAGCGACGTACTCGCGAACTGGATCATCGTCTCCACGCGAGCCAGGGCATCGCGCGGGGAGTTGGCGTGAATCGTGGTGAGTGACCCTTCATGCCCCGTGTTCATCGCCTGCAGCATGTCCAGCGCCTCGGCGCCACGCACTTCCCCCACGATGATGCGGTCGGGGCGCATGCGCAGGGCATTGCGCACCAGATCGCGCGCCACCACCTGGCCGCGTCCTTCCGCGTTGGGCGGGCGCGTTTCCAGCCGGCACACATGCTCCTGTTGCAGGCGCAGCTCCGCCGCATCCTCGATCGTGACCACGCGTTCGGTGGCCGGGATGTACACGCTGAGCGCGTTCAGCAGCGTGGTTTTCCCCGAGCCGGTACCGCCGGAAATCATGATGTTCAGCCGCGCCTGCACGCAGGCCGACAACAGCTCCACCATGTCCTGCGTGAGGGTGCCGTTTTCCACCAGCGCCTGCATCGGCAGTTCGGCGCCGAACCGGCGGATTGACAGAATTGGTCCGTCCAGTGCCAGCGGTGGAATGATGGCGTTCACGCGTGAGCCGTCGGGCAGGCGCGCATCGACCATGGGCGACGATTCGTCCACGCGCCGCCCCACCCGGCTCACGATGCGGTCGATGATCGCCATGAGGTGCGCGTCGTTGCGGAATGCCACCGGCACGCGGGAGAGCCGGCCGCGACGCTCGATGTAAATGTCCCGCGGTCCGTTCACCAGAATGTCCGAGATCGTCGGATCGCGGAAGAACGGTTCGATCGGACCAAGGCCGGTCACCTCGTACACGATCTGCTCGATCACGTCTTCGCGCTCGCCCTGGGTGAGCGGCGTCCCCTCGGTGCGCAGGAAGTCCGCCACGGCATTGCGGATCTGCGCGGTCAGCACGGCGCCGTCGCTCACTTGCTCTAGCGCTTCGAGGTCAAGCCGTTCCACCAACCGGCGATGCAGATCAACCTTGAGCTGCTCCACTGGGCCGAGCGTCTCCACCTCGATGCGGCGCGGCGTGAACGTGCGGGTGCGCCGCTCCGCGCCCACCGCGCCCGGGGCGCGCCGCCGCGCCGGGACCGCCGACCCGCTGCGTGGCAAGCCGGATGGTGCCGTCGGCGTGGGCGTCCCGCGCAGCGGGGCGCCGTCTCCATCGCTCACCGCCGGCATCGACTGGGGTGGTGTCATGACGCCGAGCAAGCGCTCGCGTAGGGTGGGCATGATTACGATCTCCCGAGGCGGTACAGCCGCCTCTTGCGTGAGTCGGTGTCGCCGGCGCCGTTCGATGTGCCATTCGCGGCGGCCGACTCTGCTTCAGGCGTCCCCACCAGGTTGGCGGCGAGATGCCGGTAGCTGTTGGCCAGCGACGAATTCGGTTCGTGTTCAAGGACCGGTATACCCTTTGTGGTCGCATCGGCGCACGCCGTGAAATCGTTCGGCAGTTTGCCGTTGATGGCGCGTCCCAGCACGGTTTCGGCATCCCCGATGGTGAGCGGCGACTCGGCATTCGCGCGGTTCACCACCACCGCCACCTTGGCCGGCGCGTAGCCGAGCCGGTTGAAGAGGTTGAGCGTGCGCTGCGTGCTGCGCAGCGCCGGCACCGACAGCTGCGTGACCAGCACGATCCGGTCGGCGGTGTCGAGAGCGCCGATCGTGCGCTCGCCCAGGTAGTGCTCGAGGTCGAGCACGACGTAGTTGAAGTGGGCGCGCAGCTGCGACAGGATCGCGCTGGCGGCGTTCGACTCGATCAGGTCCTGCACCTCGGGGCGGTCGGACGACGGCAGCACCAGCATGCCACTCGGCCCCGGCGTCATCAGCGACGACAGCAGCTCGCCATCGATGCGATCCACTTTCATCACCAGGTCGCCGATATCGTAGGACGGCTTGAGGTCGAGCACCACACGCACGTCGCCGCCCACCACCACGAAGTCCACCAGCGCTACCCGCTCGTCGGTGTGCTCCCGCGCAATCGCCGTGGCCACGTTCACCGCCACCGTGGTCGTGCCAAGTCCCCCCTTGGCGGAATACACCGCGATGATCTTGCCGCGGGTGCGCAACGCCGGCTCCATGCGCCGCACCAGCCGGCGCACGGCCACGTCGAGCTCTTCGGGATTGAGCGGGGCCGGTACGAATTCGGGAATGCCGGCACGCAGCGCACCGAGAATGAGCTCCTGCGTGGCACCCGCCGCCGTGCCGATGATAAACGGCGACGACGGACGAATGTCATGCTCGATCAGCGACATCTCTTTGGGCCCGGCACCGCCGATCGGTAGGATCACCAGGTCGAATGACTCGCTGCGGAGCCGCGTGGCGGCCGCGGCCAGGGTGTCCACGTGTTCGGCGGCGCGGAATCCGCGCTCGGTGAGCACGCCGTCGGTGGTGTCGCGCGGTGCGTCGGCGTCGCCCACCACCAGCACCGTGCGGGCTTCCGGCATGACGGCGTTCGTCACTGGGGTTTCCTCACCGTATCGGCGGGGAGGCGCTTCTTGAGCACGTCCAGCGCCGGGGTGCGCATGTCGCGCAGCAGCGGCAGGCGGAGTTCGTCGCCCACGTTGGCAGGATCCACGATGCTGGGCGTCACGATGACCAGCAGCTCCGTTTCGGAACTTTGCCACCGGGAACTCGAGAACAGCGAGCCGAGAATCGGGATGTTCATCAGGAACGGGATGCCGGAGCGGACGCGCTCCCGCTCCTCGTTGAAGAGCCCCGAGAGAATCACCGACTGGTCGCGCCGGATATCCACCGAGCTTTCCACGCGCCGCGAGCGTAGCGCCGGAATGCGGAAGCCGCTTAGCGTGACCGCATTGCTGTAGTCGAGACTCGATACTTCGGGACGCACGTACAACGTGATCACGCTGTCGCTGAGAATGTTGGGCGCGAAGCGCAGGCGCACGCCGAACTCGCGGTACTGAATGGTGACGGGCGCCTGCACGCCGGCACCGCCGCCGATTCCGGCCTGCACCACGGGAATCGGCAATTCGCCGCCGGCCAGGAACGACGCGGAGTCGCGGTCAGCGGCCAGCAGATTCGGCTCGGCCAGGAGACGCGCCCGCCCGTTCTGCTCTTCGGCCTCGAGAAACGCCAGAAACTGCTTCGTGCCGAAATCCGAGAGCACCGAGAGAAACTTCCCCTCGGGCGGCAGCGTCACCGTGCCGTCGGCATTCCGGGCGTCATCGCTCTTGAAGATCCCGGTACCGACGCGGGTGTTGCCCTTGTCGCTCGTGTGCAGCCCCGATAC
>JARIEX010000212.1 GCA_031127095.1 Gemmatimonadota bacterium
GCGGGAATGTCCCCCACGAACGCGATGCGGTCGCCGCGCAGGCCGACATTCGTGACGCGCCCGGGTGCCCCCGTGCCGTCGTAGACCATGGCGCCGGTAATCAGCACGTCCACCGCGCCCTGCGCCATCAGCGTGGCCCGGGGCGGGAGTGCGGCCAGCAACACGCCGCACAGGGCGGCACGACGCGGGAAGAAGGTCAGAGTCATGAGGGGGGGATAGGGGCAGACACCAACGTGGACCACGGCCGAGCCGCGTGGACCTGTTCGGCCGAATGGTTCGACCGCATCTTGGGATTCTATGTCCCGAGACGCCATGCGGAACCAGCAGCTGGACCCTTCCAGGCACCTCGTCATCATTGGCGGCGGGGTGATGGGCGCCGCCACGGCGTCGTTTCTCGCCACGCGCTACGGACTGCGCGCCACTGTCCTCGAGCGCGACGCCTCGTACGCGACGGCTTCCAGTGCGCTGTCGGTGTGTGCCATCCGGCAGCAGTTCTCCACCGAGATCAACATTCGCATCTCGCAGCAGAGCCTGGCCTTCTACCGCGACATCGGCGAGCGGCTGGCCGTGGGCGCTGATCGCCCCAGCATCGGCTTGGTGGAACCGGGCTACCTGTATCTCGCCACCGACGCCGGCGCCCGCGTGCTGCAGGAGAATCAGGCGCTGCAAGCCCGCTGCGGTGCCGCGGTCGCCCTGTTGTCGCCACACGACCTCGCGGTGCGCTTCCCCTGGCTCTCCACGGAGCAGATCGCGCTGGGATCGCTGGGGCTGTCAACGGCCACGAGCGGGGAAGGCTGGTTCGACGGTTATTCAGCGCTCCAGGCCTTCCGGCAGCACGCCATCGCGCATGGTGCACGCTTCGTGGAAGCGGAGGCGGTCGATTTCCACACGCGCCACGGCGCGGTACACTCGGTGGTCACGCGACAGGGCGACCGCATCGCCGCCGACGCGGTCCTCATCGCTGCCGGTGCGTGGTCCTCGCCGCTGGCCGGCGCACTCGGCGTCGACCTGCCCATCCGCGCCCGCAAACGCGATGTGTTCGCCCTGCAAGCCAACGGGCCGCTGCCGGGCTGTCCGCTCGTGATCGACCCCAGCGGGTTCTGGTTCCGCCCCGACGGCGACACGGGGCAGTTCCTCTGTGGCTCGCCGCCGCGCGGTGCGGACATCGACGAGGCGCCGCTCGATCAGGTGGACCATGGCCTGTTTGACGAGTGGCTGTGGCCGCGATTGGCGGAGCGCGTACCCCAGTTCGACGCGTTACGGGTGACGAGCTCGTGGGCGGGCTACTACGAATACAACACCTTCGATCAGAACGGACTGGTGGGTCGGCTCCCCGGCACCGACAACGTGTTCGTCGCCGCCGGTTTCTCCGGTCATGGGCTGCAGCAGGCGCCGGCGGTAGGGCTTGGCATGGCCGAATTGATCGCGACGGGGACGTATCACACGCTGGACGTGTCGCCGCTCGGGCTCGAACGGATCGCCGCGAACGCACCGCTGGTGGAGCGGAACGTCATCTAGCTGAAGCCGGCACGGTGAGAACAGCCGGAACAGCAACGGCATGAACACGGAATCGGCGGATCGCGCAGATTACACAGATAAGCCAACAACGCTTTTTGCTGATCTGTGAGATCGGTGCAATCGGTTCGATCCGTGTTCCAGCGGTTGCCGTTACTGTTGTTTTGAGGCCGCGGTTGATGTGGTCCCATCTTTCTCCGGTCCGTCCATGTCCGCCATTCATACCGAAACGCACAAGAGCAGCAGTATCGGCTGGCTGCGCGCGGCCGTCCTCGGTGCGAACGATGGACTGATTTCCACCAGCAGTCTCGTGGTGGGCGTCGCGGCCGCACAGCCGGACCGCGCGGCGGTCGTGGTGGCAGCGTTGGCGGGCCTGGTGGCCGGTGCGCTCTCCATGGCCGCCGGCGAGTACGTCTCGGTGAGTTCGCAATCCGACACCGAAACCGCTGACCTGGCGCGCGAGACGCTGGAGCTGGCCACGCAGCCCGAGCATGAGCTGGCGGAGCTGGCCGGCATCTACGAGTCGCGCGGCTTGAGTGCCGCGCTGGCGAAGCAGGTGGCCGTCGAACTCACCGCGTACGATGCGCTCGGGGCCCACGCGCGCGACGAACTGGGCATCCACGAGCTCACGCGCGCCCGTCCGATTCAGGCGGCGCTGGCCTCGGCGGCGGCGCTTGCCGTTGGGGCGGCACTCCCGGTGCTGTTCGTGTTCGTGGCGCCCACGGCGATCCTCTCGCCGCTCGTGTTCGGGTCCACGATCCTCGCCCTCGGCGGCCTCGGCATGCTGGCCGCGCAGCTGGGCGGCGCGCCACTGCTGCGCGGCGCCGCACGCGTCACGTTCTGGGGGGCGATCGCCATGGCGTCCACCGCCCTCATCGGGCGTCTGGTCGGCGCGCCGGTCTAGCGCCGGTGGCGCAGCGATCGCACCGCGCCGATCGGCGCCACCCCACTCAGCGAGGCGTAGATCGCCTCGCGGCGGTGCGCGCAGCGGGCGCGGACGCGTCGAGCAAGGCGCGCACCCGCGCCCCCAGGGCATCAACCCCGAACGGCTTGTGCATGAAGGCCTCCTGTGCCGACGTCAGCCCCACCAAGGTGGTGTCGTCCGAGTAGCCGCTGATAAACAGTACCCGCAGGTCGGGACGCGTACTGCTGAGAGCGTCCCACAGCGTGCGACCACCGAAATCGGGCATCACCACGTCGGCGACCAGCAGGTCGATCGTCCCGGCGTGCTCACTCGCCAATCGCACAGCCTCGGCACCGCAATCCGCTGCCAGCACCGTGTAGCCAAGTCGCGTCAGTGTGCGGGATATGAAATCACGCACCCCTGCTTCGTCCTCGGCCACCAGCAGCGTTTCGGTACCGTGATGGAGCGCGCGGGCAGGGACGACCGTGGTGTCATCGACGGGGACCACGTGCGCCGGCAACGCCGGCAGGAGCGCGCGGAAGCTCGACCCCGTCCCCTCCGTGCTGTCCACCTGCATCTGCCCCCCCGCCTGCGTCACGATGCCGTACACCATCGAGAGGCCAAGGCCCGTGCCCTTCCCCACGGGCTTCGTGGTGAAGAACGGTTCGAACAGATGCGAGCGCACATCCTCCGACATGCCAACGCCGGTGTCGGTGACCTTCAGTTCGATATACTCGCCAACGGGGAGATGCAACGCGGCCGCTTCCACCGGTGAGTCAACCTGACGTCGCACCGTCGTAAGCGTGAGGGTGCCGCCGGACGGCATCGCATCACGCGCGTTGACGGCCAGGTTCATCAGCACCTGCTTGAGCTGGCCGGCGTCGGCGCGGACCGCCGTCGGTAACGTGGTCAGCGCGAGCTGCATGATGATGTGCTCGCCGAGCAGTCGGCGCAGCAGCAACATCGTGTCCTCGACAACCGCGTTGATGCTGATCACGCGTGGCTCGATGATGGCACGGCGGCTGAACGAGAGCAGCTGACGCGTGAGCTCCGACGCCCGCTCACCCGCATCGAGAATCCCCTCCACCAGATGCTGACGCTCGTCCGTCAGCTCGATCTCTTCCCGCAGGCAGTCGGCGTAGCCGGCAATGATCGTGATGAGGTTATTGAAGTCGTGCGCCACACCACCGGCCAAGCGGCCCACGGCGTCCATTTTCTGCGACTGGCGGAGCTGCTCTTCGGTGAGGCGCTGCTCCGTGATGTCGAGGCCGTATCCGAGCACGTGCCGTACGGTACCCTGCGCATCGATCACGGGCGACACGTAGCGCCGGAAATGCCGCGGCTCGCCAGTCCGCGTGGTGAACGATTCCTCGAACGTGCGCGATTCAGCGCGCTCCGTGCAATCGCGGATGCGCTGTGCCCGCTGTTGCGACACGGCGGGCGGCAACCCGCGCATGGCCCCGTATTCTTCGTCCGTCTTGCCGATAATCCACTCGCGCACCGCCGGATCGGCGATCGCACTGGGCGTGACGTACTCGTAGACGCCGTTGGGGGAGAATACCGCCAGGTTCGCCGGCAACGCATCCAGCACGACTCGGTAGAACTCGGTCACCCGCGCCACCCGGGCGAGGGCGTCTTCGTCGGCGGTGACATCGGTGCACGACCACACCCAGCCGGCAATGTGGCCATCTTCGAACACCGCGCGCACCTGACGCTCGATGGTGCAGCCGTTGCGCTGCCGCAACCGATCACGTCGCATGGCCGTGGGATCGGCGTTGCCGGCCAGAAAGGCGGCCGGATCCTCGAAGGTGGCCGCCGCCGCCCGCAGCGGATCGTCAGCCAGCGACTCGTCGGCCAAACCAAAAAGGGTGCGGAATGGCTCATTGACCAGCACCACCTCACCCGAGGCGCGCTCCACGAGCACCGCGAACGGCAGGCCGTTCTCGAGCGCGAGGGCGTGAATCGTGGAGCGGGTAAGTGGGGACATCCTGACCGGATCTATGAACGAGAAGCCGCGACGGCAGACTATGCGCGAGTCTAGGGAGCCCGATCGCGTTTCGCCAGTCGCGTCCGGTGAACGATCGGTCATGACCGGCGCATATTTCCCCGTGAGATTTCCCGTCTGGGGATTCCCACCTCGCACGCCGACATCGACAAATGCCACGATCTCCGGTCACGCAACGCACCCGCCACCTCACCCGCACGGTCCGATCACAGGTGACGACGCTCGCCGGCACCGTCGGCGCCACGTGGACCGCGTTCGCGGTGAACGGGGTCACCGGCGGGGCGCTGATGGCATACGGCGTAGTGCCGCGCACGCAATCCGGGCTGCGCGGCATCCTGTTCGCACCGTTCCTGCACGCCAATCTCGCGCATCTCGTGGCGAACACCGTGCCATTTCTGGCCATGGGCTGGCTGGTGATGCTGCGGGACCGGCGTCACTTCCTCCCCGTCACCCTCTTCGCGATGCTGGGCTCAGGGCTCACGGCATGGCTGCTCGGCGCGCCGGGCTCCGTACACATCGGCGCCAGCGGCGTGGTGTTCGGCTACTTCGGCTTTCTGCTGCTGGGCGGCTGGTACGCGCGCAGCGTGGGCAGCATCGCGCTCAGCGTCCTCGTGGCGGCGGTGTGGGGCGGCCTCGTCCTCGGCATCGCACCCGGGCAGGACGGAATCAGCTGGCAATCCCATCTGGGAGGATTCATGGCGGGCGTACTGGCCGCACGGCGCTATCGCACGCGATAGCCCGGTCGTTACGACTGCCCCAATCGGGCGATCGCCCCCGCCAGGAAGTCGGCACGCCAGGCCGCCAGCTCCGACACCGGAACACCCTGCTCCTGTGACAGCGCCTCTGGCGCCGCCCCCTGCAGCAGCCGGACCACGAGATCCGCTTTTTCTTCGGCACTGAAGGTCCCGGCCGCGATGGG
>JARIEX010000213.1 GCA_031127095.1 Gemmatimonadota bacterium
GAGCCGTTCGCAGCGCCCGCACGCGGTATCGTCGCCACGCTTCCCACACGTTGGCCACGAGCAGTCCCGCCAGCAGGAAGTACACCGCGCCCACCAGCTCGAACACCAGATACGACACCACCGCCGTGATCACGCCGAACACGACCTGATCGCGCGCCTTGGGCGGTGACGTGGGCGGATCCGTGACCATAAAGAACGCGAAGAACAGCGCCGCGTGCAGGTCGGGCTCGCGATACAGCTCGGCCACCTTCGCCGGATCGCCCACGAACGCGGTGAGCGTGAAGAGCAGAAAGTGCACCCCGAGAAACGCTAGCACGGCGGGCATCTTGTTCACGCGGTTGGCGATGTAGAGCCCCGTGGCGAACAGCGCCGCCAGCGCCGCGACCGGCAGTTCGGGGAGTGCCCCCCACCAGCTGTGACCGGCGTCGAACAGATAGAACGCGACCACCAGCGCCAGCGCGGCGGGGTTGAACACATTCGCCGACCGGCCGCGCAGCAGATACTTGCTGAGCACGCCCACCACCGCCGAAATCGCCGCCACGTACCACGGCCCGAACGGACTGAGCACCATGGCCACCAGCAGCCCCGTGAGCAACGCCCCGTCGGGGACGCTCCACGACCCCTCGCGATAGCGCAGGATCGGCGCATCGACCAGCATCGCCGCCAGTGCCGCCGCCACCACGCCGGGGGCGATCACGCCGAGGCCGCTCGTACTACCAGCCAGCGGGATGAGCACCGTCAGCGCGACAATCAGCAGCCCCTTCGGCGTGCGGAAGAACTTCACGAGGGCGGGACGGACATCAGACATCGCACCAGTCCGGTGTGTTATGACACGTGAGCTGCGCATCCACGAGGCAGCCGCGGAGATCGTGCCGCTCCAACAGGGCGAGTCCGGCGGTGCACCCCAGCACGAAGGCCGCGGTGCCCAGCGCGTCGGCCACCATCGCGGTGGGGGCGACCACCGACACGCTGATCGCATCGGCGGGAGAACGCCCCGTGCGCGGATCGAGCAGATGATGCTCGCCGCCCGACACCATCGACGCCTCGGGCGATGACGCGTCGTGGACCCGCCGCTCGTAGTCTCCCGACGTGCACAGCGCCGCGTCGCTGAGGGCGAGGCGGGACAGCAGCTGCGCCGGATCGCGGGGATGGCGCACGCCCACGGTCCACGGGGCATCGTCCGCGTTGTGCCCACCCAGAAACAGGTCGCCCCCGGCGTCGACGGCGAAGTTCACCAGCGGCGCCAGCGCCTGTGCCGCCATGTCGATCGCAAGCCCCTTGGCCACCGCGCCCAGATCGAGCAACAGCGGCCGATGCAGACACACCGACAGCGCGTCGGCATCGAGCTCCACATCGCGAAACGACACGGCGGCGTCCGGCGGTGCCGTCGAGCGCTGCTCGCTGCCATCGCGATAGTGGCGGGTGAAGCCGCGCGCTTCCATGCGCCCCCCCACGGTGGGATCGAAGGCGCCCTGCGTCTCCTCGGCCACCGCGACCGCGAACCGCACCGCCTCGAACAGCATCGGCGACACCACCACCGGCCGCCCCGCGCGCGCGCACAGCCGCCGTAGTTCGCTCGTGGCATCGAAGCGCGAGCACACCGCTTCCACCCGGTCAAACCACGCAAAGGCGCGATCCACCGCGCGCGCGCGTTCCCGCCGCGCGCGCCCGCTGGCCCAGTGTCCCGGTACGTCGATCGTGACGATCGTGCCCATGCGGGCACGCGACTGCACAAACCGATCCGCCACCGCTACGCCGGTCACTTGGCCTGCGCGAGCGCCTGCAGCACCGCGTAGTAGAACGCGTCGGAGCTCACCGTAGCGCCCGAGACGTAATCCACCTCCGCGCTCTGCCGCGCCACAACCTGCGGTACCAACACGGCGATCCAACTGCACGAGTAACGCGTCAGGCACTGCGAGATCACCGCGTTCGTAATCCGACCGTTCGTGATCTCAACCATCGCTTCGATGTCGCCGTGCCGTGACGTGCCACGCCCCAGATACACGCCGTCTTTGTACGTCGTTTTGGCGGCGGCAGTGGCGGGTGGAGCAGCCGGCGGCATGGTGGCGGGCGTCGAAACGGGCGCCGGGGCGGTCTGCACCGGCGGCGGCGCACTCGGCGCGGCCGCGGTCGGCGCAACAATCGGTGGCGTGACCGGAGCGGCTACCGGCGCGGTCACCACGGTCGGTGCGGCCTCCGCCGTTACCACCGGCGTCGTCGCAGCAGGCTTGGAGACCGTCGCGGCCGCCGGCGACGCCGCAATGGCCACCGTCGACGGAGCAGACGCCGGTGCGCCGTCAGCCGAGGTCGCCACCGTACCCGGCACATTCGCGATCGGTGCACCAGCCGACGGCGCGTTCACCACCGCCACCGCCGGCATCGCCGGAACCGTCCCGTCCCCCGACTCCCCAGCCGCCGTACGGGCACCTGCCGCGCCAGCCCCCGCCCGCGATGCACTGCGCGGACGGCGCTCGGCGCTCTCCGCCGCCATGCGATCGGCCGCCGGCTTCGTTTTCGCGAAGCCGGCCGTGTACACGATCAGCACGGCCGCTGAACCGAGCGCGACCAGGTTGTTGCCGCGAGCTTTGGACACGAGAGAAGGCGGGCGCGTCGAGAGGCGAGGAAGTGAGCCGAGTGTCGGTATATACGCCGCGAGCGCGCGCTCCGCTGCGACCGCTCCAACGCGATGCGCGCGGAGCATCTCTGAGAACGCCCGTCGGCGGCATGCAACGCCTGGCCTGGCTGATGCAGACGGTGCACCGAAACCGCCCGAAGCGCACTTGCCCAACGTCGCGGCCGCATGGCGAGGTGGTACTCAGCATCCCCACGCGGCGGTGAGCGTTCTACTGCCGTCGGGGCGCGCACGGCGCGATCCGGAGCATCTGTGACACTCGCTGTGGCGCGGACACCGCAACCATGCCACACGGGCTATCAAGCGATACCGCGGCGCCCGTGGGCCGAAGAGTCAACATGCACTGTAACCTCTTACATATAAAGCGCTTACAAGAATCTTTGCGCGATAATGCATTAGCACGCTCGTGGCATGGCAATTGCTGAGGTCAGTTGACGTGCTACACGCCTCGCGGCGGGACTTCTTGGTCTGCATCGCGCTGAGCGTTGACCAATCCTCACGTCACAGCAAGCGAGATCATGATAAAGAAGCTGGTCCACACCGCAGGGCTGCAACTCGCGGCGTTCCCGAGTCGCAAGAGCCGAATCGCCGCCATGATTGGCGCGGCAGCCTGGTTGACGGCGGCACCCGTCCCGGTGAGTGCACAACTCCTGTCGACCAACACCAATTGGGTGGATTCGGGACAGCAGTTCAGTTTCGGCGGTACCACCTACGCATTGGGCACTTACACCTTTCAACTCAGTTGGGACACGGCCGCACCGAACACGTGGAGCGCTATCGTGCGATCACAACCATGGTACGGAAGTGAAGCATCGGCGATATCCGCAGCCTATGCGTGGACCAGCCAAACGATCGCGCGGAATCTGCCCCTGCTCTCATCTCCACCAACCTACGAAGAGGGCTGGAGCGTCGCGTCGCAAGTGACGCTCGATGGCGCTCTCCAGTACGGGTTCGTAGGGATCTTCGATTGGCAATTCATTCAAGACTCTTTTGAGGTGGATGAAGGGGATCGTGTCGTTGAGATACAGTATGAGACCTTCAACCTGGTCACGTCGACACCATTCGTGTGCAGGGGGGAGCCCAGTCCATACTACACGCTTAACGCAGCCGCGTATTTTTCCGACTATGACTGCACGCGACATGAGGAAAAATGGGAGCGCGGCATTGATGACGGCTATGAATACGACGACGCGCCCAGTCCAAAAACGTTTCGCTTTGTCGGTGTGCAAGCACTCCCGGACGCGCCGACAGTCGTTCCCGAACCCGAATCGGCTGCGCTGGTAGGGTTGGGGCTCATCGGCTTGGCGATCGCCCGTCGGCGCCGTGCAGCTCGGTCGCCAAGGCCGTAACGCTCGCTGAGACAAGTCGAAGGATCCGACGGCGGAACCTGCTCGCGTGTGCCGCCCAGCCCCGGCGATCACGTCGTACGCCTGACCAAAAACGTCGACCGAGTGGCATCGACGTGTCGGTGGTGAAGAGCGTTCAGAATGGGCTCACGGTCGCGGTCGAGCTCCGCAGGCGACGTGTACCACCATCACGGTAGGCGATGAGACTGCTAGTAGCCTGATACACACGGGCGTCCCATCCGTTTGCCACCGGCTCCACGCGAACGTGTTTCGGGATCCCGACGGCGTGACCGCCCCGGGTGACCGGCACGCCGCGTTCACTGTTGCGTCCGCTGCGTCCAGACGGAGTACAGTGACGCCCTCGGTGTCACGTTCAGCCAGAGCAATGGCGGCCGCGCGGTCACGATCAGCGCGTTCCGCGGGTACTTCGCAACTGGGGGGATCGGAGTTTGAACTCGAAACGCCGAATTTCAGCGGTATCGACGGCTTCAACAACGCGTGGGAATTGATTCCCGGGGTACCGACCATCGCGGAAGTCAGTACGATCGCTGGCATCGCCGTCCGGCGTCATCACCATGCCGACGGACGGCAGAACGTGGCGCTTGGCCGCATGGTCGCCCGCTGGCGCGTCACCTGACCGCACGGCACTCTTCAGTCGTGACCAAACATCTCGCGACCTGGTGCGGCGGCAACGTGACCAGCGATGTCCTCAAGGCTTTGGACGGGAACTAATGGCGGACGCATCACGCCGTCCCCGTGCAGAACAGATCGGGGAGCACGACTATGCGCGTGCGTCCCGATTCTCGTGGCAGGGCGAAGTGATCATCGGCGACGGCGACGACGCGCGCGTGATTCGTGGCACCTGGAATCTCGAGTGGCAGCCGCGTGGTCTCGTGCGCGCAGCGGCTTCGGCCGCCATGATGCCGGAAGTGGGTGACGCCGTGGCATGGACGTCTCGGGTGGCCCGTCTCATCACGCTCGCCGAGCCGGGGTTGCAACTGCGTATCGGGGCGTCGGATGCCGATGGCTGGACCACGCTCGAGGTGACCGCGCCCTCGCACCCGGCGACCGTACTCGAGTTCGATCGCGCGGCGATGGCGACGGTGGCCGGGGTACCGGCGATAGCGCTCCGCGTGTTGACCTAACGTCGTTGCTCATGCGCAGTGGTTGCCTTCTTCGATGTACTTGTGGGCGTTATCCCACGCGCCGCCAAGCACGAGCCCCATGATGGGCGGGATCACCACCAGCGCACCCGACACGATCCACGCGGGAATCGATACCGCACCGAGCATCAGATGAGCGACGAACCGAAGGCGAGACCGACCGGGGGCGATCGCTCCCGCTGGCGAAGCG
>JARIEX010000048.1 GCA_031127095.1 Gemmatimonadota bacterium
GGTCCTTCAGGATGCGGGACGACTTGGGGTCCAGCCCCACCATTGGTTCATCCACGACGATCACGGCGGGCCGGTGTACGAACGCACTGGCGATGATCAGCTTCTGGCGCATGCCGTGGCTGTAACTCTCCACGAGCTCATTCCGCCAGGCCTCGAGATCGAACAGGGCGAGCAACTCCTGACCGCGGTTCTCCACCTCCGGCCCTTGCTCGCCGTACAGGCCCGCACTGAAGCGCAGGAACTCGATCCCCGTGAGCTTCTCGTAGATGAAGGGGCGGTCCGGGATGAATCCCAGGGCCCGCTTGGCCTTCAGTGGGTCGGCCCGGAGGTCGTGGCCGGCGATCCGGACGGAGCCGCTGGTCGGCTGCAGGATGCCGGCGATCATCCGCATGGTGGTCGTCTTGCCGGCCCCGTTCGGCCCCAGAAAGCCGAACAGCTCACCGGCAGGCACCACGAGGTCCAGCGAGCGAACCGCCGTGAACGACCCGTACCGCTTACAAAGCGCATTGATCTCGATCATGCCTAAAGGACGATGGAGTGCTACCCGCGCGCAACTTCTTCGATCGGGGCACGGTTCCGGACCGAGTGCCGGTCCCCGGCCGGTGCGGATTGGCCGTGGAGCGGGGTTGTCTTGCCCGTCGGCTTCCGGCACCTTCAAGGACTATGCCCGAACCGGTCCGTCCGTCCGATGCGCTCGTGGTGCGCGGTGCACGCGAGCACAACCTGCGCAACATCAGCGTCACGATTCCGCGAGACAAACTCACGGTCGTGACGGGTTTGTCCGGATCGGGCAAATCGTCACTCGCATTCGACACGATTTACGCGGAAGGACAGCGCCGCTATGTCGAGTCGCTGTCGGCCTATGCACGACAGTTCCTCGGGCTGATGGAGAAGCCCGATGTCGATGCCATCGAGGGTTTGTCACCCGCGATCTCGATCGAGCAGAAATCGGCCGGGCACAATCCGCGCTCCACCGTGGGTACGGTGACCGAGGTGTATGACTACCTGCGGTTGCTCTACGCCCGGGGCGGGACTCCGCACTGCCCGGGGTGTGGTCGCGCCGTTCAGCGCCAGAGTCCCACCCAGATCGCCGAGATGGTGCTCGCGTGGCCCGAAGGCACGCGACTCGAGATCCGCGCCCCCCTCGTGCAGGAGCGCAAAGGCGAGTTCAAGGAACTCTTCGAGAGCGCCCGCAAGCAGGGCTTCGTGCGCGCCGTCGTCGATGGTGAACTCATCGAGCTGGCCGACCCGCCCAAGCTCAACCGACGGCTCAATCACTCGGTCTCGGTGGTCGTCGACCGGCTCGTCGTGCGCACCGAAGACCGCGGACGCATCACCGACTCCATCGAGACCGCGCTGCGTCTGGCCGAAGGGCTGGCCGAGGTGGTGCGCTACGACGGCGCCGAGCCGGCGACGGAAATGTTCTCCGAGCGCTACGGCTGCGCCGCCTGTGGCATTTCGATGCCGGAGCTCGAGCCACGCCACTTCTCCTTCAATTCGCCGTTCGGGGCGTGTGAGATGTGCAGCGGGCTTGGGACCACGCGTACGGTCAGCGAGGAGCTCATCCTCGGCGACGCCAGTATCTCCATTCTGGAGGGCGTGGTGCTGCCGTGGGGCGAGCCGGACGGGTACCTGCGCAAGGTGATCCTGCCGGGGCTCGCCAAGCAGCTCGGCTTCGATCTGAACAAGCCATGGGGGAACATCCCGGCGGCGGTTCGCAAACAGCTGCTCTACGGCGTGGGCGACACCCCACCGCGGGCGCGCAAGACCGTGAAGAAGGCCGTCAAGGGCGCGGCAGCGAAGTCTGCGGCGAAGACGGCCGCCGACAGCACGTGGGAAGGCATCGTGGCGCATGTGCAGCGGCGCTACGACGACAGCAGCAGCGACGGGGTGCGTCTCGATCTCGAGGCCTTCATGGTGGCCGCAGCCTGCCCGGCCTGCGAGGGACGGCGGCTCCGTCCCGAGTCGCTGGCCGTCACGGTGCATGGACTCAACATCGGTGAGGTGGTCGAGCGTAGCGTCGTTGATTCGCTGGCGTTCTTCGAAACGGTGCCGGTGCGCAGTGCGGGGCATCCCGGACTCGACCCCGGCATCGCGGGGCCCATCCTCAAGGAAGTGCGCGAACGGCTCCGGTTTCTGGTGGATGTCGGTCTCGATTATCTCACGCTCAACCGCAGTGCCGAATCGCTCTCCGGCGGCGAGGCCCAGCGCATCCGGCTGGCCACGCAGATCGGTTCGCGTCTCGTCGGTGTGTTGTACATCCTCGACGAGCCCAGTATCGGCTTGCATCAGCGCGACAACGGGCGGCTGCTTTCCACGCTCAAGCAACTGCGTGATCTTGGCAACACCGTGATCGTGGTCGAGCACGATGAAGAAACCATCCGCGACGCCGACTATCTGATCGATCTGGGGCCCGGTGCCGGCAAGCACGGGGGCGAGGTGATCGCCGAGGGGAGCGTGCAGGATGTCATCAACACGCCCGCGTCGGTCACCGGACAGTACCTGCGCGGCACGCGTAGCATTGCGGTGCCGGCCCAGCGCCGGGCGCCAAACGCTGCGCGCACCCTCACCGTGCACGGCGCGCGCGAACACAACCTGCGCGATGTCACTGCTGACTTTCCGCTGGGGCTATTCGTGGCCGTGACCGGCGTGTCCGGATCAGGCAAGTCCACGCTCGTCACTGACATTCTGCAACGCTCGCTGTCGCGTCATTTCTTCCGCGCACGCGTACTCCCCGGGGCGCACACGCGGATCACCGGACTCGAGCACCTCGACAAGATCATCGACATCGATCAGAGCCCGATCGGCCGCACGCCGCGCTCCAACCCGGCCACGTACACGGGAATCTTCACACCGGTGCGTGAACTCTTCGCCGAACTCCCTGAAGCAAAGATCCGCGGCTATGGCCCCGGGCGCTTCTCCTTCAACGTGAAGGGTGGGCGTTGCGAGTCGTGCCAGGGCGACGGTCTCGTGAAGATCGAGATGCACTTCCTCCCCGACGTCTTCGTGCCGTGCGACGTCTGCAAGGGGAAGCGCTTCAATCGTGAGACGCTCGAGGTGCACTTCCGCGGGCGGAGCATCGCGGAAATTCTCGACCTCACCGTCGAGGACGCGTGTGCCGTGTTCGAACATCAGCCGCGTATCCTGCAAAAGCTCGAAACACTGCGGGACGTCGGGCTGGGCTACATCCATCTCGGGCAGAGCGCCACCACGCTCTCCGGGGGTGAAGCGCAGCGGGTGAAGCTGGCTACAGAGCTGTCGAAGCGCGATACGGGTCGCACCCTGTACATTCTCGATGAGCCCACCACGGGACTTCACTTCGAGGATGTCAACGTCTTGCTGGGTGTATTGCACAAGCTGGTCGATCGCGGCAACACCGTCCTCGTGATCGAGCACAACCTCGACGTGATCAAGACGGCCGACTGGATCGTCGATCTCGGACCGGAAGGCGGCGTGCGTGGTGGCACGATCGTCGCGCAGGGCACGCCGGAAACCGTGGCGATGGTACGGGAGAGTCACACGGGGCGCTACCTCGCGCCGATGCTGGGGATCACCACCGGACACGAGGGGTAGCGTCGATCATGGTTTCTCTACTGGATATCATCGGTCCCGTCATGGTGGGGCCGAGCAGTTCGCACACCGCCGGCGCCTGCCGGCTCGGTTTGCTCGCACGTTGCCTCGTGGGGGGCACCCCCGAACGCGCCCGCATCGAACTGCACGGCTCGTTCGCCCGCACCGGGGAAGGGCACGGCACCGACAAGGCCATCGCTGGCGGCCTGATGGGATTCCGCCCCGATGACGAGCGACTGCGCACGGCGCTCGACATCATGGAGCGTGAGGGGCTCGACTTTCACTTCGAAAAAACCTCGCTCGGAGACGACAAGCACCCCAATACGGTCCGCATCACGCTCGAGCGCGGCGATCGCACCTCGCAGATGGTGGGTGCGTCGCTTGGCGCCGGTCGTGTGATGGTCACCGAAATCGATGGGTACCCGGTGGAAGTGCCCGGCAACCTGCACACCATCGTCCTCGTCGCGGAAGACGTGAAAGGATCCGTCGCGCGCATCGCGGGGCTCCTCGCCGAGGCAAACTGCAACATCGCCACGCTCAAGCTCTCGCGGAAAGAGCGCGGTGGAGACGCTTTCATGGTGATCGAAGTGGATGACCAGCCGGACGAATCGGTGCGCGACGCCATCCGGGCGCTGCCGTGGGTGAAGTGGGCGTTCCGTCTCGACAAGGTGAGTGCCTGATGTATCGCTCACTGGCCGATGCCATCCGCGACGCCGAGGCGCGGGGCGTGACCCTGTCGCAGGTGGCGCTCGAAGTCGAAGCAAAAGATCAGGGGCGCACCATCGAGAGCATCCGCGATGCACTGCGGCGCGCGTTGGTGGTAATGCGCGAGGCCGTCGATCGTGGAATGGTGGGTGACCTGCGGTCCGCGTCGGAACTTGTTGGCGGGGATGCGGCCAAGCTGCGCACCGGTCCCGACGGCCCCTTGGCGCACACACCCTTCCGGGACGTGCTCGCACGCGCTATCGCGGTGCAGGAAGTGAACGCCGCGATGGGGGTCATTGTCGCCGCGCCGACGGCCGGCGGTGCCGGCGTGCTGCCGGCGGTGCTGACGGGCCTTGCCGCCGCCCGGGGCATCGACGACGAGCGCATCATCGATGCGCTGGCCACGGCAGGGCTCATCGGTGCCGTGGTGGCCGAGCGCGCGTCGCTGTCGGGCGCCGAGGGCGGGTGCCAGGCCGAGACCGGTGCGGCCGCCGGTATGGCCGCCGGTGCGGCGGTCGAGATGCTTGGCGGTTCGCCGCGGCAGGTTGGTCATGCCACGGCACTGGCGCAGCAGGGCACCTTGGGACTGGTGTGCGACCCGCTCGGCGGGCTCGTCGAGTTGCCGTGCGTCTTCCGCAATGCCACCGGCGCGGCCATTGCGCTCGCGGCCATCGAGATGGCCATGGCGGGCATTGAGTTCGCGATCCCGGCCGACGAGGTCATCGACACGATGGGTGAGATCGGTGCCAGTATGGACGTCCGCTATCGCGAGACCGCCGGCGGTGGACTTGCGGCTACGCCGACGGGCCGCCGGCTGGCGCGTGAGCGGCTGTACGACCTGAAGCGTGCCGGGGGCTAACTCGACGGGCCGGGCGGTGCTCGGACTGCTGCTGCTGGCCACGACGGCCTGCGGCCGCGTCACCACACGGAACGACCGGCAGTGGGTCGTGCCCGGTGAGCCGGCGATACGAGATCTGGTGCAGGTGGGGGCGTTCACTGACCCGCTGCTTCGTGAAGCATCGGGCAGCGTTCCCAGCGAAAGCGAGCCCGGTGTGTTCTGGTCACAGAACGACAGCGGCAATGATGCGGTGCTGTTCGCGTATGATTCCGCCGGCACCCCACGGGGGCGCGTGGTGGTAACGGGGGCGAAGAACACCGACTGGGAAGCGATTGCGCCCGGTCCGTGTCCCGCGGGGCGCTGCCTGTACATCGGCGACATCGGCGACAATCTCGCGGTGCGCCGCGCGGTGTCCGTGCTACGGGTGGCCGAACCGTCCACGACGACGGCGCGAACGGCCAGACCGCAGCGTCTGCGCGTGGAGTACGCGGGGGGCGCGCGCGATGTGGAGGCGATGTGGGTCGCGCCTGACTCCAGTATCTGGTTCGCCACCAAGCGTCCTGCCAAGGACGCGGCCGGTCGTGCGCGTCCGTCGCGGCTCTTCCGGGTGTCGTCGCCCGATTGGAGCGGACGTCGCACGGCCCGCGCCGAGGTCGTGGACTCGCTGCCGATCGTGCCGGTGGGATCGATCTCGCGGGACTGGGTCACCGACGCCGCGCTGTCGCCGGCGCGACCCGACGGCCGACGCCGGTTGGCGGTGCTGACCTACGGATCGGTGTACATCTTCGACGCCGATCCGCACACCGGTCGCCCCGGCGCGCAGCTGGCACGTTGTGCGGTGCCGCTGACGGAGACGCAAACCGAGGGGATCAGCTGGTTACCCGACGGGCGGGTGCTGCTGGTGACCGAGGGACGCGGCGGCCGGCTCTATGCGGGGTACTGTCCCTGAGTCCCCGATGCGAGCGCGCCGTGCAGGCGGTACATTCGGCAGGCGTGGACACACTCGGCGAAACCCACGGCGTAGGCCGCCGTATGGACCAGTCTCCGAACCTCAAGGGAACAGACTATGGTCACGCGTGAAGACATTGAAGCGTTTCTCGATCGACTGAGTGCCGAAGGGGCGTCGTATCAGGAGCTGGAATCCGGCCTCTGGGTCGTACGTCCCGGTGGGGCCCTCGAGTTCGACGTGGTGGTCACGCACAACCCACCGGTGGTGCTGCTACGGGTGAAAGTGATGCCGCTCCCGGCCGACGCCGCCCATCAGGCGGCGCTCAACCGGCGCCTGCTGGAACTCAATGCGGGCGATCTGCTGCACGGCTCCTACGGCATCGATCAGGACAACGTCGTACTGACGGAAGCCCTCGAACTGTCGCATCTCGATTTCGAGGAGTTTCTGTCGTCGTACGAAAGCATGACACTTTCGCTCACGTCGCATTTGCGTGAGCTGGCCGCCTTCCGAGAGGCTCGCTGACCCATGGGTATCTTCGACCGCTTGTCCACGCTCATCAAGTCGAATCTGAATGAGCTCATCTCCTCGGCGGAAAACCCCGAGAAGATGCTCAATCAGATCATCGTCGACATGCGCAACCAGCTGGCCAAGGCCAAGCAGCAGGTGGCCGCGTCCATCGCCGATGAAAAGCGATTGAAAGACCAGGCCGACGCCGAGTTCAAGCTCGCCGACGAGTGGGAGCGTCGGGCCATGCTGGCGGTGCAGGAAGGACGCGATGATCTGGCGAAGCAGGCCCTGCTGCGCGGACAGGAGCACCTCGAGCATGGCCAGCAGCTGGCGACCACGTGGGAAACGCATCGCATGGAAACGGAGAAGCTCAAGCAGTCTCTCCGCGACCTGAACGAAAAAATCGAGGAAGCCAAGCGCAAAAAGAACCTGCTGCTCGCGCGTCAGCGCCGGGCGGAAGCGCAGGCCCGGATCTCGCAGACCATGTCGGGGCTGTCCGACAACTCGGCGTTCGATGCGTTCAACCGCATGGAAGAGAAGATCACCGCCAATGAACGCCAGCTGCAGGCGGCGCAGGAAATCGACGAAGAGTTCAGCGGCGACCGCCTCGCCGGCGAATTCAAGCAGCTCGAGCGGTCGTCGGGCGGAGCGAACGCCGATCTGCAGCTCACGCAGTTGAAGCAGCGGATGGGGATGCTCGCGTCAGGGGCGCCGGCGGCGTCGCGGCAGCTTGTCGCGGGAGCTCCCGACGCTGCACCAGCTCCCGCCGCGGCCCAGCTGGCGGCCGGAGCGCCAGACAACGCGGACGCCACCCGGACCGGCGAAGCGGAATTGCTGGCAGAATTCGAACGGCTCGGCAGCGGCAAGCCGAGCGCGTAACGCGGCAGTACATTGGGCCTATCCCCAATGGTCGCCAACGGCGGCTCCCTCCCGGGGGGCCGCCGTTGGCGCATTCACGAGTACGTACCATGGCATCGCGACGATTTCTGATTCTCGCCGAAGGGAGCTTCGGCCCGCTCAGCTCCAAGACAGCGAATGCGTGCATCCGGTACGTCCCGGACGAAGTCGCCGCCGTGCTCGACAGCGGGCAGGCGGGTCGGCGTGCGCAGGACGTGCTCGGGTTCGGTGGTCATATCCCGGTGGTGGCCACGTTCGCCGAAGGCATGGCGCACCGTCCCACGGCGCTCCTCATCGGCATCGCGCCGGCCGGAGGACAGTTCCCCGACGCGTGGCGCACAATCGTGGCCGACGCGCTACGCGCTGGACTCGATGTGTGGAGCGGCCTGCACACCATGCTGGGCGACGACATCGAGTTCGCGGCGCTGGCCACGGCGTCGGGGGCGACCATTCGCGACCTGCGTCGGGCGCCGGCCGATCTGGACGTGGCCAGTGGGCTGGTGTGGGAGCTCGACGCCACGATCGTTCTCACGGTGGGCACCGACTGCAACATCGGGAAGATGACGACGCAGCTGCAGGTGCAATCATCGGTCCGGCATCTGGGCTATCGCGTGAATTTTGCGGCCACCGGGCAGACGGGCATCCTGGTGGAAGGACGCGGGATCGCCGTCGATGCGGTGATTGCCGACTTCATCGCCGGTGCGGCCGAATCGCTCACGATCGAGGCCGCGCAGGACGCTGACATCGTGCTCGTCGAGGGCCAGGGCTCCCTGCTGCACCCGGCCTATTCCGGTGTCACGCTCGGGCTCATGCACGGGGCCCTGCCGCACGCGATGGTGCTGTGTGCGCAGCCCTCGCGCACGGCGATTCATCGCAACCCGTGGGTGCCCATCCCCTCGCTTCGCGACGTGATCCGTTTGTACGAGACCGCCATGGACGGGTTGCGTCCGTCGCCCGTGATTGCGGTGGCCCTGAATACCTTTGACCTCGACGACCGTGCCGCGCGTGATGCCGTGGAACGCGCGCGGGCGGAGACCGGTCTGCCCACCACGGACCCGGTGCGCTTCGAGCCCCTCATCATCGCGGAGGCGATCGCGGCGTTTCACGTGGAGCGACGGGCGGCGCGCGGGTAGCACCGCGCGTATGCGTCGTCGCGATGATGGCGGCGCATTTCTGGTGACACGGGCTGCGCCCACAGCGGCCATTCTGTGGCGCATGATGACCACGCCACTCCTGACCCTGACGCACGCGTGCGCCGAATGGAGCGCCGGGATTGCCGGCCACTGCGCCGCGCGGGTGCGCCTGCTCGACGACATCACGCTGCGCGTGCATGCCGGTGAACTGCTGCTGCTGCATCAGGGGCCGCTTTCGATGGGGGGCGCGCTCTTGCTGAGCGTGCTGGCCGGCGCCGCCCCGCCCGGCCGCCACCGGTACGTGCGCGGCGTGCGCGCGATCGCGCCCGGTGTGCGTATCCGCCGAGCCGCGGTGCATGCGACGACGGTTCCGGATATTGTGCGGGGGTGGCAGGATGCCACTGCGCCGCGCGCGGCGGCCACCGAGGATACACACCGGCGGCCGCCGACGATTTACCTGCTCCGCGCCACACGCACGACCGCGCCCACACGAGGCGAGGCGCGTGAATGGCAGCGGTGGGCACGACGCGCCCGCGAGCGCCACGACGGCATCGTGATCGCGGGCCTCCTCTCTTCACCAGCCTCCATCGCCATCCGCCCTGTCCGAACGGCCGCCCGCGAACCCTCCGTGCGGTATCAGGCGACCCGCGATGTAGCGCCGTACAGCCACGCCGACGGAGTGCGCGTGCTCGAGATCCGCGCCGGGCGCCTCTACGACGTGTGCGTGCCCGACGGCGACCCGTCGCGGGGCGCTACGGCGAGCTCTGTCGCCCTCGCGCCACCGCGTTAGCGGCCTGCCTTAGCGGTCCGTCGTGTCCGTCTTCGCCGCGCGGTAGTAGCGGCGCTCGCGCGCCGAACGCTTGCCGTCCATCGCCCATTCCGTGGCCTGCACCATGATGGTGCGCTGACGGCGGGTGTACTGCAGCGCGGGCACCCGGTACGACGTCCCCACGATCGGGGCGGCGGGGGGCGCGGGTTCGCCGTTGGACTGCGCCTGCCACGTCGTGTACTTCACCAAACCGTCGGGCTTGCCCATGATGAACGCACGACCCACCACCGGTTGGCCATTCACGATCGTCTGGCCGGTGACGGGGTCGACCGGCCAACTCCGCGCGGCGGGCATCGGGGCCGGTGCGATCGTCGCGGTCGGGACCATCATCGTCACCACGGTGGTGTCAATGACCAGCATGGAGTCGGCGACCAGCGTGCTGTCCTGCCCGGCGCTGTCCGCCACCATCGGCGCCGGCACGGCCGCGGCCGTCGTCGGCGCCGCGGGAGGCTGCGGCGCGGCCTGATATCGCGCGGCCAGCGCCACGGTCACGAGGGCGGCCAGGCCGACAAGGGGCGCGAGGCGAGGGGAGCGGGCGACAGGCGGAGACATGGGCGGGCGATCCTGGTGAGGCTGCATGTCGGTGATCCGGGTGGAAAGTGGGGGCGCAACAGTAGGGACCTATCCTCTACATTCAACGAACGCAAGAAATCGTCGGGAGATCCCGAGCGGGTTCCTGATGCCGACTGAACATTAACAGCGTTCACGACCATGCCCCAATTCCGCCTGTACAACACGCTCACGCGCCGCGTTGAGCCGTTCGCGCCCGCCGATGGTCAGACGGTGCGCATGTACACCTGCGGACCCACGGTCTACAACCCGGCCCACCTCGGCAATTTCCGCACGTTTCTCTTCGAGGACCTGCTGCGTCGTGTAATCCGGCTGGCGGGCTGGCAGGTCGAGCAGGTCATGAACCTGACGGACGTGGACGACAAGATCATCCGGAAGGCTGCCGCTACGGGCGCGAATATCCTGGAAGTCACTGAGCCCTTCACCGAGCTCTTTCATCGCGACCGGCGCTATCTCCGCATCGAAGATGCGGAGCGCTACCCGAAGGCCACCGAGCACATCCCCGAGATGATCGCGCTCGTGGAGCGGCTGGTGGCCAACACCGTGGCGTATCTTGCCGACGACGGCTCGGTGTACTTCGCGATCGACCGCTTCCCCGACTACGGCAAGCTGTCGCAGCTCGACAAGCGCGAGATCCGCGCCGGCGCGCGCGTGGCACAGGACGAGTACGCCAAGGAAAACGCGCAGGACTTCGCGCTCTGGAAAGCGGCCAAGCCGGAAGACGAAGCCACCGGCGCCGCGTGGGACTCGCCGTGGGGCCGCGGGCGCCCCGGCTGGCACCTCGAGTGCTCCGCCATGGCCATGAAGTACCTCGGCGAAACCTTCGACCTCCATGCCGGCGGCATCGATCTCATCTTCCCGCACCACGAAGACGAGATCGCGCAGTCCGAAGCCGCCACGGGCAAGCAATTCGCGCGCTGCTGGTGCCACGGCGAGTTCCTGCTCACCGACGGGGCCAAGATGGCCAAGCGCGTGGGCAACGTGGCCAACGTGGTCGAGATGCGCGACCAGGGGATCAGTGGTACTGCCTACCGCCACTTCGTGTTCAACGCGCACTACCGCAAGCAGCTCAATCTGGGCGAGGACTCGCTCGAGCAGTCGCGCGCGGCCGTGAACCGCATCGGCGCGTTTGCCCGACGGCTGGGCGACGCCACGGCCGGCACCGCGGCGCTGGCCGACGCGGCGACGCGGGCCGAGCAGGCGTTCTTGGAGGCGCTGTTCGATGACCTCAACGCCCCCGAGGCGCTGGCGGCGCTGTTCACCTTTATCAGCGATGCCAATCGTGAGCTGGACGAGGGGGGCGACGACCGGCCGGCGTTGGAGCGGGCCAGGGCGGCCTTCCGGCTCATGGACAGCGTCCTCGATCTCGTGCCGGAGCAGGATGTCAACGCCGAACTGGCCGCGTGGGTCGAAGAGCGCCTCGCGGCGCGTCGCGCCGCGCGTGAACGCCGGGATTTCGCCGCGGCCGACACGGCACGGGCCGAGTTGACCGCTCGGGGCATTCTGATCGAGGACGGCCCCGAGGGCACACGCTGGCGGAAGGGGTGAACAGGCCGCTAATCCATGGGGGCTGCTTGAATTCGTGGTCCCGCCGGATTATCCTGCTCGTCTTGTCCGGAGCGGGCCGTACGCCCGTTCTGCTGACGTAGCTCAGTTGGTAGAGCAGCTGATTTGTAATCAGCAGGTCGTCGGTTCAATCCCGACCGTCAGCTCTTTCAAAGCTCGCCAGCCGTGCCCGCCAGGGTGCGTCGGAGAGGGCCCCCGGTGAGGTACTCAAGTGGCCAACGAGAACAGACTGTAAATCTGTCGGCGCAAGCCTTCGAAGGTTCGAATCCTTCCCTCACCACTGCAGGACCGCTGGCGCTTTCAGCGGGTAGCATCGGAGAACGCGGGAGTAGCTCAGTTGGTAGAGCGCTAGCCTTCCAAGCTTGATGTCGCGGGTTCGAGTCCCGTCTCCCGCTCTGATGGAAGTGATGACAGGCCAGTGTCGCACGGAGCGGCTGCATCCCCAGTGGATGCAGCCGCTTTTGCGTGTCGAAATTCGCGAACAGTGAACGTGGGAGAGTTTGAATGTCGCAGTCGGCCTTACATCCTTCTCGAGTTCCTCACCCATGGCGTGCGTTACGCGTTCCCAGCCGTACTCGGGCGCCCCACGTGCGGAGTGCCGACCGCCCATCGTGACGCCTTCCGTAACTCGAACGACGTCGCTCCATGGTTACGTACAGCGCACGCACGACCATCATGGAGTTCCCGTCCCTCACCCCAGCGGCACTATGAGCTCCCCTGTCAGCGTCACGGTCACCCAGCAGCTCGACTACCAATTCCTGGTGGATTTCGGCGCGTCCATTCCCGCCCTGCAAGCCGATGAACCCGAACCGCTCGGCGCCGGTACTGGCCCGTCCCCCAGCGAGTTGCTGCTCGCCGGCGTCGCGAATTGCCTCACGGCGAGTCTGCTGTTCGCCTTGCGCAAGTTCAAGCAGGATGCCGGCGGTATTCGAGCGACTGCAACGGCGCGCATCGATCGGAACCAGGAGAATCGCTTGCGCGTGCAGGAGATCTCCGTGGCCATCAGCCTGGGCAAGCTCGGCAGCGAGATTGAACACCTTGAGCGAATCCTCTCGCAGTTCGAGGCGTTCTGTACGGTATCACAAAGTGTTCAACAGGGCATACCACTTGTCATCACGGTCGAGGACGGCGCGGGCGTGCGCGTGAAGTAGTCCCCCTTTCGATCTGATGCTCTTGGTACGACTCAACGCAGACAGCCGCTCGGTCCAGTCATCATGGACCGGGCGGCTTTTTGCAATGCAGAGGGTGCGTAGGGACTTCGATGACGGGCGATTGCCACGATCCGAGGTAACTCTAGGGTCTCACTCTTTTTGAAATGGAGTCGTTTCATGACAGCACCCGATAGTCTCCTCCGTCGTTACGACGATGCCCTCCGCGCGGCGCTCCCCGGCTTGCTCTGCGCGGTCGCTACGCTGCTCTTCGGCTACGGTATGGGCGTCGTGTTCGGGCTCAACGAGGATTTGATCAAATCCCGGTTGTCCGACGCCGCGGCCGCTGTGAGCGCCACCGTCTACAACGGCGATCAGGCGGCCGCCAAAGCGGTGCTCGACAAGTCCTGGGCGTACATGCAACGCGCGCACCTGCATGCCGGCGGACTCGGCGCAGCCGCGCTTGGGCTCACCCCGCTCGTCGTCATGCTCGATGTCCGAACGATGTGGACGCGCCTCATCAGTCTTGGACTCGGAGCGGGTGCCTTGGGCTACTCGGTGTTTTGGCTGCTGGCTGGATTTCGCGCGCCGTCGCTGGGCAGTACCGGTGCCGCGAAAGAATCGTTGGCGTGGCTCGCCATCCCCTCGAGTGGTGCCGTGGTGATCAGCACCGTCGCGACGGCAGCACTCATTGTCATGGCGCTACTGCGACGCAAGACGCCGTGATCCAACTGAGACAAACCGACCGCACGTGATGCGTTCGATACACGGAAGAGACCGGTCGGTCGGGTAGCCGTTGCGCGCGGTGGGGAAGGTATGGAGGGCAAAATCGTCCTACCCTCCACCAACACCTCCGCATGTCATTTACGGCAGTATTTTCGAGAGCGTCTCGCCTGTTCGCAGGCACGATCGCCATAGCACTCACCGCGACGGCGCCGTTGTTGTCGGCGCAGGCGCCGACCGGCACAGTCACCGGACGCGTGACCGGTCCCGATGGAAACGTCATCATCGATGCCGCCGTTACTGTGCTGGAAACGTCGCTGACCGCGACCACCGATCGCGCCGGCATCTTCCGCATCACGAAGGTTCCCGTTGGTGCGCAGCGCATTACCGTGCGTGCCCTTGGCAAGCGTCCCAGCACGCAGTCGATGACGGTCGTCTCCAACGGCACCGTCTCCCTCGCGATCGCCCTCGAACTCGCCACGACGACGCTGGAAGGCATTACCGTGACCGGTGAGCGCGGCGGACAGCTGCGTTCGGCCGATCAGAAGCGACGTAACGTCACGGTCAGCGATGTCGTGTCGGCCGATGAAATCGGTTTGTTGCCCGACCAGAACGTCGCTGAAGCGGTGCAGCGCGTGCCGGGCGTGTACATCGAAACCACCCGCGGCGAAGGACGTACCGTGTCCATTCGCGGAGTGGCGCCGAACCTCAACAACGTCACGCTGAACGGCCAGCCGTTGGCCTCGACATCGACCGATCGCGCGTCGGCGCTCGATCTGCTGCCGGCGTCGATGGTGGCGAACATTGAAGTCATCAAGGCCGTGACGCCCGACATGGACGCCAACACGATCGGTGGCACGGTCAACCTGCGTACGCTCACCGCGTTCGACCGCCCGCGTCCGTTCTTCTTCGGTATCTTCGAGGGCCTGCAGAACAATCGGCAGGTGCCGTTCGGAGAAACCAAGCAGCAGTACGAACTGGACATGACGACGGGACGTCGATTCGGCAAGAACCAGACGCTCGGGCTGGTGCTGTCGGGCAGCGCATCACAGCGCGACAATGCGGTGTCGGTGCTCGATCCGGACGGCTGGGTGCGCGTGCTCAATCGCACGACCGGCGACTCGATCACGGTATCCAACGAGATCGAACAGCAGCTGGCCGACAACGACCGTACCCGCTACGGTGTGACCACCTCGCTCGACTGGCGCCCGCGTCCGACCACCAGCCTGTTCCTGCGTGGCCTCTACACGCGCACGACCGAGATTGAACGCAACTCGGAATTCGAGATCACCTTCACGGGAGCGTACGAATTCCCGGCGGGTTCCAAGGTGGGGCGCAATACGGCCAGTTCGATGGAACTGGACATCAGTCGCGACGAAGAAACGGAGAATCTCTATACGTTGAGCACCGGTGGCAGTCAGCAGTGGGGCAACTTCCACATGGACGTGACGGGTGTGGCAACGCGCGGCCAGGCCAAGAGCTTCGGTCCGGATGCGACGTTCGAGAACCCCGTGGCCACCAACGTGCTGGCGCCGGTGGGTCTTGACTTCTCCAAGTACTTCTATTCTGTGACGCCGCTCAATCGGGCGTTCGTGGAGAACCCGAGCAGCTACAATCTCAACGGCCTGAGCTACAACTACCGCGATGTCGTGGAGAACACCTACATTGGCGCGGCTGATTTCAAGTATGACACGAAGCTGGGCCGATTCCCGGCCGTCCTCAAGTTTGGCACCAAGATCCAGGCGCGTGACAAGGACATCGACGACGCCTCGGATCGCTATGCTAATACCGCGCTGACATTGCTGCCGTGGTCGCAGGCGGTCACCGGCCGTTTGCAGGACGGCGCCTCGACGTTTGTGCAGGGCAACGTCGACCCGTTCAATGCCTTCGTCGACCGGATGCGTGTGCGCCCCGACTCAGTCACGCTGGACCCGATCAACACGCAGGTACAGAAGATCGACGGCGACGCATTCGTGAAGGAGCGTATCACCGCGGCCTATCTTATGGGCACGGCCGATATCGGCCGTTTGACGGCACTGGTGGGAGCCCGTATGGAGCGTACGGATTCGGATGCCGAGTTCTGGGAGCTCGGTGAGAATTCGCGGCTGCCTTCCGCTCAGCGTTACGTGTTTCCGACGGCGCGCACCACGCGGTCCAATTCGTACACCAACGTGTTGCCCTCGGCCGTTTTTAAGTTCGACGCCGGTAAGTCATTGGTGTTGCGCGCCGCGTACACCAGCACAATTGCCCGTCCGCAGTTCACGCAGCTGGCCAGCTACACCCGCGCCAACTACATCCCGGACGCCGCGGTACCGGGTGCCTTCGACGGTACTCTGACGGACAACAACCCGGACCTCAAGCCGTATACTTCGCGAAATTACGATGCGTCGGCCGAGTACTACCCATCCACCGGTGGCCAGATCTCGCTGGGCTACTTTCAAAAGGTGATCGACAACCCGATCTACACCTACCGTTCGGACGAACGGAACGTGAACTATGATGGACTGCAGTTCACGCGCCTTCGGTACACTCAGCAGCGGAATGGCGATGCCGGCAGCTTGGGTGGAGTGGAAATGTCATGGAACCAGCCGCTCTACTTTCTGCCGGGTGTGCTCAAGGGGTTGGGCGTGACGACGAACCTCGCGTTCATCACCTCGGAGCTGACGATCGTGGGGCGTAACGAGAAGCTCCCGTTCCTCGGCCAGCCGGACAACGTGATCAACCTGATCCCGTACTTCCAGTACAAGTCGTTCGAGGCGCGCTTTGCCTACGCCCGTCGCAGCGGCTACCTGGCATCGGTCAACGCGATCGCGGGCTTCGACCGGTTCGCTTCGGCGCGCGAAACGATGGATCTCACGCTGCGCTACCAGATCCTCGGACCGAAGCTCGAAGTCATCGGCACCGCGCGTAATCTGGCCAACGCGCCGGAAGTGGGTTATCAGGGCAATGTGAACCAGTACGATGTGCACACCCTGACGGGTCGTACCTTCTCCATCGGCTTCCGGACCACGCGCTGATGCTCGTGCACAAAACAGTGAAGCAGGCTGCGCGCGCTACCGCGCGCGGCCTTGGGCTGACATTGGCGCTGGCCATGGCGTGGCCGACTGCGCTCGTTCAGGCGGCCACGCATCCCGTGGAGCCCGCAGCGATCTTCGTGACGTGGGACGGCGATCCCACGACTACGGTCAGCATCGATTGGCACCTCGAGCCCGACGCCGACTTCCCCACGGTCGATATCCGCGCGCGCGGCACCACGAGCTGGGCGCCGCATCGCGGCATCAGCTTTCCGTTTCCGCATTCCGCGCGCATGGTGCGTCGGGCCAAGATCAGCGGATTGCAACCGGGGGCGGAGTACGAGCTGCGCATCGGGGGATCCCGGATCTATCGCTACCGTACCATGCCGGCCACACTCACGCGGATGGTCCGCTTCGCCACCGGCGGCGATACGCAGGCCGGTGATGCGACATTCGGCGCGACCAATCGCATGGTGGCGGCCCGCGACGTCGACTTCGTACTCCTGGGCGGCGATCTCGCGTATTCCAACGGCGACCCGCGCCTGGTGAAGCGCGAACAAGAGTGGTTCGAGACGGTCTCCAAGACCCTGGTGACCAAAGAAGGCCGACTGATCCCCGTGATCGCCGCGATCGGCAACCACGAAGTGTTTTCGGCCCGTGACACGACGGTCGCCTTTCAGCAGATGATCCAACAGACGGGCGTCAAGTTCGGCGAGGCCACGTATTACCAGAAGCTGCACGCGCACGCGCGTGATCGGCAGTACGGCATCATCGACGTGGGGAACTATCTCTCGCTCGTGTTGCTGAACACCGCACACACCGCTCCGATAGGCGGCGAGCAGACCGAGTGGCTTCGCGGCGAGCTCGCCAAGCGTACGTCGGTGCCACATGTGTTTCCGGTGTACCATGTGCCCGGCTACCCGTCGGTGCGCGCCTTCGATGCCAGCAACAGTGCGCAGGTGCGCGCGAATTGGGCGCCGCTGTTCGAAGCCGCCGGCGTTCGCGTGGCGTTCGAGAATCACGATCATGCCTACAAGCGCACGCCGCCGCTGCGGGCAGGACAGCGTGATACGAGTGGTGTGGTGTATGTCGGCGACGGCGCTTGGGGCGCGGGGCCGCGCGAGATTGCACGCGATCACAAGGAGCCGGCGTGGTACCTCGAGAAGTCGTCGTCGGTCAATCACGCCATCATCGTGACCGTCGCGCCGGGCAACGCGCGTTTGGAAGTGCGGGACTCCACCGGCGCCATGGTCGACAGTCTCCGCGTGCTTCGTCGTGCCGTTGGGATGCGTCGCACTGCCGCGGGCGCCAGCGCGGCAGACACGTCGCGACGCTGGCTCGCGGGTGACCATCATATCCACAGCGAGTTCAGCGCGGACTATCCCGAGCCGCCTGCCGGCAGCACGGAAGCGCCGAAGCCGGTGTTGGGTGCCGACGGTCGGTATCCCATCTCGCAGAACGCGACGATGGCCCGCACGTTCGGTTTGCAGTGGATGGTGTCGACCGATCATGGCGGTCCGAATCATTCCAAGCTGAATCACGATCAGGCCTACCCGAAGCTTCTGCAGTCACGGCAGGACGTGCCGCAAGTGATGCAGTTCTACGGTATGGAGTTCGACACGCCGGGCGCTGATCACAGCAGCATGATCATCCCGAAGTCGGAGGCCGAGCGTACGACGCTGCGCGATATCGAGTCGAAGTTCTCGAAGCGCGATGCCTTCCCGCGCGACACCGCACGCGACTCCGAGCCCAAAATGCTCGAGGCGCTGCGTTATATGCGCGACGTATCGACCCCACCCGTGGTCATTGCCAATCATCCGTCCCGTTCGGCCACCGACATCGGCAAGTACGGCCAGGATCGTCCGGCTGAGCTCCGAGACTGGAACGATGCCGCGCCGCGCGTGGCGGTCGGTATGGAAGGCGCTCCCGGCCATCAGGCCAGCGCCATCAACAAGGACGGATCGCTCGACACCGCCGGTGCGCGTGGCGGGTATCGTAATTCACCGACGCTCGGCGGCTTCGATCAAATGACGGCCCGCGTGGGTGGCTTTTGGGATGCCATGCTCGGGGAGGGCCGCCGGTGGTGGGTCACGTCCACATCCGACTCACACTCGAACTGGCGGGACGGCGGCAGCGACTTCTGGCCGGGTGAGTACTCCAAGACCTACGTGAGCGCACGCACGGCGACGGACGACGTGCTGGACGGCATCCGCAGCGGCCGGATCTTCGTCACGACCGGTGACCTGATCTCGGAGCTTGATGTCACCGTCCGTGGAGCGCAGCACACCGCAGGCATCGGCGGTGAGCTCGCCGTGCCAGCTGGCAGCGACGTGCAGGTGACGATTCGGGTTCGCGATCCCGAGGGCGCCAACCATCACGGCGACTCCAATACCGTGAAGCGCCTCGATCTGATCATGGGTGACGTGACGGGGCCGGTGGCCGACCGCAGCAGCGACCGCAATTCCTCCACCCGCGTGGTCAAGCGCTTTTCGGCAGCCGATTGGCGTCGCACGGGTGAGATCCTGACCATGACCTTCACTCTGCGCAACGTGCGGAGCGCGAGTTACCTCCGGGTTCGCGGGACCAATACCTCGGAGTTGGAGCCCACCGCGGATCCTCGAGGTGAAGATCCGTGGTCGGACCTGTGGTTCTACGCGAACCCGGTCTTCATCACGATTCGATGACGCGCCGGCGGGCCAAAGCCGCACGCAAGGGGTTGCCGATGACCTCCAATTCGTCTACGCTTAGGGTCTGACGGATTGCGTAATCCTTTGGGGTTGCCCACGCCGTGCGCAGGCCGCTCACATAGCTCAGTCGGTAGAGCACATCCTTGGTAAGGATGAGGTCACCGGTTCGATCCCGGTTGTGAGCTCTTTCGCTCAAGCATCGCCCCCGTCACCACCCCGTGGTGCCGGGGGCTTTGTGTTGCCACGAGCGCGGTGTCGGTCCGGCAGGGCGCTCCCAGCGATTGACATAGGGGGCAGGGGTATCCAACTATCCTGTGAGGTACCCCCGCGCCGCGTTACATGACACTGGAGGGCACATGTCCGAGCAACCGAGCCGGCTGACCACCGAACCGCTGCCTACAGCGTGCGGGTGCGGCGCGACTGGCGGCGAGGTGTCCGGCGGGGACGGGCGCCGGGCGGTCGCCGTCGACCCCGACAGCAAGGCGCGAAACCGTCGGCGCCTGCGACGTATCGAAGGGCAGATCCGCGGACTGCAGCAGATGGTCGAAGACGATCGCTATTGCGCCGACATTCTGACGCAGATCGCGTCGGCGCACGAGGCCCTGCGCGCAGTGGGTCGTGAGTTGATGCGCAATCATCTCAAGCACTGCGCGACCGCCGCGCTCGCCGCCGGTGGTGCCGAGCGGGATGCCATGTACGACGAGCTGGTGGATATGATGTACACGCACAGCCGGTGATGACGTCCCAGCGCTTCCTCCCGCGCGCCTGCGCGACGCTGATCCCGATGCTGATCGCGACGATGCTGCTGCCGGCGGCGCCCGCAGGCAGCCACGCGCAGCCCGCTCCCTCGCCGGTCACGGCGCTGCGCTTCGGCGCCATGGCCGATCCGTCGGGGCGCACCACCAGGAACGTCACGATCCTGGTGCAGGCGGACACGGTGCTCGGCATCGGTACCGGCACCGCGATGATTCCGCGGGGCGCCACGGTCATCGACTTGCGGCGTTATACGGCCATCCCGGGACTCGTCGATGTGCATACGCACATGACGTTCATCCGCGACAAGGCCAATCCGCTGGTGAACGGCCCGCGCTCGCGCGATTCGGTGATCGCCGCCGCCGCCATCAATTTGCGGCGCACGCTCGAGACGGGGGTCACGACCGTCCGCGATCTCGGCGCCAGTAATTATGCCGACATCGGCATCCGCGATGCGGTGAACCGCGGTGTGATGATTGGACCGCGCATGTTCGTCGCCGGTTACGGGCTGTCAAAGGTCAGTACGCCGCCGGCGGCCGGTTCGCCCTCGCTCGCGGCGCGCGGCCGTGTGCGCGACACGCTGGAGATCAAAGAGGCGATCGCCGCGCAGGTCGAGGCGGGCGCCGACTGGATCAAGATGTACGGGTCCACCGG
>JARIEX010000049.1 GCA_031127095.1 Gemmatimonadota bacterium
CAGTATCTCGAGATTCTCGATCGGATCGCGGAGCATAAGCTGCAGGCGAACGTGTCGGTCAAGCTCACCGCGCTCGGCCAGGACATTTCCGATGATCTGGGGCTCGAGGTGGTGCGGCAGGTGCTCGAGCGGGCGAAGCAGTACGACAGCTTTGTGCGCCTCGATATGGAATCGAGCGCGTACACCGATCGCACGCTCGACACGTTCGAACACAAGCTGTACCGCGATTTCCCCGATACCGTGGGCGTGGTGTTGCAGAGCGCGCTGCGTCGCACGCTCGACGATGTGGACCGGGCCAACCAGCTCCAGTGCCGCGTGCGGATCTGCAAGGGCGCGTATCTCGAGCCGGAAACGGTGGCCTTTCCCGATAAGGCCGACGTGGACCGCAATTACGTGGCCGCCATGCACCGGCTCATGGAGTATGGGCGGTATCCGGGCATCGCCACGCACGACGAAGTGATCATTGACGAGGCGAAGCGCTTTGCCACGGAGCGCGGCATTGCGCGCGATCGCTTCGAGTTTCAGATGCTGTACGGCGTGCGTCGTGACCTGCAGGAACAACTCGTGAAAGATGGCTACCGGATCCGCGTGTACGTGCCGTTCGGCAGCCAATGGTATCCCTATCTCATGCGGCGACTCGCCGAACGCCCGGCTAACATTGCGTTCATGGCGGGAAACATCGTGAAGGAGAGCTTGCGCCGCTGACCGAACATCATGGCCACCACCATCCCGCCGATCACGACGCGGGCGACGAGCGTACGCTGGGAGGCTACATGGCCGTCCACAAACGCCCCGCCGCGTTCGAGGGCGTCGATGGACACGCGTACTCGGCGGATATCCTCACCGACAGCACCGGTGACCGGACGGCGCCGTGGGGGGCGTATCTGATGTTCGTGCAATGGGGGCATGGCGAGCCGGAGGTGCAGGGGCACCTCGAGACCGGGTTTCTCGTAACGGGGCAGAGTGAACCGGTGGTGCGCCACCAACTCGGCGGCATGGCGCTGGGCACGGTGAAGGCCACGCTCGATGGTCTCATTCGCGGGCGGGCCTCATGACCGTGGACGCGGGCACGGCGGGGGCTTCTGCCGAGGCGGGGACGGTGGACGGTGTCGTCATGCAGGGCACCGGCGGGATCTGGCAGGTGCGCACCGACGACGGCGTGCTGCACGATGTGTCGTTGCGGGGGCGCCTCAAGCACGAGGCGCATGGCTCGCTCAAGCTGGCCGTGGGCGACCGCGTGACGCTCGGGCGCATTGCCGACAGCGACGCGTGGGCCATCGATCACATCCATCCGCGCCGCAGCAAGCTTGCGCGCCGCGCACCGGCCGGTGCCCGTGGCGAGCGGATCATCGTGGCCAACCTCGATCAGGTGCTCGTGGTGTTCGCCGCGGCGCGCCCTGAGCCGCATCCGCGGATGCTCGATCGCTTTCTCGTGATCGCTGAAGCGAACGGGCTCGCGGCACGGATCGTGATCAACAAGATCGATCTCGTCGATGCCGGAACGGTGCGCGAGCGCTTTGATGAGTTCGTGCAGGCCGGCTATCCGTTGCACCTCGTGAGCGTGGTCACGGGCGAGGGGCTCGAGGCGCTGCGTGACGAGGTGCAGAACAAGGACTCCGCGCTCACGGGGCCGTCGGGCGTCGGCAAGTCGTCGCTGATGAATCGGCTGTTCCCCGGGCTCGATCTCCGTACGGCCGAGATCAGCGACAGCGTGAACAAGGGGCGCCACACCACGGTGGGTGCCGTGCTGCATCCGCTGCCGGGCGGCGGGTTCGTGGCCGATACCCCGGGACTCCGAGAAGTGGGGTTGTGGGGCATCGACGCGCGTGAAATCGCGCATTGCTTCCCCGAGTTCCGGCCGCTGGTGAACGACTGCCGCTTTGCGGACTGCACGCACACCGTCGAGCCCGACTGTGCGATCACGACGGCGGTGGCCCGAGGCGAACTCAGCCGTGGCCGATATGACAGTTATGTCAAATTGCGCGAGGAATTGGCCGAACACGGCTGAGGTTGCTCGCCTTTTGGGCGTCCGGATCACACCATTGCAGAGACTGGCCACCCGAGCCGCCGAGTGGCGGTGGCACCGGCGCGAAGACGGCGCCGGTGGCAATGGATGAGCCCCCTTTCGTCCGGCGCCGCCGCACGTGTTTTGACCGCCATGTACCCGCTTACTCTCGACCAGCTGCGCACGCTCGTTCCGGCCTATGTGCTCGGTTTGCTCGACGCCGACGAACGCGCCGCGTTCGAGCGCGGGCGCGCTGATCCCGAGCATGCGGCGGCACTCGAGCGTGCGATCGTGCAAGAGATCGCCCAGCAGCACGCGGAGGCGGCTGCGTCGGTCGAGGCCCCGGCGCCCGCCACTGCTGTGCCGCCGCTCGAGGCCACCACACCGCCCACCACACCGCCGGCCGGCTCACCTGCCATCGACGATGTGCGGGCGTTGGCGATGGCCCGTCGTACCGAACGGAACACGCCGCCGCGCGCGGCGGTGGTGAAGCAGACGTCGGCCAGTCGGGCGACCCGTGTGGCCACGCCGCCGTTGTCGGCAGCGGCGATCGGGCAGGTGGCGCGCCGCACCGCGCGGCGGGCGTGGTGGTTCGCCGCGGTCCTGGGGGTGGGGATGGTGGCGGCGGTGGCGGTGGCGCTGGTGTTCCGCCAGCGCGCGCGGTCGCTCGAGGAACGGGCCAGCCAGGATGCGGCGCTGGTGGCGCGCGCCGAGACGCGGCTGGCGGCGCAGGACAAGACGTTGCAAACACTGCTGCCGACGCGCGGCTACGTGGTACTCGTCTCGCTCGTGCCCACGGCCCAGAGTGATCATGGGATGCAGGTCTTCTGGAACGTCCGCGACGGCAAGGCGGTGGTGCACGGCTACGGCTTTGCGCCCGTGGCCAGCGATCGGGCCTACACACTCTGGATGCTGCGCGACGGGACGCTGGCGGCCATCACGCAATTCACGCCCGACGAGGACGGCCGCGTGACGCTGTCCGCGGTGGAGTTTCCCACCAGCACGAGCGGCGTCGCCCTGCTGGCCGTCACGGAGGAATCGTCGGCCGGGGCATCCCAGCCCAGCATGGCCCCCTTTCTGGCCGGCGACGTGCCGCCGCCGGGAGCCATGCGCTGACGAACGGCGCGCGACGACGCGGTGCGACGTCGTGCTACTTGGAACGCACCGTGCCGAGGCCGCCGTCCACGCCGTACAGCTGTCCGGTGACCCACGTGGCGTCGGGGCCCAGCAGCCACGCCATCAGGCTGGCCACATCGTCGGGCTGACCGATGCGCCCCAGCGCGTGCATGGCCTGGGACGCCTGGACCGCCGGCGCTGAGGCCGTAATGCGCGCCGTGAGCGGCGTCTCCACCAATCCGGGCGCCACGGCATTCACCCGCAGACCGCGCGACGCGTAGGTCGCCGCCGCCGACAGCACGAGACCGTTCACGCCACCCTTGGCCGCCGCGATCGCCTCGTGGTTCGAGAGCCCGATCCGCGACGCGGCCGTGCTGCACAGCACCACGGCGCCGCCCTCGGGCATCGTCCGCGCCGCCGTGCGCACCACGCCGAACGCGCTGGTGAGATTCTGCGCGATGGTGTGCTGGAACTCTTCGAACTTCGTGAGGTGCGCCGGCTTCAGGATGAGCGAGCCCACGCAGTTTGCGATACCGCCGATGGTACCAAACCGCTCGCGCGCGAGATCCGCCACGCGGTCGATCTCGGCCCAGTCGGTGGCATCACACGTGGCGGAGGCGGCGCCGAGCTCCGTGGCCAGCGCGGCCAGCGGCTCTTCGCGGCGCGCCGCGAGGAAGAGTGGCGTGCCGGTGGCCGCCAACCGACGGGCGAGAGCCGAGCCGACGCCACCGGTGGCGCCGAAAATGAGAACCGCGTGCGATGTCGTGGACATGCACGCGGAACTCACAGAACGCGCGATCGGTTCCCGCAGAGACGGGCTACGGCGACAGGCGCCGCTTCACCCACACGCCCGCTTCGCGCCGGAACTGGATGCGATCGTGCAGCCGGCTCTCCCGCCCCTGCCAGAATTCGAGTTCCTCAGGCACGATGCGGAATCCGCCCCAATGCTCGGGGAGTGGTACGTCGCCGCCGGCGAAGCGTGTTTCATTAGCGGCGAGCTGCTGCTCGAGCACGGCGCGATCGGGGAGCACCATGCTCTGATGCGAGCTCCACGCGCCCACGCGGCTCGGCAACGGCCGTGACTGGAAGTACACGTCCGACTCGGCACGGCTCACGCGCTGCACGGCGCCGTTGATCCGCACCTGCCGCTCCAGCTCCGCCCAGAAAAAGCAGAGCGAGGCGTGCGGGTTGTCGGCCAACTCCTGTCCCTTGCGGCTGCGGTAGTCGGTGTAGAACACGAACCCGCGCGCATCGACGCCCTTCAGCAGTACCATCCGCGCCGACGGATACGCGTCGGGGGTGGCGGTGGCCAGACACATCGCGTTGGGCTCCACCACGTCGGCGGTCACCGCTTCGTCAAACCAGCGGGTGAACTGCGCGATCGGATCGTCCGCCACATCCTGCTCCGACAGCGACTGCCGCCGGTAGTCTTTCCGGAGATCGGCGATGCTCATCAGACCTCCACCATCGGCAACGCGGCACGCGGATACGACTCCGGTACGCCGGCCAGGGGATCACCCACCAGCGGCTCGCCGTCCGGTGTTTCCAGCACGAAACCGGCGTCTTCGATCATGCGCAGGTCGTCGCGCGCGGTCTGTCCCTGCGTGGTGAGATAGTCACCCACAAAAATGGAGTTGGCGGGGTACAGCCCCATCACCTGCATGCTGCGGAGGTGTACCTCGCGGCCACCCGACACGCGGATCTCCTGCGTGGGAAGCAGGAATCGGTACAGCGACAGGATGCGCAGGCAGCGACGCGGGTCGAGCTCGCGGATGCCGGCGAACGACGTGCCGGGCACCGGGATCAGGAAGTTCACCGGCACACTCTTCACCTCGAGTTCGCGCAGCGAGAGCGCGAGGTCGATCACGTCGTCATCGCTCTCGCCCATGCCGAGAATGCCGCCGCTGCAGGTTTTCATCCCCGCCGCCTTCACGGCTTCCACGGTGTTCACGCGATCGTCGAACGTGTGCGTGCCCACGACTTCCGGTGTGAAGTTCGCCGACGTGTTGAGGTTGTGATTCACCGTCTCCACGCCGGCTTCCTTGAGGCGCAGCACCTGCTCCTGATTCAGCAGTCCCAGACAGGCGCACACCTTGAGGTCGTGCTTCGCCCGCACGGCCCGCACCGCATCGAGCACCTTGTTGAACACCGTCTCACCCGGTGCGCGCCCGGAAATCACCATGCAGAGCGTACCGGCCTTGAGCTGCGCGGCCCGGTCGGCCGCCTCCATGATCTTCTCCTGCGCCATCATCGGATACTTCTCGATCTCGGCGGTCGAGATTTTCGACTGGGAGCAGTAGCCGCAGTCCTCCGGGCAGAGCCCGCTCTGCGCGTTGAGCAGGAAGTGCAGGCGCACCCGGTTGCCCCAGGTGGCACGCCGCACGCGGTACGCCGCCGCCAGCTGATCGAGCAGCTGATCGTCGGGCGCCGAGAGCACGGCGTGCGCCTGTTCGCGTGAGATCAACTCGCCGGCCAGCGCGCGGTCAGCCAGCAGCTGCCAGTCGGAAAATCCGGACACCATCGAGGTCATGAAGAAAGCGCAGTGGCGCCGCCCAGGGCGGCGGCCGGTGAGAGCAGGAGATCGAAGCCCGCACCCTCGGCGGCAGCGGCGAGGGCATCGGCATCATCGGGGCGATCCACCCACGGGAAGCGGAGGATCGTGTGGTGTGGCAGCAGCGTGGTGAGTGCGTCGAAGTTGGTGGCTTCGGCCACGGAGGCGTCGCAATCGGAGAGGGCCGTGAGCACGATGGCGCGCACCACCACGCCGGCGGCTTCCGCCGCGCGCACCGTGAGCAGCACATGGTTGAGCACGCCCAGCCGGTTGCCCGCCACCAGCAGCAGCGGAAGTTGCCACCGTGCAAACAGATCGAGAAACGAGGCGTCGGGGGTGATGGGCACCAGAATCCCGCCGGCACCTTCCACCAGCACCATCTCCGCGCCCGCTTCGACCACCGCCAGCGCCGCGTCCAGCGTGTCCAGATCGATCGACACGCCGGCGCGGAGCGCGGCGATCATCGGCGCCAGCGGCTCCTCCAGCACATACGGACACATGACCGCGCGCGGGAGCGAGGACCCACTGGCGGCGGCAAGCCGGTCTGCATCGGACGCCCGCCCGCCGATCGAAACGGCACGGGTGGCCACGCCGCTCTCCACTGGCTTCATTGCCGCCACGCGGTACCCCAGCGACCGCGCGCGCGCGGCCAGCGCGCACGCCACCACTGTCTTGCCGATCCCGGTGTCGGTCCCGGTCACACCGTACCGGATCGGCTCGTAGGCATTCAGGAAATCAGTCATCGACGGGTCCTCCCGTGGGAATGGCCACCGCTCGCGCACCGCCCAAAAAGCGGGATATCACATCGTACACCCGATCGAGCTCGATGTCGGTGATGCAGTACGGGGGGAGGCAGTAGGCCACGTTGCCGAGCGGGCGCAGCAGCACGCCTTCCTGCAACGAGAACGCAGCGAGTTCGCGTCCGATATCGCTGAGATAGCCGGCCGGTGCCTCGAGCTCGACCGCGGCGATGGTGCCGATCTGCCGCACCGCGCGCACGCCGGGTGTTCCGCGCAGCGCTTCGAGATGACGCGCGTGCGCCACTTCGATGCGGATGCGATCATCCTCGCAGTCGTCGTCGAACAGCTGCAGTGACGCCAGCGCCGCGGCGCAGGCGATGGGGTTTGCGGTGTACGAATGGCCGTGAAAAAACGTCTTGCGGCGATCCTCACTGCGGAAGGCGTCGAAGATGTCTTCCGTGGCCGCCGTGGCGCCCAGCGGCAGCACGCCGCCGGTGAGTCCCTTCGACATGCACAGCAGGTCGGGACGCACCTCGGCGCGTTCACAGGCGAACAGCGGGCCCGTGCGGCCAAAGCCGGTGAGCACTTCGTCGGCAATGAGATGCACCCCCGCGGCCGTCGTGCGGTCGCGGATGTCCCGCAGCACCTGCTCGTCCCACACGCGCATGCCGCTGGCGCCCAGCACCAACGGCTCTACGATCACCGCCGCCAGCTCCGAGCCACGCGCGGCGATCAGGGCATCGAGCGCCGCGATGGTATCGCCGACGCTGGGGTCGGGAAGCCGCGCCACTTCGAACAGCAGCGGCTCGTACATCTGCGTGAACACGCCGCGCCCGCTCGCCGCCATCGCGCCGAACGTGTCGCCGTGATAGGCGTTATCGAGCGCCGCAATGAGGCGGCGCGGGGTGCCGCGATTGGAGAACGACTGCAGCGAGAGCTTGATCGCCACTTCCACCGCGGTCGAGCCGTCGTCGGAGAAGAAAATCTTCGACAAGCCGCGCGGCAGCCGCTGCACGAGTTCCGCGGCCAGCGCCGCCGCCGGCTCGTGCGTGAAGCCCGCAAAGATCACCTGATCGAGACGTTTCGCCTGGTCGGTGATCGCATCGATGATGTCGTCGTGGCAGTGCCCGTGCGTCGTCACCCACCACGAGGAGATCGCATCGAGAATCGCCCGCCCATCGGTATCGTACAGCCACGCGCCCTTGGCGCGCACGATGGGGACCGGGAGCGGCGCGTGATGATGTTGCGTGTACGGATGCCATACGTGCGCCGCGTCGTGCAGTAATACGAGCTCGGCCGCGCGTTGGCCCGGCGCACCATCGTCGTCCGCGTCGTCGTCGTCCGCGCGGCTCAACCCGTCGCTGTATCCCTCGAGATCATCGACTGAGTTTTCGTCGAGATCGAAATCATCGTCGTCCTGTTGGCGGCTCATCCGGGCATCCCTCGCATGACATCAATGAGATTGGCGGCGAGCGCATCGACCAGCTCCATCGGATGCACCGCGGACACGGAGACCCGCAGACGCGAGGTGCCGGGTGCCACCGTGGGCGGTCGGACGCCGCCCACCAAAAAGCCACGACGGCGCATCTCGCCCACCAGTCGCATGGTGGCGCCGACGTCGCCCACCATGATCGGCACGATGTGCCCGTCGCTCATCCCGGGCGCTTCGCGACCCGCGGCGCGCAGGCGATCCCGCAGGCGCCGCGCGCGATCGCGCACCGCCTCCCGTCGCCACGACTCCACCTGCACCAGACGCAGCGCCTCGAGTGTTGCGGCGGCCACGGCCGGCGGGGTGCCGGTGGTGAAGATGAACGAGCGGGCGCGGCTCGTGAGGTAGTCCACGAGCGGACGCGAGCCGGTCACGTAGGCCCCCGAGGTGCCCATGGCCTTGCCGAGGGTCCCCACGATGACGTCGATCTGTCCGGTCACGTCGCACTGTTCCACCGAGCCCGCGCCGGTGGCACCGAGCACGCCGGTGCCGTGCGCGTCGTCCACGTAGCTCCAGGCGTCGAAGCGGCGCGCCAACGGCACGAGCCCCTCGAGGGGAAAGAGATCGCCGTCCATCGAGAACACCCCTTCCACCACGATCAGGGCGCGCCGGAAGGCATGCCGGTCGTCGGCCAGCATACCCGCCAGCGCGTCGAGATCGGCGTGCGGGAACACGCGGATTGCGGCTTTTGACAGGCGGCAGCCGTCGATGAGCGACGCGTGGCAGAGGGCATCGGAGTAGATCACGTCGCCCGGTCCCACCAGCGCGGGAATCGCCCCGATGTTGGCCATATATCCCGACGGGAACAGCAGCGCGCGCTCGCACCCTTTGAAGTGCGCGAGCGCGCGCTCCAGGGCGTCGTGCAGGGGATGATTGCCCGAGATCAGACGGGCGGCCCCGGCGCCCATCCCTTCCGCCTGCAACACCGCAGCAGCGGCGCGCGCGAGGCGCGGGTCCGCCGCCAACCCGAGGTAGTCGTTGGAGGCGAAATCGGCGACGCGCTCACCGTTCAGCAGCACCGTGCCCGCCCGGCGCTGATGCACCTGCTGCAGCGTGCGCCGCAGGCCGGCGGCCTGCAGCGACTGGAGCTCCTCGATCAGCGCCGCGTCCATCCCGCGTGTCTCGGCCACCCCGGCCGTGCGCGCGGGGTCCGTCATCACGCCGGTCATTGGATCACGAAGGTGAGCCGCTTCTTCGCCGGGTGTGCGGAGCAGCTGCCGCCGAACGTGCCGGGTGGGACCGTGTAATCGGTCCGTGCACCGGCGCCCACGCTGAGCATGGCCAGCCGATGTGGGATGGTGTCGTCGTTGACCACGCGGATTTGGCGCCGGGCACCGGCGCCGCGTACGCGTACCGTGTCGCCCAGTGGTTCCGTGCGTCCGTACGCGTCGGTTACGGTGGCCACGCCACCTTGCGCCACGCGGATGAGCGTGTCGGGACGGGGCCAGCTGAGCCACGCCAGCCCCACGCTTGCGAGCACGATGGCCACGATGGCCGCCACACGCCCCGCGGTCATGGTGCGCGCACCGGCACCATGACGGTTACCGCGGTGCTGTCGCTGAAGCGCAGCCGCAGGGGGACGCTGTCGCCCACCGCCAGCGCACGCCGCAGATCGACCAGCATCACATGCACCCCGCCGGGCTGCATCGTGAGCGTCCCGCCGGCGGCGATCGGCAGGTCGGTGCGCGGCGTCATGTGGGTCATCCCCTCGTGTGTCATCGTTTCATGTACCTCGGCGGCGGCTGCGGCCTCGGTGGTGATCGCAACCAACGACCGCGTGACCATATCGTGATTCACGATGTCCAAATACGCGCCGCCGGTGGCACCGGAATCAGCGATGCGCGCCCAAGTGCTGCGCACCACGAAACGCTCGACCGGCGGGGACGACGTGGTGGTACACGAGACCATCGTGGCCGCCGCGAATGCGACGCCAAGGGCCAGCCGCGCATGCATTGTCACAGCAACCGCTCGAGGTCGGCCGCCAGCGCCTCCCAGCCCGTGCCGAAGGGATAGAGTGCCACCAGCGCGCCGTCGGCGTTCACGAGGAACACCTGCGACGAATGACTCACCAAGTAGCCGGTGGCGTCCGTGCCGGGCTCGCGTGCCGCTGCAACACCATACGCCTCCATCATCCGCGCGGTGGTCAGCGGATCACCGGACACGCCCACGAAGTGCGCGTCGTACTGCCGCGCGTACCGCTCGGCCACCGCCGGGGTGTCGCGCTCGGCATCCACCGACACGAACACGAAGCGCACGCCGTCGGCCGCGTCGCCAAGGCGGGCCCGCACCCGCTTCCAGTCGGCGAGGGTGGTGGGGCAGACATCCGGGCAGTGCGTGTAGCCGAAGAAGAACACGGTGGGGCGGCCGGCCTCGGGCGCCGTGCTGAACGTGGAGCCGTTGGACTGCGTGAACGTGAAGGCCGGCATCGGGCGCGGCGGATCGATGGCGACGCCCTTGAAGTCGCCCGACAGATCACACGCCGCCAGCAGCCATGCCCCGGCGAACAGGGCCGTGACACGGGTGCGGGGCTGCCGTAGTCGCGCGCGGAGTTGCTGGCGCAGGCGGGAGGCGGTCACGCCGCCGCGCACCGCGCGCACTGTCCGTACAGCGTGACGTCGTGGGACTCGAGCCGGAAACCGGCCGGCGTGAGCTCACGCAGGTCACCGGGGCACCCGGGAATTTCGAACACGCGCGTGCAGCTCCGGCAGCGGAAATGATGATGATGGGCGATGCCGGCGCGTTCGTAGCGCGGTGCTTCGCCGGGCAATTCCACCGGGACCAGCCAGCCGCTGTCCACCAGGGCGTTGATTGTGCGGTACACCGTGGCGATGCCAAGCGATCCCATGTGCTCGCGGCCGGCTTCGAGCACCTCGGTGGGCCCCAGCGGACGGGGCGTCGCCTCGAAAACCTGCCGGATCGCATCGCGCTGTTTCGTGTTGCGTTCCATCACTCAAAGTATGCCGGTGGACCGAGTGGCGGGCAGGGCTGGCGTGGCGTTGATTTCGCGTCTATGACGTCCGCCGATTCCTTCCGCCGCGCGTGGCTGCGCGTTCTGTTCGTGGCCGTCGTGGCCGTGATTCTGGCGCATCTGCTCGACGAGACGGCGTGGCGCTCCGCCCGTCTGTTGGCGGTGAACGACAAGGATTGGGGACGGTTGCTGCGCTCGATGGGCTATCTCCCCACGTGGGGCGTGATCGCCCTCGCCTTCTGGCTGCAACAACGGGACCACCCGCACGGGGACCAACGGCGGTATGCGTGGGCGCTGCTGCTTGGTCCGGCGCTGGGTGGTGGGGTGGCGGAGGTGCTGAAGCTGTGTATCCGTCGTCTGCGCCCCGACCCCGAGCTGTTTGGTTACACGTTCCGGAGCATCGCCGACGGCCCGTGGTCCAACCGTGGGATGGGCATGCCCAGCAGCCATGTGTTGGTGGCGTTTGGCGGCGCGGCCGTGCTGGCCCGGCTCTATCCGCGTGCACGCTGGCTGTGGTATGCGCTGGCGGCCGGCTGTGCGGCCACGCGCGTGCTGGCGATGGGGCACTTTCTCAGCGACGTGGTCGTCGCGGCCGTGCTGGGCGTACTGGTGGGCGCCCTGGTGTGGCAGTGGGCCGAGCGCGGCGCCGCGCAGACGGCGTCGGCTCGGGCCACCCCCGTCCAGCCCTAGGCGAACCTCTCTTGATACTGCGGTCGCAATAAGGTTACACTGCGACATGCAGTTTTCGCTCCCGATCAACGCCGATTCTGCTCCGTCGGCGCGCATGACATGAGCCACGCCCTGCTGCTCGCCAGCATGGCTGGGCTGGGGTCCGGCCCATTGGTGGCCCGGTCGGCCACGTCACGGCCGCAGATGTTGGCGTTCATCGACGGCTTCGTGCTGATCACGATCGGCGGCCTGGTGCTGCTGGATGTCGTGCCGCCCGCGCTCACCCACCGCGACTGGTGGGCCGGGCTGTTCATGCTAGCCGGTTTTTCGGTCCCCACACTGGCCGAGCGCCTGTTCCGCTTCGGGGTGCAACAGACCCACACCGCCGTGCTGCTGCTGGCGCTCGTGGGCGTGGCGATCCACTCGGCACTCGACGGCAGCGCGCTGGCGCAGTCGGCCACGAACGCCTCGAGCCTGATCGGTTACGGCGTGGTGCTGCATCAGTTGCCCGTAAGCCTCATGGTGTGGTGGGTGCTCAGCGACCGCCCACGGCCGGTCACGTGGTTCGTGCTGACACTGATGGCGGTGACCACTGTGGTCGGCTACTTCGCGGAGCCCACCATTTTTGCGGTGCTCCCCGATCGCGCCGGGGTGTGGTTTGAAGCGGTGGTCGGCGGGTCGCTGCTGCATGTCATCGCGCACCCCGCCCATGCGCACGATCATGAGCACGCACACGATCACGGACATGACCACGCGCACGATCATACGCACGGGCATACGCACGCGGCGCCGGCCGGCGACGGGCATGAGCATATCCGGCTCGATGCCCACACGCGGCGCCCCAACGGCATCGGCGCGTTGGTCGGTGGTGTGCTGTTGGTGCTGCTCCACGTGAGTCGCAGCGGCCACGGGGATGATGCCCTGCTGACGGTGTGGAGCACGTTCCGGGGACTGGCGCTCGAAAGTGCGCCGGCGCTTCTCGTTGCGTATCTCATGGCAGGGCTCGTGCACGCCTTCGTGGCGCCGGCCCGACTCGCGTGGCTCAATCGCGGCTCCGCGCTCCGGCAAGCGCTGTCCGGAATGGCACTCGGCCTGCCGCTGCCGATCTGCTCCTGCGGTGTGGTGCCGTTGTACGAGGGGCTCGTGAAGCAGGGGATCTCCACGGCAGCCGCGGTGGCCTTCCTGATTGCCACGCCCGAACTCGGCATTGATGCGGTGCTCATGTCGGTGCCGCTGCTCGGCCTCCCGTACACCGTGGTGCGGGTCGCGGCGGCGGCGTTGGTGGCGCTTGCCGTGGCGCTCGTCATGGCCCGGTTCGCCGCGCGGCGCGCGCCCGTGCGCACGCTCCCCATCGTGGAGTCGCCGCCGGCGTCCGCGACGGGCCCTCGCTGGCGCACCGTGCTGCGCAGCGGCTTCGGGGATATGGTCGATCACACCGCGCCGTGGATACTGGTGGGGCTGATCGTCGCCGCGCTGATCGGACCGCTCATGGAAGGCTCGTGGATGACGCGGCTGCCGATGGGTGTGGATGTGCTGCTCTTCGCTGCCATTGGCTTGCCGTTGTACGTGTGCGCCTCGGCCTCGACGCCCTTGGTGGCCGTGCTGGTGGCTGCCGGCGTCTCGCCGGGGGCCGGTCTCGCGCTGCTGATTACCGGACCCGCCACGAACATGGCCACGATCGGTATCCTGGCGCGGTTGCACGGCGCGCGCTTCGCCTACGCGTTCGCGGCGGCCATGATCGTGGCGGCCATCACGGCGGGCCTGATGGTGAATGTGGTGCTGCCGGCCGAGGCGCTGCCAACGCTGTCGCCCACCGCGCTGGAGGCCACCACGGCCGTGGAAGCCGGCGCCGCTCTGGTGCTCGTCGTCTTGTGTGCGGCGTCGGTGCTGCGCCGTGGCGCCCGCGGCTTTCTGGGTGAACTCCGCATGAGCCACGGGTGACGCCAACGTGATGCCGACCTGATGCTCACGGATCGCACCCCATGATGCCACTCGTGCTGATGGCCGGGTTTCTGGGCGCCGGGAAGACCCGCTTTCTCACCACGCTCATCCCGCTCCTGCTCGACCGCGGCGTGCGCGTGCGGGTGGTGCTCAACGACTTCGAGAACGCGCGTATCGATGCGGCGCGGCTCGCCGAGTTGGACGCGCTGGTGACGCCGCTGAACGGGGAGTGTGTGTGCTGCGGCTCACTGCGCGAACTGCTCGACACCTTGCAGGCGGTGCCGCCGGATCCGGGCAGCGTCATGCTGATCGAGGCCAACGGGGCCACCGAGACCGACGAGCTGTTGGGCTATCTCACCACCGACACCACGCTCACGCAGTTCACGCTGCCCCTGCAGCTCACCGTGATTGACGCCGCCCGGTGGCAGAAGCGGTGGTGGAACAACGGCCTCGAAGTCGCGCAGACCACCACGGCCACGCACGTGCATCTCAACTGGACGGAGAAGCTCTCGGCCGATCGCCGTCGCACCGTGGAGCAGCGCGTTGGCGCCGTGAATGCGCGCGCCACGTTCACTACGCCGGTGGACTTCGCCGCCACGTTGCACGCCTTGGCCGACGCGACGCGCGAGGTGGGGCGCCGCGCTCCGTTGGGGGCTAACCCGTTGGGGGCTGGCCCGTTGGATGATGTCGCGCCGGGCATCGCTCCGCATCGGCATGGGACGGGGCACGTGCATCCGTTCGGGAGCATCGCCCTGGCGCTCCCCCCGCTGGTCGCGCGCGCCCCGTTTCTGGCGTTCGTGCAGGCGCTCCCGGAATCCGTGGTCCGCGCCAAGGGGCTCGTGCGGTTTGCCGACCGTCCCGCCGATATGTTCGTGTGGAATCGCGTCCCCGGACGCCGGACGGTGCAGCTCGACCATTCGCGGCCGCACGCCGACGCCGAGGCGACCGCGTTGTTCATCGGGGTCGGGATGGACGTCGGGGAGATTGCGGCGCGGATTGCGGCGTTGGCGTGAACGCGCGTCGCGGCAATACGGCGGGGCTTTTTTCGGTGGCAGGTGGTGTAGCACATTATTCCCGCAGCGATTGGCCTGAACCGGTCGCGTCCCGTCCCCCGACTCCGGAGTCCTGTCCGTGTTCCTTCGCCCGCTGATGCTCTCATCGATGCTGTTCGCGGTTCCGGCGGTCCTTGCGCTGTCCGGCATGGAGACCACGCCGGCGCTGACTGCGCCCATGCTCGCAGCGCCTTCCGCGAAGTCGGACGGCGTGTCCCCGGCCGCGCGGCACGCCAAAGTGGTCCGCACCTCGCCGGCGGCGAATGCTGTGCTGGCCGCCTCGCCGGACCATGTCACGTTGGAGATGTCGGAGGCCGTCGAGCTCAAGGGGAGCAAGCTCACGGTCGCCGTCCTGGGCGGCATGCCCGTGGCGCTGGGGGCGCTGCGCCACGAACCCGGCACGACCAAGACCGTGCGTGCCGATGTGTCGGCGCCGCTCGCGCCCGGCGCGTATATCGTCGCCTGGCGCCTGATGTCGAAGGACGGTCACGTGGTCAGCGGCGGGATGCAGTTCAAGGTCGGCGCGGCGAAATAGGTGGAGCTCGCCGGACCGATCGCGCGCCTGCTCCTGTATGCGGGTGCCACGATCGCCATGGGTCGTGCCACGATGCCGGTCACCCCATCGGGACATGATGACCACGGGACCGGCACGGCGCCGGTCGGTCAGGGCGGCGCCGTGCGCGCCGCCCTCTGGAGCGGTGCCCTCGCGCTGATCCTCGCGCCGCTCGCACTGCTCATGCTGCAGCAGCAGGCCCTCGAAGTGGCGGCCGCCGATCTCCCCGGGCTGCTGCGGGACACCACGTGGGGACGCGGCTGGACGTGGCTGGCGATGGCGTGCGTGGCGGCCGCTGTCGCACTCCCGTGGCGCGCCTCGCGCGCTGCGGCGTGGGCGCTGCGGCTGTCGGCGCTCGGCGTCGCGGTGGCCATGGGTGGACTCGGACACGCCGCCGCCGATGACCAGTGGCCGCTGGTCTCGCGGGCGCTCGATGCCGCGCACGTGGCCGGCATGGGCGCGTGGATCGGCGCACTGACGTTGCTGGTGCTCTCAGGGGTCGGCGATGACGTTGCGACCGCAGGCACGTGGCGTGCGTTCAGCCGGACCGCGACGGTCATGGCCCCGATCGTTGTGCTGTCCGGCGTGGGGAGCGCGTGGCGCCGCGTGGGTGCGAGCGGGCCCGCGGCGCTTCTGGCCAATGATTACGGGCAACTGCTGCTGCTCAAGATGGCGTTGGTGTCGGTGGTGCTCGCCGTGGGCTACACGCAGCGCCGACGTCTCGGGGCCGGCGGCGTCCCGGTGCGGCGGGTGGTGCAGCGGGAGGTCGTGCTGGCGGCCGTGGTGCTGGCGGTCACGGCCTGGATGACGGGGATGGAGCCGCCGGGGGAGTAAGCCAAGGCCCTCGGCCAGCCGCGCACGAAAAAAGCCCGCGAGCACTGCTCGCGGGCTTCTCCGTACCACATGCCGTGCTTAGCGGTTGTAGCGCTTCTTGAACTTGTCGACGCGACCCTGCGTGTCGATGAGGCGCTGCGTGCCGGTGTAGAACGGATGCGAATCGGCGGTGATTTCGAGCAGGATCAGGGGATACTCGTTCCCGTCTTCCATCTTGATCTTCTGCTCGCTCGTCATCGTGGAGCGCGTGATGATCGTCGCGCCCGTGGACGAATCCTTGAACACCACCGAATGGTACGGCGGATGAATGCCTTCCTTCATGGTCACTCCAGCATGCGCCACCATTTCCGGCGGGGGCGCGTTTCTAAATGGGGGTCCGATCGACGGGGCGTCCCGGGGGAGCCTTGAGGGTGGGCCGTGAGGCACATCCACGCGATACGGTTGCCTGTTTCGGCAAGCATGAATGAATGGCAGCTTCGGGGGGGCAGGTCAAGCGGTGTCGGGCGTCTTGCTGCCATTTCGGGCGCTGTTGAGAGAGTATTCGCAGTAATCGCTCGGGAACGGCGCCCCGCGCCGCCCCGATTGAAACCGCCACCGCCGTGCGGCGTACAACCCCGTCTCGACCCAGATTCCGCGTTCGCGCGGCGCCCATCCCTTTTTCGCCGATCCCCCCATGCCGCAACCGTCCGGTCCCCCGCCCGCTGGCGCGCCCGCTGCCGCGCCCGCGCCGCCTACCGCGTTTTCGGTGCAGGCGCCGTCGGGGCTGATTCAGGGGGCGCCGGCCGAGGTCTATCAAGGCGTGGTTGCCCAGCGCCGTGAGCTCCGGAGCCAGAAAGCGCGGCTGGAGGAGCAGCGGCAGGAGCTGAGTGGGCGGTTGCAGGGGGACGACGGCGCCGCCCTCGCGCCGGCCGACCGCGCCGGCCTCGAGGCGCGTCTGACGCAGGTCGATGCACGTATCGCGTCGCTCGAGCAGCAACTCGCGCAGGCGGACGCCGCCGTGGCCCAAGCGGCGGCGCTCCCCGGCGCCACTGTTGAGCCGATCCGGAGCAATAACGGGCCGCCTGACGAGATCGTCGCCATTCCCATCGTCTTCACGCTGTTCGTGCTCGCCCCGATCGCCATTGCCTACGCACGGCGCATCTGGAAGCGGGGGTCCCCGGTGGCGACCGCGGTCCCGAACGGGCTGGCCGATCGGCTGGAGGCGATGGGCCATACGATGGAATCGATCGCGATCGAGGTGGAGCGCATTGGCGAGGGGCAGCGCTTCCTCACCCGCGTGATGTCCGAGAAGGGGAAGAGCCTCGGTGCCGGTCCGGCGGAGCCGATTCCGGTGCCGCAGGCGCACGGGGAGCAGGTGGCGGTGCCGCGGTACGAGCGGTAGCCCAAAGACAAAACTGCCAACTGCTTAGGCAGCAGGAGGGAGGGTATCAGGGTGGAGAAAGCAGGAATGATCCTGCACCCTCCTTCCTGACACCCTCCCTCCTGCCGCCTAAGCAGTTGGCAGTTCCCAAATCCGGCGGCATACTACCAAACCGCCCCCCCAACCCGCCCCCATGCCGTCATTCCGCCTCATCGCCGCGGCGCTCGCCCTGAGCGCCTCCGCCCTCGGCGCCCCCGCCCTCTCCGCCCAAGCTCCCGCCGAACCGGCGCGCGTCCGCTGGGAACGTCAGTGCCAGATCCGCAAGGACAAGTTCGAGAAGATCCTGCCGCGCGCCATGCGGGCCAACGGCGTGGACATGTGGATCGTGATGCAGAAGGAAAATCAGTTCGACCCGATGTACGAGGATCTGGGGCGCGGCTACGTGGGGAGCGTGGGCTACTACATCTTCACCGACCGCGGTGGTGACCGGATCGAGCGGGCGGCGCTGGGGGTGAGTGGCTACCTGTTGGAGCAGTGCAAGGTGTACGACATCGTGCGCGGCTTCGCCCCGCTCAAGGCGTTCATCGCCGAGCGCAATCCGAAGAAAATCGCGCTCAATATGTCCGACGAAGTCGGGGCCGCCGACGGGTTGTCGAAGACCTCGTACGACCGGCTGATCAAGGAGATCGGCCCCGAGTACGCGTCACGCGTGGTCTCGGCGGAAAAAGTCGTGAGCGATTACCGCTCCGGGTTCACCGCTTCGCAGCTCGTCGCGCTCGGCGAAGCCGGCGAGATCTCGCGTCGCATCGCGCAGCGCGCCCTCAGCAACGAAGTGATCACGCCCGGTGTGACCACGCTGGAAGACGTGGCGTGGTGGATGATGGATCAGCTGCAGCAGCGCGCGCTGGGGTCGTCGTTTGACATGCCGTCGGTGTACATCACCGGCCCGAAGGGGATCGAAGCCACCAGCACCGATCGCATCATTCAGCGCGGCGACCTGCTGATCATCGATTGGGGCGTGGGCTACCTGAACGTGTGGACCGACGTCAAGCGCATGGCGTACGTGCTCAAGCCGGGTGAGACGACCGTCCCCAAAGGCATCCAAACCGCGTTCGACAATGCGCTGAAGGTGCGCGACGTGATTCGCCGTACGATCCGTCCGGGGCCGACGGCCGGTGACATGGTCGAGCAGCTGAAGACCGAGATCACGAAATCAGGATTCCGGATGCAGGGCACGTTCAACGAGGTCACCAACGACGGACAGGTGGAGGTCATGTTCGGCTGCCACTCGGTGGGCGACCGCGGCCACGGCGCCGGCCCGTCGATCGCGACCTTCAACCCGCGCCAGATGACGTTCGCGATTCAGCCGTACAACCCGTTCTCGATCGAGCTGTTCGCGTGGACGCCCAACCCCGACTGGGGGGGCGCCAAGGTGCGCATTCCGCTCGAAGACAACGCGATCGTGACCGAGCGCGGTGTGGAGTGGCTGTACCCGGTGAATGAGCGGGTGTGGGTGATTAAGTAGGATCGCAAACGGCCAACGGCTTAGGGGGCACTCTGAACTGCCAACAGCTTAGGGGGCAGGGAGGAGGGTCTCAGGAAGGAGGACGCAGGACAGCGCACTCGCGCGGTTTCCCTGCTCACTCCTCCCTGACACCCTCCCTCCTGCCCCCTAAGCCGTTGGCAGTTCCGGTCTGCTACTCGCGCGACCCGTTTAACTCCAGCGCCCACGTCACGGGCATGTTCGGGTCCAGCGAATCGCGCACCGAGCAGTACTTGGTGACCGCGAGTTCGATCGCGCGTTCGGCGTGCACGCGCTCCACGTCGGCGCCGATCATGCGGTACGCCAGGTGAATCTTCGTGAGGCGCCCGGGGGTCCCCGGCGACCGTTCACCGACCACATCGACCGAGAACGCGCTGAGCGGCGTGCGGCGTTTGGCGAGGATATCCACCACATCCACGCCGGTGCAGCTCGCCAGCGCGCACAGCAGCGCATCCACCGGCGATGGCCCCTGCTTGCCCGATGAGTCGAGTCGGATGGACGGGCCGCCGGAGAGGCGTGCGCCGTCAAACAGATGATCGCCGGCCCACGTGACCTGCACGGCGGCGGGCGGCTTGCCGATCACCGGCATGGCCACGGTGTCCTTCAGTTGCTCTGCACTCATCAGGCGTTCTCTCCTTGGCGTATGGGGGCGCGGACGGCATTACCCCACTCCGTCCACGACCCGTCGTAGTTGCGCACCTTCTCGAAGCCCAGCAGATACGTCAGCACGAACCACGTGTGCGATGAGCGTTCGCCGATCCGGCAGTACGTCACCACGTCATCCCCCGGTGTGAGGCCGAGTTCTCCTTCGTAGATCGCGCGCAGTTCGTCCGCGCTCCGGAATGATCCGTCGGCGGCCGCGGCGCGTGCCCACGGCACGCTGCGCGCGCCGGGAATGTGTCCGCCGCGCAGTGTGCCTTCCTGCGGATAGTCGGGCATGTGCAGCTTCTCGCCGGTGTACTCCTGCGGCGAGCGCACGTCGATCATCGGCTGGCCGGCCTGCATGTGCGCGCGGGTGTCCTCAATGAACGCGCGGATGGTGCCGTCGTTGCGCGTCGGCGCATCGTACGCGGTGGGCGGGAACGTCGGCACCGCGGTGGTGGTGGGCCGATCTTCCGCGATCCACTTTGCCCGGCCGCCGTCGAGCACCACGGCGTTGTCGAATCCATACAGCTGGAAGACCCAGAACGCGTAGGTGGCCCACCAGTTGTTCTTATCGCCGTAGAACACCACCGTGGTGTGCTCGTTGATTCCCTTGGCCCGCAACAGCGACTGAAATGCGTCGCGCCCGATGTAGTCGCGCTCCACCTGATCGTTGAGATCCACGTGCCAGTCGAGTTGCTGTGCGCCGGGAATGTGCTCCACACTGTACAGCAGTACGTCTTCGTTGCACTCCAACAGCCGTAGCGTGGGGTGGTCGAGGTGCGCCGCCAGCCACTCGGTACTGACGAGACGGTCGGCGTGCGCGTAGCCCTTGGCGGCCACGCGGGGATCGGGAAGCCCGGGAAGTACAGAGATCGGTGACATGCATGGAGGCTAGCGACCGGTGGCGGGGCGGGGGAGGGGCGATGCGGTGCGGCCGTTCATTTCGCCCGCCGGCCTCCGCTAGATTCCGGTATGCTTACCGTCCAAGGGTCCGCGATTGCGTACCGGCTGTTCGACGTCGGGTATGCGATTGATCTCGAACGGGCGCTCGACCT
>JARIEX010000050.1 GCA_031127095.1 Gemmatimonadota bacterium
GCGCAAACGGCGCCCCCCGCGTGGGCGGCCCGTCTCGACAGCGTAGCTCGCGCCGCGCTCACCAGCTCCAAGGCTCCCGGCGCCACCGTGGCCGTGGTCGTGAACGGGCGCCTCGCCTACGCGCAGGGCTATGGCCTCGCGAACGTGGAGACGAAGCAACAGATGACGCCCAACATGCTGCTGCGCGTCGGCTCGGTCACCAAGATGTTCACCGGCACCATGCTGGCCGAGCTGGCCGAGCAGAAGCGCATCGACATGACGACGGCGATCGGCGAGATCGTGCCGTCGCTCAAGGGCAAACGCGTCGGCGCCGTGACCACCCAGCAGCTCATGACGCACAGCGCCGGGTGGCTCGACAACGCCGTCCCCTACGGCCGCATGGGGGAAGGCGCGCTCGGCGAAGTGATGCGCGAAGTGAGCGACACCCTGTTCTACACCGAGCCGGGACGCACCTTCTCGTACTCGAACCCCAGCATCTCGATGGCGGGGTACGTGGGCGAGGTGGCCGGCAAGCAGCGCTTCGCCGCGTTGGTGGAGTCGCTGGTGATGCGCCCCGCCGGCATGCGCCTCAGCACCTTCAAGCCACTCGAAGCGCTCACCTATCCCATCGCGCTGGGACATGAAGCCGGCACGAATGGCATGCAAATCGTGCGGCCGATGACCGAGAACACGGCGCAGTGGGCCGCCGGATTCCTCTTCGCCACGGCGCCGGAATTAGCGCGCTACACGATCGCCCTGATGAACGGCGGCATGATTGACGGCGCGCAGGCCTTCTCCGCCGGTGCCGTGCGCCGTGTCACCACGGGCTACGTGACGCATCCCGGCGGCTCGGGACTCGACTCGGCGATGTACGGCTACGGCCTGGTGGTCGGTCGCTCGGGCCAGGATCGCGTGTGGACGCACGGCGGCTCGATCAACGGCTACAACGCGAGCATCACGATGCTCCCCGACCGCAAGGCGGCCGTCATCGTGATCGTGAACGGACCGGGTGCCGGCATCGACGCCATCGAGTCGGCGGCGCTGCAGATGGCGGTCGGCTACACCGAGCCCAAGGTCTTGGCCCCCGCGCCGCGCGAGGCCAACGCCGCCGAGCGCGCTGCGCTGGTGGGTCGCTACGCGCAGGGGCGGAACGTGCTCGAAGTGCTCGAGCAGGACGGCGCGCTCACGGTGAAGCAGGGCGTCGCGGTCATGACCGCAAAACTCGTGGGCACCAACGAACTGCTGGTCACCCCGCCGCAGGGGGCTGCACGCCACATCTACGTTCGCTCCGAGAACGGCCGGGCCGCCTATCTCTACGCTGGCTCGCGCGCCTACGCCCGGCAGTAAGGGGGCGCGACGGATCCTGCCGTCAACTCACGCCGGGTGCATGTAGGCCGCAAAGAGCGCGGTCATCTCCGGCGGGATGCGCGTGATGCGCCCCGTGTCGCGTGCAATCAGCGTCCACATGGATCTTCCGCGGGCCAGCACGTGATCATCGGTGGTGCGCACGATTTCGGTGAGCCGTTCGAACCGTCGCGAGTCCACCGCCCCGATCCACGTGCGCGCCACGATGGCGTCGCCCAGCACGGCCTCCCGCCGGTAGTCGATCTCGTGGCGTGTGGCCACCCAGGCGTAGGTCTCCTTCATGGCGTCGGGAGCGCTGGCATTCCAGTGGGCCAGCGCCACGTCGAAGATCCAGCGGAGGTACACCACGTTGTTCACGTGCTCATTGTCGTCGATGTCGGTCGGCAGGACCGTGATCGGGATGTCGAACACCTGCAGGCCGTGGGTGGCAAACGACATGATCGGGGCGAATCGGGGGAGTCCGGGCCGGAAGTGCGGCCGTGGGGGTTGAGGTCTGTCGACCCACGGCGGAAGTTAGCACGATGCGATTCTCCTCGGGACGAGCCCTCCGCGACCAGCCGGCCCACGCGGTCACCTTCTTCGGCATGTCCGGCGTGGGCAAGACCACGCTGGCCGGCTTGCTGCAGAAGCACGACTGGTTCCAGTACTCCGTGGATTACCGCATCGGCACGCGTTACATGGACGAGCACATCGTCGACAACTTCAAGCGCGAAGCGATGCGGAATCCGTTCCTGCGCCAGCTGCTGCGCTCCGACTCGATCTACATCCGCTCCAACATTTCGTTCGAAAACCTCAGCCCGCTCTCCACGTACCTGGGCAAGCCCGGCAACCCCGAGCTGGGTGGACTGAGCTTCGCGGAGTACCGGCGGCGGCAGGCGCAGCACCGGCAGGCCGAGGTCCGCGCGCTGCTCGACGTCCCCGAATTCATCGAGCGCGCGAAGGACATCTACGGGTATTCACACTTCGTGTGCGACTCGGGGGGCAGCCTCTGTGAAGTGGTCGATGCCACCGACGACGCCGACGAGGTGCTGGCCTGCCTGGCGGCGCACACCATGCTCGTGTACATCCGCGGCACGCCGGAGCACACCCGCATGCTCGTGGAGCGGTTCCGCGCGCACCCCAAGCCGATGTATTACACCCCGGCGTTTCTCGACGCCACGTGGCGCGGCTTCAAAGCCAAGCACGGCCTGTCCGACGACGACCAAGTGGACCCCGATGAATTCGCCGTCTGGGGCTTCGAGCAACTGCTGGCCCACCGCATTCCGCGGTACGAAGCGATCGCGGCCCGGTACGGATACACCATCGACATGCACGACATCCCCGCCGTACGGACCGAGTCCGATCTGCTCGACCTCCTTGAGCGCACTATCGATGCGCAGGTGACCCCGTGACCGCTTCCGCTCCGATCGCCCCCAAGACCGCCAGCAGCCGGCTGCGCTCCATCGTCGGCGGGTCCGTCGGCAACCTGGTCGAGTGGTACGACTGGTACGTCTACTCGGCGTTCTCGCTGTACTTCGCGAAGAGCTTCTTCCCGCCCGCCAACCAAACGGTGCAGCTGCTGAATGCCGCCGCCGTCTTCGCCGTGGGCTTTCTCATGCGCCCCGCCGGCGGCTGGCTCATGGGACGCTACGCCGACAAGCACGGCCGACGCGCCGCGCTCACGCTGTCGGTGCTGCTCATGTGCGGCGGCTCGCTCCTCATCGCGATCACCCCCAGCTACGCACAGATCGGCGTGATCGCGCCGGCCATGCTCGTGCTGGCGCGCCTGCTGCAGGGGCTCAGCGTGGGCGGGGAGTACGGGGCCAGCGCCACCTACCTCAGCGAAATGGCCGGCAAGACGCACCGCGGCTTCTGGTCCAGCTTCCAGTACGTCACCCTGATCATGGGGCAGTTGCTGGCGCTCGCCGTGCTGTTGCTGCTGCAGCGCCTGCTCACCCCCGCCGAGCTGGAGTCGTGGGGCTGGCGCATTCCGTTCATCGTCGGCGCCGCGTGTGCGGTGGTGGCGGTCGCGATGCGGCGTGGCCTCGAGGAAACCACCGCCTTCGAAAAGCATCGCGCGTCCGCGCCGCCGCAGAGTGCCGGCGCGACCATGCGCGGCCTGATGGCGCATCCGCGCGCCGTGTTGACGGTGGTGGGACTCACCGCCGGCGGTACGGTGGCGTTCTACACCTTCACCACGTACGCGCAGAAGTTTCTCGTGAACACCGCGGGCTTCAGCAAGAGCGACGCGACCTACATCAACGCGATCTCCCTGCTGGTGTACATGATGCTGCAGCCGGCCGTGGGCGCGCTGTCCGACCGTATCGGCCGCCGTCCGGTGCTCACTGCCTTCGGCGTCCTTGGCACGCTGGGCACGATCCCGTTGCTGACCGCGCTGGAAGGTGCCCGCACGATTCCACAGGCACTCGGCCTGCTCATCGTCGCGCTGATCGCCGTGAGCGGCTACACCGCCATCAACGCCGTGGTGAAGGCGGAACTCTTCCCCACCAGCATCCGCGCCCTCGGCGTGGGCTTCCCGTACGCCGTCACCGTGTCGGTGTTCGGCGGCACGGCCGAGTACTTCGCGCTCTGGTTCAAGAACATGGGGCACGAGCGCTGGTTCTACTGGTACGTCACCGGCTGCATTCTCGCGTCGCTGGTCGTGTATGCCACCATGCCCGAGACGCGCGACGCCACCCACATGGACGAGTAGCGGCGGCCACGCGGCCGCTACGGACGCCAGACCACGTCGGCACTCGCATTGCCCACGCGGTCGATGGCGTTCACCACCACGCCATCAGTACCGGCGGTGGGCACGTCGGCCGTGAGCGTGGTGGCCGGCTGCAGCCGCTGCGACCACACCCCGTTGGACCGCCAGCGGATCAGATACCACGACAGCGGTTCTCCTCCGGCCGCCGTGATCGACGCGCGCCAGACGCCCCCCAACGACGTGACCGCCACCGACGGCGCCGGGGGCGCGGTGCCGTCCAGCCACGTGGTCGCCGGCGGCACGGCGCGCGCGGCATACACGCCGCCAGACAGCAGCGTGCGCAGGCCGCCGCGATCGTCGCGCACCACGGTGGTGTTGTACAGCACCGTGCCGGTGGCCCCGCCGGCCACGGCGGCCTGCGTCCGCGCCAGCTGCACCTGCGACGCAATCTCCGAGGCCGCGTAGGCGCTGCTGCTGCCGTCGCTCACCCGATAGGCCGCCAGCCCGGGCCACAGGTGCCGACGCGCGCTGTTCTGCTGCCCCCACCAGGTGAGCAGCGCGCCGAAACTCTGTCCGGTGGATGCGATCGACCAGTACAGCTGCGGCGAGAAGTAGTCCACCCACCCGCGCTGCAACCACGTGCGCGAGTCGGCGTAAATCGACCCGTAGGCATCGAGCCCCGTGATCCCCGCTGGGCTTCCGGGGCGCCAGATCCCGAACGGACTGATCCCCACGCGCACCGTGGGCGTGATCGCGTGCGACTCACGATACAGCCGCTCCACGAAGCGGTTCACGTTGTCGCGGCGCCAGTCGCCGCGGGCCAGCGCACCACCGCCGCGCTGATACGCGGCGTACGTCGCGCTGTCGGGGAAATCGAGCCCCACGCAGCGGGTGTCCGGATACGGATAGAAGAAATCGTCGAGGTGCACCGCATCCACGTCATAGCGGCGCAGCACGTCGGAGATCACGGCAATCGCCTGATCCTGCACCGCGGCCTCGCCGGGATCGAACCAGAGTTGCGTGCAGTACGCGCGGGTCACATCGGGACGGCGCTTGGCGAAGTGCGTGGCGGCCAGCCGCACGGTGTCACTGAGGTTGCCCGCGCGGAACGGATTGAACCACGCGTGCACCTCGAGCCCCCGCCGCCGCGCCTCGGTGATCGTGTACGCCAGCGGATCGTACCCGGGGTCGCTCCCCTGCGTCCCGGTGAGTGCGCGCGCCCACGGCTCGAGGGACGACGGATACAGGGCATCGCCCGCGGCGCGCACCTGCAGGACCACCGCATTCACCCCCGTCTGCTCGGCAGCGTCCAGGATCACCCGCATTTCACTCTGCTGCTGCGCCACCGCCAGCCCGCTGCGCGACGGCCAGTCGATGTTGGCCACCGTGGCGATCCAGAGGCCGCGGAACTCGCGCGCAATCGTGGGCACACTGAACGCCGCCACCGGCGGCGTGACCGGCGGCGATGGTGGCGCCGTGGGGGCCGTGGGGGCCTCACCGGTGGCGCAGGCGCCCAGCCACAGCGCCGAGAGCAAAACTGTGGTAGCCCGTGGCAATCGCATGCCATAGCTTCGCCTAACCCGCAGGGTTTCGGAAGCCGCGTGTCCCCATCGACTCCAACTGGTATTCGCATGAATGACCTCGTGTGTCGTCCCCTCCCGCGCCGACCGCGCGCGCGTGTGCTGCTGGCGGGAGCGCTGTGGCTCGCGCCCGTGCTGGGGCCCGCGTCGCTGCCCGCACAGGCGACGCCCCCCGCCGCCAAGCCGACGACACCGGCCACACGCCACGGGTTCTCGCTCGAACGGCTCGCCCGACTCGACACGATGCTCGACGGCGCCGTCGCCGCAAACGAAATCGGAGGCGCGGTCGCGTTGGTGTTGCGCGATGATCGCGTGGTGTACGAACGCGCCGTGGGGTGGAACGACCGCGAGACGCAGCGCCGGATGACCACCGACGCCATCTTCCGCTTGGCGTCGCAGAGCAAGGCCATCACCAGCACCGCGGTGCTCATGCTGCTCGAGGAAGGCAAACTGTCGCTGGCCACCCCAGTCAGCCGGTTTCTCCCGTCGTTTGCCAAAACCACCGTAGCCGTCCGCACCGACACCGGCGTGGCCATCGTGCCCGCCCGACGCGCCATCACCATCCGCGATCTCCTCACGCACACCGCCGGCATCTCGTACGGCATGGAGGCGTCGGTGAGCGCCCGCTATCAGGCGCAGGGGCTGGGCCCCGCGGCCGGTTTCGGCTGGTACACGGCCGACAAGACGGAGCCGGTGTGCACCACGATGGACCGCCTGGGCACCCTCCCGTTCGTGGCGCAGCCCGGCGACGCCTGGGTGTACGGCTACAACACGGATATTCTCGGCTGTGTTGTGGAGCGCGCCTCCGGCATGCCGCTTGACGTGTTCATCCGGCAGCGGATCACGCAGCCCCTCGGCATGCGCGACTCGCACTTCTTTCTCCCGGTCGCACAACGCGAGCGCCTCGTCACGGTGTACGCCAACGACTCCGGGCGCGTGCGGCGCGCCCCCGAGGGCGCCCGCGGACAAGGGCACTACGTGGACGGGCCGCGGGTCAGCTTCGCCGGCGGCGCCGGCATGATCGCCACGGCGCGCGACTACGCACGCTTCCTGCAGATGATCGCCCACGGCGGCCGCTGGAACGGGCGGCAGTATCTCGCGCCGCACACAGTCGCGTTGATGACCACCAATCAGGTGGGCACGCTACACGGCAGCACGGTGGGCTTCGGTCTCGGATTCGAAACCATTGAGCGCTACGGTGCCAGCGGGTTGGCATCACCCGGCACGTTCGGCTGGGGCGGCGCCTACGGATCGAACTACAAGGTCGACCCGGACGAGGGGCTCGTGATCGTGGTGTTGATCAATCAGCTCCCGGCCGGCACCGACATCGTCGCGCGATTCCAGACCATGCTCTACTCGGCGCTGGTGGAGTCCCGCGCCCGCCTGCGCTAAACCGCGGGTTCCTGATCGAGCAGCTGACGCACGCGCCGCCCGAGCTCGGCCAGCGCGAACGGCTTGCCCAGCAACTCAACCCCGTGGAGCACGACACCATGCTGCGTGATCGTGCCGTCGGGGTAGCCGGACACAAACAGCACGCGACGTGTGAGTCCCCGGGCCCGCATCTCCTGCGCGAGCGCCGCGCCACCCATCCCGGGCATCACCACGTCGGTGACCAGCAGGTCCACGGTGTCGCGCGTGGGTGAAGCACCGTCGGGCCCGGCCGCGTCGCGGCGGGCCATCGCCACCGCGAGCGCCTGCTCACCGCCCTCGGCTTCGAGCACCTGGTAGCCGAAGCGCGTGAGCGTCGCGGCCGTCACACGACGGACGTGCGGATCATCGTCCACCACGAGCACCGTCTCATGCCCGCGGATCGGCGCGGCCGCGGCCACCACGGGGGCCACGTCCGCCGGCTCGTTCACCACCGGTAACGACACGAGGATCGTGGTGCCCTGCCCTTCCGTTGACTCGATCAGCATCGTGCCACCGGCCTGCACGATGATGCCGTGGCTCGTGGCCAACCCGAGCCCCGTCCCCTTGCCCACCTCTTTCGTGGTGAAGAACGGCTCGAAGGCCCGCTCGCGCACGGTCGTCGGCATCCCCGTGCCGGTATCGCGGAGGCGGAATTGCACCACGGCCGGCTCGCGGGCGCGCTCCGACGCGATGAGACACACCGACAGCGAAAACGTCCCGCCCATCGGCATCGCATCGCTCGCGTTCGCGGCCACGTTCATCAGCACCTGATCGAACAGGTTGGGATCCACCAGCACACAGCGGTCGCCGTCCTGCACGTCGAGCGTGAGCGACACCTGTTCGCGCAACATCCGCGTGACCAGAGGCACACTGCGCGACACCAGCTGGTCCACCCGCAGCACACTCGGCATCATCGTCTGGCGACGCGCAAATCCCAGCAACTGGCGGCTGAGCGCCGCTCCCGATTCGGCGGCGCGGCGGATCTGTTGCGTGGCAATCGCCACGTCGCCGTCGGGCTCGGCATCGAGTTCCAGCAGGCTGGCTTCGCCGAGGATGGCGGTGAGCACGTTGTTGAAGTCATGCGCGATGCCACCAGCCAGTCGCCCCACGCTTTCAATGCGCTGCGACTGCCGCAGCTCCTCTTCCACGCGGCGCCGTTCGGTGGCATCGGACATGATGCCGTGCCAGATCACGCTGCCCGGCTCCGCGCCCCGCTGGGGGATCGCGCTCACGCTCACCCACACCCAGCCGTCGCCGCGATGCGCGACGCCGATGCGGAAGTCCTGTACCCACGGCGTCAGCATCAGGAACGAACGGCCCACGTGCTCACGCACCGAGGCCCGGTCGTCCGGATGCACCAGCCGCCACACGAGTCCCGGATCCGCCATCAAGTCGTCAGGATCGACCCCGAACTGCCGCGTTGACCCACGGCTCACGTACAGGAATCGTTCACGCCCCTGCGCATCCACGGAGTACTGATAGACCACCCCCGACAGCGCGGCCGTGATCTGTTCGAGCCGCTCGTCGCGGGCGTGGATGGCTTGCGCGCTCGCGCGCTGCTGCTCGTACAACCGCCGCATGCGCGCCATCGCCTCGCCCAGCCGCTGTTCGCGGTCGAGGGTGCGCAAACGACTGCGCAGCAGCAATTCACTGAACACGGCCAACGACACGATCATGAAGACCATGGATGCCACGCGGCTCCAGTCGCCCGCGTGGTAGATGATCGCCGACCCGAACGGCGGCACGGCGATGGCCAGCAGCAGCGCGCCGACACCGCCCAGCACCACCGGCCCGACCCCACCCAGCACCACGGCCATCCCCGCGAAGACGGCCACGAACGAGTAGCTGGCGTGCATCGCGCGCGAGCCCGTCACCAACACCGCCGCGCCGACGATGGCCGAGACGACGGCCAGTCCGTACCACAGCAGGCGCGTGCGCACGGCCGTGAGCCCGTCACGGCGGCGGATAGCCGCGGCAGCGAGGTCGCCCTCGTGCGCCATCCACTCGGCGTCCAGCGCCTCCCCAGCCAACGGCACCGTGAGAGCGGGCGTCCCGGCGTCAGTCACGGGCAGGCCCGCGCGCCGCACCAGCGGCGCCACCCCGTCCCGCCGCCAAGGCGGAGGGCTGCGGCGCATGATCGGTGCGTGACGGGCGAATCCAAAGCATGCTGCAGAGTACGCCCCCGACGAAGGATGAGCCAGCCTCGAGCCCACAGATCGCTGGAGCGGGTGCCCGTTCCAGTCCACGACGCTGGTGCGCGGCCCGCCCGCCCCCCACACTTGGCGCCATGCAAATCGGAATCGATCTCGGCGGCACCAAAATTGAGGGAATCGCGCTCGGCACCGACGGGCGCGAACTCGCGCGTGAACGGGTCGCGACGCCGCGCGACTATGCCCGAACCGTGCACGACATCGCGGCCCTGGTGGAGCGCCTCGAGGCCCGCACCGGACAGCGTGGCACGGTCGGGGTGGGGATCCCCGGGGCCGTGGTTCCCACCACCGGACTCGTGAAGAACGCCAACTCGGTCTGGCTGATCGGTCAGCCGCTCGGCGACGACCTCGCCGCCCGCCTCGAGCGTGAGGTACGCCTGGAGAACGACGCGAACTGCTTCGCGCTCTCCGAGGCCACCGACGGCGCGGCCGCGGGGGCCGCGGTGGTGTTCGGGGTGATCATGGGCACCGGCGTGGGCGGTGGCATCGTGGTGCATGGCCGGTGCCTCACCGGCCGCAACCTCATCGCGGGCGAATGGGGACACAATCCGCTCCCATGGCCACACCCCGACGAACTCCCCGGGCCAGCCTGTTACTGCGGCCAGGCGGGATGCATCGAAAGCTGGATCTCCGGGCCGGCCGTGGCCGCCGACCACCACCGCGTCAACGGCGGCACCCTTGCCACCCCGACCATCATCGCGGCTGCAGACGCGGGCGATGCCGCGGCCCGCGCCACCCGCGCCCGGCTGGTGTCCCGTGCCGCGCGCAGCCTCGCCAGCGTGATCAACCTGCTCGACCCGGATGTGATCGTCCTCGGCGGCGGGCTGTCGAATGTGCCGCGCCTGGCCGAGGACATCACCGCCGCGCTGCCCGCGTGGGTCTTCTCCGATACCGTCGACACACCGCTGGTGCGGCATCGCCACGGCGACGCCAGCGGAGTGCGCGGTGCCGCCTGGCTGTGGCCCGCCGCGTAACGCCGACGGGGATTCAGACGAGCGGGCCGCGCGCCGTCCGCTTGTCCGCGCCCCAGTCTCGGGATAGCATACGCATAGTGTGTTTGTCGGCTGGCCTATCGTATAACGGTTATTACCTCGGCCTTTGAAGCCGATGATCTCGGTTCGATTCCGAGTGGGCCTATATGCGCGTGCAGGACTTGAAGCAGCCACCACGTTCACTAGCTTGAAAGGCTGGCCCAAACACCAACGGGACGGAGCCGCCGCGCCTCGCACGAGGTACCGGCGACACTCCGCCCCATTTGTCTTGGCGTCGTACACACCCTCTTTGCAGGTCGAGACCTCCGGATGACTCCGACTCAGGACGCGCTGTCCCCGTCGCCGCGCGGCTTCAAGATCCTCTCCGGCACGTCCAACCAGCCGTTGGCGGAAGAGGTGGCGAAGTCGTTGGGCGCCGAGCTGTGCAAGGTCACCTGCACACGCTTCGCCGACGGAGAGGTCTTCGTGCGCATCGACGAGAACATCCGCGGCGCCGATGTGTTCGTGCTCCAGTCCACGAATCCGCCGGGGGAGAACACACTTGAACTCCTCCTCCTCATCGACGCGGCGCGCCGGGCCTCGGCCTCGCGGGTCACCGCCGTCCTGCCGTACACCGGCTACGCACGCCAAGACCGCAAGGATCAGCCGCGCGTCGCGATCGGTGCCAAGCTCATGGCCAACCTCATCGAGACCGCCGGCGCCGACCGGGTGCTCGGCCTCGATTTCCACGCGCACCAGATGCAGGGCTTCTTCGACGTCCCCGTCGATCACCTGTACGCGGCGCCCGTATTCACGAACTACTTCCGCAAGAAGGGGCTCAAGGACCTCGTGGTCGTGGCCCCCGACGTCGGCTCGGCCAAGATGGCGCGCGGTTTTGCCAAGCGTCTCGACGCCACCTTCGCCATCATCGACAAGCGTCGTCCCAAGGCCAACGTGGCCGAAGTGATGAACGTCGTCGGTGAAGTGGAAGGCCGGGATTGTCTCATTCCCGACGATATGATCGACACGGCTGGCACCGTTTCCGAGGCCGCCCGTGCGCTCAAGAATCTCGGCGCGAACGACATCTACGTGTGTGCCACGCACGCGCTGTTCAGCGGCCCCGCCGTGGAACGGCTGTCCAACGCGCCGATCAAAGAAGTCGTGGTGACCGACTCCATCAATCTCCCCCCCGAGCGACGGTTCCCGTCGCTGCATGTGCTCTCGGTGGGCGAACTGCTGGCGAAGGCCATCCGATTCACGCATGCTGACCAGTCGGTGAGTGTGCTGTTCGAATAACGGCGACGTAGGCCGTTACTGGCCGGGCCGACCATTTCCGGTTACTCCCGAACCACTTTTTCTCAGAGGTTTGCACCAATGTCCACCGCTTCTCTCTCCGCCTCCGTTCGCACCGAAACGGGCAAGGGCGCCGCGCGTAAGATCCGTCAGGCCGGCAACATCCCCGCCGTGATCTACGGCCACGGCCGCGAGGCGCAGTCGCTCATGATCAATGCGCGCGACACCGACAAGCTCCTCAAGAGCATCGCGATCAGCAGCACCGTGATCGAGCTCAGCATCGACGGCAAGTCGGCCCGCACGCTGATCCGTGAAGTGCAGCGCCACCCGTTCAAGCGCACCATCACGCACATCGACTTCCAGGAACTCGTGGCGGGTGAGACGGTGTCGGTGCATTGCCCGATCGTCTACGTCGGCGTGCCGGAAGGCGTGCGTCTCGAAGGCGGCCTGCTCGACCAGATCATGCACCAGCTCCACATCGAAGTCGATCCGTCGGCGATCCCGAACCACATCGACGTCGACGTGTCGGCGCTCAAGGTGGGCAAGTCGCTGCATGTGTCCGATCTCGTGCTCCCCGCCGGCATCAAGGTGCTCGACGAGCCGGGCACGACGGTCTGCATCGTGCAGGTGCCGAAGGTGGCTGTGGAGACCGTGGCGGCCGGCGGCGCCGAGCCGGAAGTCATCCGCGCGAAGCCCAAGGCCGACGACAAGTAAGTCCGACGCCCACACGTTCTCGCTCGATCGTCCGGGGCGCGGAGTCCGTTCAGCATGGTCACCCCACGCTGGCGCATTCCGCGCCCCGCCCGTTTACCCCTGCGCATGAAAGTCATCGTCGGACTCGGCAATCCCGGCCGCGAATACGAACACACGCGCCACAACGTGGGCTGGTGGCTGGTTGAGCACCTTGCCCGGCATTGGCACTTCGATCCGTGGCGCAAGGACGGCGATGCCGTCACCACGCAGGGCCTCGTGGGCGGCAAGAAGGTCAAGCTGGTCAAGCCGCAGACGTTCATGAACCTCAGCGGCGCCGCCCTCCGCCCGTACCTCAAGCGCGAGGGATGGAAGCCGGCCGAGGACCTCATGGTCATCGTCGATGAAGTCGCCGTCCCGGCTGGTGAGTATCGCCTGCGCGCCGCGGGCAGCCCGGGGGGGCACAACGGCCTCAAGAGCATCGAGGCCCACCTCAAGTCGCCCACCTATCCACGGCTCCGCATCGGCATCAAGCCGGTGGACGAGCGCCGCAGCATCGGCGACCTCGCCGATTTCGTGCTGCACACCATGCCGCGCGACGAGCGCGAACTCGTGGAAGCGCTGTATCCGCGCATAGTGACCGCCCTCGAACTCTGGATCGCCGACGGGACCGAGAAAGCCGTGAGTACCATGGGGCGCTGAGGCGACGTCCCGCCGGCGCGCGAGACGTCGCCTCGCAGTACTTTTTCCGCATGCGACCCTCCCTCCGAATTCTGACCTCCGCCGTGTCGGCCGTCGTCGCGCTCAGCGCCGCAACCGCGACACCGGCCACCGCGCAGTCCGCCCCGGCGCCTCGCGTCACCGCCATCCACGTCGACCGCGTCATCGTGGGCGACGGGACCCAGATCGCCGACGCCATGGTGATCGTGCGCGGTGAGCGCATCACCGACGTTGGCCCCGCCAGCACGGTGCGCGTCCCCGCCGGGGCGACGCGCCTCGAGCTCACCGGCTACACCCTGCTCCCCGGCTTCATCGACGCCCACACGCACCTCACGTCGATCGATAACGACGGCGGCGACCTCGCCGTGCTCAAGGAGACCCCCGCGCACGGGGCGATCTACGCCACCATCAATGCGAAAAAGACGCTCGACGCCGGCTTTACCACCGTGCGCGAGGCGGGTAGTACCGACTACGTGGACGCGGTCGTGCGCGACGCCATCACCCGCGGCCTCATCCCCGGTCCACGCATTCACGCGTCCGGCCCCGCCCTCGGCAGCACCGGCGGGCATGCCGACGTGAACGGCTGGAGCCCGTTCCTGGCCGTGCCCGGCACCGGCGCCATCGTGGACGGCCCCGATGCCGTGCGCAAACAGGTGCGCACCAACGTCAAGTACGGCGCCGATCAGATCAAGATCGTCGCCACCGGCGGCATTCTCTCGGTGGGCGACGCCGTCGGCGCCGCGCAGTTCGGCATGGATGAACTCACCGCCGCCGTGGGTGAAGCCACCCGGCTTGGCCGCAAGGTCATGGCCCATGCCCACGCCGGCGACGGCCTCAAGGCAGCCGTGCTGGCCGGCGTGGCCAGTATCGAGCACGGCAGCCTCGTGGACGACGAAGCGATTGGACTCATGAAGGCGAAGGGCACGTACCTCGTGCCCACGCTCATCATCCTCGAAGAGATCGTGACCGACGGTGCCCGCAAGGGCGTGCCCGCCAACTCCATCGCCAAAGCCACCGCCATCGCCGGCGACCGCCGGACCCGCCTGCGCGCCGCCTATCAGGCGGGCGTGAAATTCGCGCTCGGCACCGACGCGACCAGCGACATTCACGGCCGCAACGGCGAAGAGTTCAAGTACATGGTCGACATCCTCGGCGCCACACCGATGGACGCGATCACCGTGGGCACCATGAACGGCGCCACGCTGCTTGGCGTCGAAAAGGAGCTCGGCAGCGTGACCACCGGCAAGCTGGCCGATCTCGTGGCCGTCAAAGGCGATCCGCTGCGCGATGTCGGGTTGCTGGCGCGTGTGTCGTTCGTGATGAAGGGCGGCGTGGTGGTGAAGCAGCCCTGACGCCTAGCGCGCCGCGTTGATGTGCTGCTTGGTCCAGAGCACCACCACGGCGCACTGATTCCCGGCCGTCTGAAAGCGTGCCGGCGCCTGCATTTCGTTGTTGAAGATTTCGACGGCGGCGATTTCGTCCTTTGGCAAGCGGGCGATCATGTTGTCCGGGGTGTTCGGTTCACGCACGCCGTTCACCCACAACGACGCCATGCAGTCGCCCCGGCCACGAATCACGAAGTCTCCCGGCGCGCGCCCCGCCTGCGTGCGGATACCGGGCAGCAGATCGAGCGCCTGCCGTGTGCGATCGTACTTCCCGAAGTGCGTGGAATCCACAAAGCGTCCCAGCCCTGACGTCTTCCGCTCGTCAAGCTCGGTGGCATCGCGCGACTTGAGACGCGTGGAGCGGATGTTCACCTGCTCCACGATCGCGCCCTTCTCCAGCACGACCTCGAGACCCGTCACGCCTTTCTCGAACACGTCGAGCTGCGTCGCCACCGTGACGTAGCCGATCTTACGCGCCGACACCATGCGGCTGCCGGTCGGCACGTTATTGAGCGTGAAGCGGCCATTGGGGCCCGACATGATCTCCGTGGCGAAGCCGCCGAACGTGACCATCGCGGCCGGGACGGACGCGCCCTTTTCGTCCACCACACGTCCCTGCACCGTTGCCGTCGCCGTCGGGCCGCCCGTGGCGCCAAGCACCAGATCGACGCGGCGCAGCGAGGCAGCGTCCGCGTCGACCAACACATTGCCGCTGCGATACTGCGACGACGACGCCACCAGCGCCGCCGGCCCGAACTCCTGCACGCCGCAAAAGACGAAGTTGCCCAGCGAATCGCTCCGCACGGTCATCGTTTCGAACGTTGGCGTGCTATCGAGCAGGCTCTTCACGGCCTGCCATTGCACCACGAGGCCGACACCCGCCACCCGCGTCTGTCCGTCGGCCGCGGTGGTGGAGCCGAAGAGAATGCCGCCCATCCCGTTGGCCGGCCGACGCTGCCCGACGCATAGTCGCGCCCACACGGTATTCAGCCCGGGCGTCGCGACGATCGGACGCTCCCACGGCCCATCACCGGGTGGCCGGGTGGCGACCAACTCCCCGAGGCCGAGGCGGTCGGCGCGCTCGTGGAACGCGACCAGCCGCCGCACGCGTTGCCCACTGTAGATCGTGAAGCGGCCCAGCGAATCGCTGGCGGCCGTCTCCCCGCCGGGGTCGGCGGTGATCAGCGCCCCCGCCATCGGGCGAAAGGCCAGGCTGTCATACGCCAACCCACGAATCGTGTCCGGCCGCGAGGGGGCCACCTGCGCGGCCAGCGACGGTGCCGTTAGCAGCCCGACCCACGCCAGCATCGATTTCAACACCGGCCATCCGTCACGACCACGCATCACACACGATCCCCGAAGAAAGTGTCCGGCCCCACCCGCGGGCGCCCGCCCTGTTCGGAAATGTACGCGCGACGGTGCGGCGCCGAGCCGGTCGCGACGACGTCGGGCGAAATGCGCGGCTCCCGGTTGATCAGGAACGCGGTGACCGCCAACGTTCGGTGGTGCGCGATCACGCTTCCGGCGCGCCACCTGAGCCCGCGAGTGCACGTGGCCCGACTTTCTTTCCCTCCGAGTACGCCATGAGTTCTGACCTGTTCCAACTGCTGCGGCGCACCGTGTCCATCGGCGGTCGGCGGACGGCCGTCGCGATGTGTGCCGTGACCGCCTATGCACTGGCCACCCATACCCTGGCCCCGCACGCGGGCGCGCAGGATGCGCCCAAGCCGCAGCCGGTGGCGGCCGCGCCGGCGGGACGCACGGCGCTGCCCCTCAAGCTCGCGCCGCGCCCCACCAAGGGCGCCATCACGGCCGACGACCTGATGACCCGGCTCTACATCTTTGCCGACGACTCGCTGACGGGCCGCGACGCCGGCACGGAAGGCAGCTTCAAGGCCACGGAATTGCTGGCCCGCGAAGCCAAGCGCCTCGGGCTGCAGCCGGCGGGTGACAGCGGGACCTATTTCCAGACGCTGCCGCTCAAGAGCAAGAAGGTGGACCCGATGTCCGCCTTCATCGCCGGTGGCGCCTCGCTCGAACTCGGTAAAGAGTGGGGCTTCAAGAGCGGCAGTTCGATGACCTTTACCAACACACCCGTGGTGTTCGGCGGTGTGCTGGGCGAGGCGTCCCTGCTTCCCGCCGAGGCGGTGGCGGGAAAGCTCGTCGTGCTCACCGTGCCGCTGTCGCAGTCGGGGGTCCAGCTAGCGGTCGAGGGTGACATCCCCGTGCCGGCCGGCGCGGCGGGGGTGGTGCTGCTCGTCCCCGCGCAGGCGGCGGGCGTGTTCGGCTACGTGCTGCGCCCGGGCGTGTACGTGGACGACCCGGCCTTCGGGGGCGCGCGCCTGTTCGTGAGCAGCGCGGCGGCGGGCAAGCTCTTCACCGCCCCCGTCTCCGAGCTGACGCCAGGCGCCGTGGGCACCGCGGTGAACGTGACCGCCATCCTCGACGTCACCGTGTCGCCGTTCCCCGCGCGTAACGTGGTCGCGATCCTGCCGGGGAACGACGCGAAGCTCAAGCACCAGTATGTGGCCGTCGGTGCCCACAGCGATCACGTGGGCATGGCCCGACGGGCGGTGGATCACGACTCCGTGCTGATCTTCAACCGGATCGTCCGCCCCGGCGGCGCCGAGAACGACGACCAGATGGGCAACGCCGAGCAGTTCACGCAGATCAACGCCGAGCTGGCGGAGATGCGGAAGGCCAGCCCCACGCGCCGCGACTCCATTTTTAACGGCGCCGATGACGACGGGTCGGGCTCGGTAGCGGTGCAGGAAATTGCCGAGCTGCTGTCCACCATGAAGACCAAGCCCAAGCGCTCCACGCTGTTCGTGTGGCACGTGGGCGAGGAAAAGGGACTCTGGGGCTCCAAGTTCTTCACCGAGCACCCCACCGTTTCACGTGACTCGATCGTCGCGCAGCTCAACATCGACATGGTGGGCCGCGGGTCGGCCACCGACCTGACCGGCACCTCGAAGGAAGGGGCGGAACTGCGTGGTGGCCCCGATTACCTCCAGCTGGTGGGCTCGCGCCGTCTCTCCACCGAGCTTGGCGATCTGGTCGAGCGCGTGAACACGGCGCGGAAGCACAACCTGGTGTTCGACTACGGGATGGACGCCAATGCCCACCCCATGAACATCTACTGCCGGTCGGACCACTACGAGTACGCCAAGTGGGGCGTTCCGGTCACCTTCTTCACCACGGGCGGCCACTCGGCCTACCACCAGCTCACCGACGAGCCGCAGTACATCGACTACCCGCACATGGAGCGGGTGGCGAAGCTGATCGCCGACGTGGCGCTCGATCTGGGCAACCGGGCCAGCCGGCCGGTCGTGAACCAGCCCAAGCTGGACCCGCGCGGCAGCTGCAAGCAGTAGCCATCGCCCCAGCGGGCTGATGCATTCGATCGCGAAGACCGGCGGCCCGCAGAGGCCGCCGGTCTTCTTTGTGGCCGGTGGTACCTGACGCCGCGCCCAGCGACTATCCTTTGTTCCGTTCCCACCTATGGTGACCCAGGACACCGGTTCCGGGCACCCAGTCCCCTCCAGCCACACCGACATGTTCGACCAACTCCCGCTGCTGTCGCTGGGCGCGGGCGTCGTCGGCCTCATCGCGACGTTCCTGACCTTCGGCGGTATTCGCCGCCTCTCCCCCGGTACGCAGGCCATGCAGGATCTGGCCGGCGAAATCCACGTTGGCGCGATGGCCTTCCTGCGCGCCGAGTACGTGGTCCTCCTGCCTTTCCTGCTCATCGTCGCCGGCCTGCTCGGCTGGGCGATCGGCGTGAAGACGGCTATTGCCTACATCATCGGCGGTCTGCTCTCGGTCGCCAGCGGCTGGATCGGCATGCAGGGCGCCACGGCGGCCAACGTGCGCACGGCGGAAGCCGCCCGCTCGAGTGGTCAGGCTGCGGCGCTCCGCGTGGCGTTCGGCGGTGGCTCGATCATGGGCCTCGCCGTGGCCTCACTTGGGCTCGCCGGCATCGCGATCGTGTTCGCCTTCCTCGCCAAGGGCGAGATGACGAACGACGCGAAGCTCTTTGCCGAGATCATCTCCGGCTTCGCGATGGGCGCCTCGTCGATCGCGCTGTTCGCGCGCGTCGGCGGCGGCATCTACACGAAGGCGGCCGACGTCGGTGCCGACCTCGTGGGTAAGGTCGAAGCGGGCATCCCGGAAGACGATCCGCGCAACCCCGCGACGATCGCCGACAACGTCGGTGACAACGTGGGCGACGTGGCCGGACTCGGCGCCGACATCTTCGAGAGCTACGTGGGCGGCATCGTCGCCACGATCGCCCTCGCGGCCACCAGCGTGCTGATTCCCGAAGCCACGCGCGTGAACGCGATGTTGCTGCCGGTGGCGTACACGGCGGCCGGCCTCGTGGCCTCGCTCGTCGGCATCTTCATGATGCGCATTCTGGCCAAGGGTGATCCGGCCAACGCACTGCGCCTCGTGACGTTCATCGCGGCCGGCCTGTTTCTCGTGTTCGCGTACTTCATCACGAACATGGTGCCGCTCGGCATGATGACCGAAGCCGGCGTCGCCCTGCCCGCCCTCGGACCGTTCTACGCGGTGATCGCCGGTACGGTGTCCGGTATCTCCATCGGTCTCGTGACCGAGTACTACACGGCGGCCGGTCCGGTGCGCCGCATCGCCGAAGCGTCGAAGACGGGTCCGGCCACGAACATCATCGCCGGCCTCGCCGTCGGTATGGAAAGCTGCATCGTGCCGGTCCTGCTCATCTGCGCGGCGATCTGGGTCTCGTTCGAGTCCGCCGGCCTGTACGGCATCGCCATCGCCTCGGTGGGCATGCTCGCCACGGTCGGTGTCACGATGTCCGTGGACGCCTACGGTCCGATCTCGGACAACGCCGGTGGTATCGCCGAGATGAGCCATCTCGGCCCGGAAGTCCGCAAGATCACCGACGGCCTCGACGCCCTCGGCAACACCACCGCCGCGATCGGCAAGGGCTTCGCGATCGGCTCGGCCGCCCTCACGGCGCTGGCGCTGTTCTCCGCCTACGCCTCGGCCGTGAACCTGACGGTGCTCAACCTGATCGATCCGATGGTCGTGATCGGCATGTTCGTGGGCGGCGTGGTGCCGTTCTACGTCGGTGCCTCCACGATGACCGCGGTGGGTCGTGCGGCGCAGGGCATGGTGGAAGAAGTCCGTCGCCAGTTCCGCGAAATCCCGGGGCTGCTGGAAGGCAAGCCGGGCGTGAAGCCGGACTCGGCGCGTTGCGTCGAGATCTCCACGAAGGCCGCGATCCGTGAAATGATCGCGCCAGGCCTCGTGGCGATCCTGCTCCCCGTGTTCGTCGGCAAGTTCCTCGGCGTCACAGCGCTGGGCGGCCTGCTCGCCGGTGCCACGGTCACGGGCGTGATGATGGCCCTGTTCATGGCCAACGCCGGTGGCGCGTGGGACAACGCCAAGAAGATGATCGAAGGCGGCATCCTGGGCGGTAAGGGCTCCGACCCGCACAAGGCCGCCGTGGTGGGTGACACCGTGGGCGATCCGTTCAAGGATACCAGCGGACCGGCGATGAATATTCTCATCAAGCTTATGAGCGTGGTGAGTCTGGTGCTGGCGCCGTGGTTCTTGCGGTAAAACTTGAGACTCTGAACTTGAACTCGAGACTCAGCACTCACGTGAGTCTCGAGTTCTGAGTCAAAGTTCGGAGTCGTAAGTGCCACCACTCGAGACTCCGAACTTCAACTCAAGACTCAGCACTCACGTGAGTCTCGAGTTCTGAGTCAAAGTTCGGAGTCGTAAGTGCCACCACTCGAGACTCCGAACTTCAACTCACAACTCAGCACTCACGTGAGTCTCGAGTTGTGAGTCAAAGTTCGGAGTCGTAAGTGCCACCACTCGAGACTTCGAACTTCAACTCACAACTCAGCACTCACGTGAGTCTCGAGTTCTGAGTCAAAGTTCGGAGTCGTAAGTGCCACCACTCGAGACTCCCAACTTGAACTCACAACTCAGCACTCACGTGAGTCTTGCGTTCTGAGTCAAAGTTTGGAGTCATGGGTGCCACCACTCGAGACTCCGAACTTCAACTCACAACTCAGCACTCACGTGAGTCTCGAGTTCTGAGTCAAAGTTCGGAGTCGTAAGTGCCACCACTCGAAACTCCCAACTTCAACTCAAGACTCAGCACTCACGTGAGTCTCGAGTTGCGAGTCGAAATTCAGAGTCATGAGCTAAGGACGGCCGCCCGCGCACAT
>JARIEX010000214.1 GCA_031127095.1 Gemmatimonadota bacterium
GGCTCGAGACGCATCTGGGGGCGCCACTGTTCGACCGGCATGGGCGCGGGGTGACGCTCACCGAGGCGGGGGAGGCGCTGTATCCGCGGGCGCGCCGCATTCTGGACGACGTGCGTGACACCGAGGACGCGATCCGCCGCGAGCGAGTGGCGGGGGTGGGCACGTTGAGCGTGGGGGCGATCCCCACGGTGGCGCCGTACGTGCTGCCGGCGGCGGTGCAGCGGCTGCGGGCGCGTCACACGGCGGTGCGCGTGGAGCTGCGTGAGGACTACAGTGCGGTGCTGGCCCGGCTGCTGCTGGACGGCGCGCTCGACGTGGTCATTGCGGCGCTGCCGTACCCGTTCGAGCACCTGGACACCGAGGTGCTGGGCACCGATGCGCTGGTGGTGGCGGTGCCCGCGTCGCATGCGGCGGCGCGTGCGGGTCGCATCACGATGTCGCAGCTGCGCGATGCGCCGGCGGTCACGCTCGATCCGGCGCACTGTCTCGGCGAGCAAGTGGCGGGGTTCTGCTCGAGCCGGCAGGTGTCGCCGAGTGTGGTGTGTCGCAGCGCGCAGCTGGCCACGGTGCTGGAGCTGGTGGGGGCGGGGGTGGGCATCTCCATCGTGCCGGCGATGGCCGCGGTGCGCCACAACACGCCGCAGTGCGCGTATGTGCCGCTGGCCGACCACCCGTTGCAGCGCGAGATCGTCGCGGTGTGGCGACGGGGCGCGGGGCAGTCGGGGCCGGCCCGCGCGTTTGTGGATTGTGTGAGGGAAGTGGTGCGGGTGGGGTAGGGCGGCGGGGCGTCTGCCCAACGCGGATTCACCGCGTGGCGCCGTGACGCCGTGGCGCCGTCAGCACGCCGGTGCGCGATCGGGAACCATCGTCGTCGCCTTCGTCGTACGTGGTATGACGGGACCGCTGGGCGAGACGGAGGACATGGTCTGACGAGTCGCGCCGCAGCGCGTCGACTATTCCGCTGGCCCGCCCACTCCTGCCCGGCGTTGCTCTGCACCAGCGCGGCGCGGCACCGGATTCCTCGGCGCGTCGCCACGCCCATTACGTCTCTCTTCTGCGAGTCCTCCATGCGTTGGTCTGTTCCGCTCATGTCGGTCGTAGTGTTCACCGTTGCCTGTTCCGCCGGCACCAAGGCGGACGGCACCAAGGCGGACGGCACCAAGGCGGACGGCGTCCAACCCGGCACGGCGTTGCGCACAGCGGCCATGGCATCGGCCAAACCGCTCGGCCACGCGCTCACCGGTACGCTGGTCGAGCGCATCGCCGTCTCGCCCTATGTGTACCTCCGGCTGACGACCGCCACGGGCGATCTGTGGGTGGCGGTGCTCGACGCGCCGCTCACCGTTGGCGCGCGGGTGACTGTGTACAACGCCCTGTTAATGGAACAGTTCGAGTCGAAGTCGCTCAAGCGCACCTTCGACCGGATCTACTTCGGGTCGCTCGACGCTCCGGGTGCGCTGCCCACCGAGATGGCGGGTACGGGCACGGCCACGGCCACGGGAGCCGCACCACGCGCAGCCGGCGCGACCCCGGCTGTCGTGGCCGCGCCGGTCGCTCCGGTGGCCAAGGCGACCGGCGCGGACGCGCGAACGATTGCGGAGCTGTGGACGCAGAAGGATCGGTTGGCCAACGCGGTGGTGTCGGTGCGGGGTACGGTGGTGAAGTACAACGCCGCCGTGATGGGCAAGAACTGGCTTCATCTGCAGGACGGCAGCGGCGACGCCACGAAGGGCACGCACGACCTCACCGTGACGACGCTGGATGCGGCGTCCGTGGGCGCCACGGTCACCATCACCGGCACGGTGCACCTGAATCGCGATGTGGGCGCGGGTTACACGTTCCCGATGCTCATCGAAGACGCCAAGGTGGTCGCGAAATAGGCGGCCAACGTCGAGCCGCACGGCCGAGTCGAGGGTAGGACCACCGGACAACGCACATCGCGCCACCCAAGGGAGAATCATCGTGACCAACCCGATCCGCTTCGACGATGGCGCCGCGTACGAGCGCTACATGGGGGTGTGGAGCCAACTGGCCGGTGCGGCGTTTCTCGACTGGATGGCCCCGGCCCCGGAGCTCCGCTGGCTCGACGTGGGGTGCGGCAATGGTGCGTTTACCGAGGTGCTGACGTCGTGCTGCGCGCCGCGCGCCCTGCATGGCATCGACCCGTCACCGGCGCAGCTGGCCTATGCGCGCACACGGCCGACGCTGCGCGATGCCGAACTGCTCGAGGGCGATGCGATGGCGTTGCCGTATGCCGACGCCCTGTTCGACGTGGCGGTGATGCCGCTGGTGATCTTCTTCGTGCCCGTGCCCGCGACGGGCGTGGCCGAGATGGCGCGCGTGGTGCGTGCGGGTGGCCTGATCGCGGCCTATGCGTGGGACATGCACGGTGGCGGATTTCCGTACCACGTGCTGCAGCGCGAGATGCGCGACCTCGGCGCGGTGGTACCGGCGCCGCCGAGCGTGGAGGCCTCGCGCCTCGATATGCTGCGTGAATTGTGGCGTGGTGCCGGCCTGGTCGATGTGGCCACCCATGAGATCACGGTGCAGCGCACCTTCGCCTCCTTCGACGACTACTGGGCGACGATACTCGGTGGGCCGAGTATCGGTCGCGCGCTGGCGAGCATGTCGCCCGACGCGATCGGGCGGCTGCAAGCTCGGTTGCGAGCGTGCCTGCCGGCCGACGCGCAGGGGCAGATGACGTACAGCGCCCGGGCCAACGCGGTGCGGGGGCGGGTGCGCCACGCGATGATGGCGCCGTAGGCCGCTCCGCCGCCGTTCCGGCGTCAGTCGCCGCCGCGCTCGAAGTGGGTGGTAGTGCAGTCCGGGCAGATGCTGTGCGACCATTGAATGTGTTCGCGTTTGGCGAAGAACGCGCTGACGTCGTCCCAGTACCCTTGGTCGTCGCGCACGCGCTGGCACCAGGCGCACTTGGGCAGGAGGTTGCTCAGGGTTTCCACCTCACCGAGCGCCTTCGCCAGCCGCGCGGCCTGCTCCGTTTCGTACCGCTTGCGCTCGGTGATGTCCCAATTCGTGCCGATCATGCGTAGCGCCTGCCCGTCGGCATCCCGGATCACGGCCGCGTCCGCCTGAATGTGGTGCACCGACGCGTCGGGCCAGCTCACGCGAAACTCGGAGCGGAAGGCGCGCTCTCCGCGCACGGCGCCCTGCAGCGCCGCCACCGCGCCCTCTCGGTCCTCGGGGTGCAAGCCGGATTCCCATGCCGCGTAGGCACCGGAAAACGTGTCGGAGGTGATGCCGTACAACTCGTACATGATGTCGTCCCATTGCAGCGTGTTCCGGGCGATGTCCCACTCCCAGATGCCGATATGGGCGGCGACGGTGGCGAGCGACAGGCGGCTGGCGGCGTCGGCGAGTGCCGCCTGCGTGTGCTTCGCGGCGGTGATATCCGTCTGGATGGCGATGTATTGCTGCGGTGTCCCGTCGGCCCTGAGCACCGGCACGATGGTGGTGTCCACCCAGAAGTGCGAGCCGTCCTTGGCGCGGTTCATGAATTCCCCGTGCCAGATGCGCCCGCTGCGGATCGCGGTCCACAGTGCGCTGATGTAGGCCGGCGGATGGTGGTGCGCACTGACGAGGCGGTGATGCGCGCCCAGCAACTCCTCACGCGTGTACTGCGAGATGGCGCAGAACTTGTCGTTGGCGTAGGTGATGATCCCGCGCGCGTCGGTGGTGGCCACGATGGCGTGCTCGTCGAGCGCGGCGCGATAGGCGGCGAGTTGCCACTCGGCGTCATGGTGCGCCGCTTGAGCCGGATGCATCTGGGACAATCGCATTGTACTGCACCCCTATTCAGGGCGTCGAGGGCCGGCGCTGGCCGGACACTCGACGAACATTGATCTCCGCGGGAGCATACGGCAGCCGCGGAGGAGGCAACGCCTGATCGTCGACGTTACTGTTGAGTGATACCCGCCATACGCCAGAAAGATCACTCCGCCCGCGAGAGTCGTGCGCACCACACGCCCGTGATCGCCTTTTCCACGCCACCGGCTGCCGGCGACGTGCCGACGCGTTTTCCGAGCCCGTTCGACCGCGCCGCGGTGCATCCGCTGGCGCACCGCGCGGCGCGGGACACGATGGCGGCTTTGCAATCGCCGGCGTGGTCGTCGTGGGCACTTGATACCCCGGGCCACGGCAAGATGTTCGGCGTGCTGGTGGTGTCAGCGCCGGACGGGCGCGTGGGATATCTGCGGGCCTTTTCGGGGATGATGGCGGCGCGCTGGGAGCACGAGGGCTGGGCGCCGCCCACGTTCGATGCGGCCGCGCGCGATGCGGTGTGGATTCCAGGCGAGGCGGCGTTGTACGACCTGGGTGCCGACGACGAGGCGCGCACCGCACAGTCGCGCGTGTTATTGCCGGCGATTCAGGACACGTACCGGTTCACGAACGCGCTGGGCGAGGTGCGCGCGTTGCGCGAGCTGTTCGCGCCCAAGGAACCACCGGGGGGCGCCGGCGACTGCGCCGCGCCCAAGCTGCTCGCGCAGGCGTACGCGCAGGGGCTGCGACCACTGGCACTCGCCGAATTCTGGTGGGGCGCGCCGCCGCGCACGGGCGACCGTCGCGCGGGGTCGTTCTATCCGGCGTGTCAGGGGAAGTGCCCCCCGATTCTCGCGCACATGCTGCGCGGATTGCCGGCCGACCCGCCGCCGCTGTTCGGCGCCGCCGCGATCGCGGCCGACCAGCCCGCCGTGGTGTACGAGGACGCGCATCTGCTAATCGTGGACAAGCCGTGTGGCCTGCTGTCGGTGCCCGGGCGCAGCGGGCTGCTGCGGGATTCCGTCTCGACGCGGCTGCGCGCGCGGTATCCCGAGGTCACCGGGCAGCTGGTGGTGCATCGGCTGGACCTCGACACGTCGGGACTGCTGCTGGCGGCGAAGGACGCCACCACCTTCTCGGCGTTGCAGCGGCTGTTCTCGTTGCGCGCGATCAGCAAGCGGTACGTGGCGTGGCTGGACGGCGACGTCGCGGGCGACGACGGCGTGATCGACTTTCCGATGCGCATGGACATCGACGATCGGCCACGGCAGATCCATGATCCGGTGCACGGCAAGGCCGCCGTGACGGGATGGCAGGTGCTCGCGCGGGCGAACGGGCGGACGAAGGTGGCGTTCACGCCGCATACCGGACGCACGCATCAACTGCGCGTGCACGCCTCGAACCCGATCGGTCTCGATGCGCCGATCGTGGGCGATCGCCTCTACGGGCGCACCGCGCCGGAGTACGGCGAGCGACTGCTGCTGCATGCCGAGTCGCTGGCGT
>JARIEX010000215.1 GCA_031127095.1 Gemmatimonadota bacterium
AAATGAAAGCCATGCGCTACGCGACCAGCGATGCGCCGCGCATTACCATCCGCCACTTGATGTCGCACTCCGCCGGTTTTCCGGAAGACAACCCGTGGGGTGACCAGCAGCTCGCCGCCACCGATGCGCAGCTGTCGGCAATGATCAAATCGGGGATTCCGTTCTCGAATGCGCCGGGTACGGCGTACGAGTACTCGAACTTCGGCTTCGCGATCCTTGGTCGCATCGTGCAGAACGTGAGCGGTATGCCGTACGCACGCTACATCCAGCAACGCGTGCTCCGCCCGCTTGGCATGACCTCCACCACCATGGAAGCGCGTGATGTACCGGCCAATCGCTTGGCGCACGGCTATCGCCTGCAGGACGGCGCGTGGCTGGAAGAAGCGGCACTGCCCGACGGCTCGTTCGGTGCGATGGGTGGCATGCTCACCAGCAGCGCCGATCTGTCGCGCTGGGTCGCGCTCATGCTCGACGCGTGGCCGGCGCGCGATGGCGCCGAGTCGCCGGTGCTCAAGCGCTCGTCGCTGCGCGAGATGCAGCAGATCGCGCGCTTCAGCGGCGCCACGGCGGCGCGTAATGCCGCTGGTGTGTTGTCACTCAACGCCGGTGGCTACGCCTACGGACTGCGCTCGGCGTCGAACTGTCTGTTCGCGCACATCGTGTCGCACTCCGGCGGCCTGCCCGGCTTCGGCTCGCAGATGCGTTGGCTCCCCGAGTACGGCGTAGGCATCGTGGCGCTCGGCAACCTCACGTACACGGGCTGGACGGGCGTGCTCGACCAGTCGTTCGAGATTCTGGCGAAAAGCGGCGGGCTCAAGCCGCGCGAACCGCAACCGGCGCCGGTGCTGCTCGCCATGCAGGCGCAGGTTACGCGCCTCGTACAGGACTGGCAGCAGCCGTTGGCCGACAGCATCGCGGCGATGAATCTGTTTCTCGACGAATCCGGCCCGCGTCGCGCGGCGGCGATCGAGCAGATGTCGAACGCGGTGGGTGGCAACTGCAAGGCCGTGGGTCAGTTGTTCGCGGAGAACGCCCTGCGCGGCGTGTGGCGCATGCAGTGCGCGAACGGGGCGCTTTCAGTTGGCATTACGCTGGCGCCGACGGAACCGGCGCGAGTACAGCAGTTCACGGTGGTGCCGATGCGGGCGGACGCGGTGCTGGGAGCAGCGCCGCTGTGCCGGCAGTGAACTGCGTAACTGCTCAGTACCCAGTGACCTGAGTTCTGGCTTCAGACTGGGTATAGTGGTCAGAGTTCAGCCAACTTCAGTCCGCAGTACCGAGAGTTTAACTGGCGGTGCGGCCGTGAGCGCACCGCAATCCCGCGCCGCGCACGTCACACAGGAAATTCTCGAAACTGAGCACTGTAGCTGCTGAACGCTGACCACTATACCCAGTCTGACGCCTGAGCCTGACCGTCTGAACTCAGACTACTGAGCCGTTCGCAGCGCCCGCACGCGGTATCTCCGCCACGCTTCCCACACGTTGGCCACCAGCAGTCCCGCCAGCAGGAAGTACACCGCCCCCACCAGCTCGAACACCAGATACGACACCACCGCCGTAATCACGCCGAACACGATCTGATCGCGCGCCTTGGGCGGCGACGTGGGCGGATCGGTCACCATGAAGAACGCGAAAAACAGCGCCGCGTGCAGGTCGGGCTCGCGATACAGCTCGGCCACCTTCGCCGGGTCGCCCACGAACGCGGTGACGGTGAACAGCAGAAAGTGCACACCGAGAAACGCCAACACCGCCGGCATCTTGTTCACGCGATCGGTGATGAACACGCCGGTCACGAACAGGGCGGTGAGCGCGAGGATTGGCAGCTCCGGAAGGGCGCCCCACCACGAATGCCCCGTGTCGAAGGCGAAGTAGCTCACCACCAGTGCCAGCGCGGCGGGATTGAACACGTTGGCCGAGCGTCCGCGCGCCACGTACTTGCTGAGCACGCCGATGGCAGCAGTGGCAGCAGCAACCTTCCAGGAGCCGAAGGGGCTGAGCACCATCGCCACCAGCAGGCCGGTGAGCAGCGCGCCGCTGGGGAACGACCACTCCTTGTCGCGGTAGCGCAGAATCGGTGCGTCGACGAGCATCGCGGCGATGGCCGCCGCCGCGACACCGGGTGCGACCACCGCGAAGCCGCTGTGTGCACCGGCAACCGGGATCAGCACCGCGAGCGCGATCACCAGCAGCCCCTTCGGGGTCTTGAAGAACTTCGCGAGCGACTTGAACGAGTTGCTCGGCATCGGCGACATGGTCGCGACCACTTCAGACATCGATCCAATCCGGCGTTGTGTGACGAACGAGCTGCGCATCCACCAGGCACGCGCGTAGTTCATGATGTTCCAGCAGCGCCAGTCCCTCGGCGCAGCCCAATACGAAGGCCGCGGTGCCGAGGGCGTCGGCGACCATGGCGGTTGGTGCGATCACCGAGGCACCGATCACATCGCGCGGCGACGCACCGGTGGTCGGATCGAGCACATGATGTTCACCCGCCGTATCGTCGGCCACCCGGCGTTCGTAATCGCCCGACGTGCACAGCGCGGCGTCCGTGATCGCCACGCGGGTGAGCAGCGTATGCGATTCGCGCGGATGGCGAATCCCGACCGTCCACGGCTGCTCGGCCGCGTTGTGTCCGCCGCAATACAGGTCGCCGCCAGCGTCGACCACGAAATTCGCCAACGGCCGCAGCTCCTGTACCGCCATGTCGATGGCGAGTCCTTTAGCCACGGCGCCGAGGTCGAGCAACAAGGCGCGCTCGAGTCGAACGGAGCGCGCGGACTCGTTCAGCACCACGTCGCGGTACGACACCGATTCATCAGGACGCACTTCGGAGCCCACCACCGCACCAGAGCGATAGTCGCGATTGAAGCCGCGGGCTTCCATGCGCGCCCCCACCGTAGGGTCGAACGCCCCGTGTGTTTCCTCGGCCACCGCCACGGCAAACCGTACCGCTTCGAACAGCATCGGCGACACTTGCACGTCAACGCCGCGCGTGGCACACAGGCGCCGCAGCTCGCTGCCGGCATCGAACCGCGAACACACCGACTCCACACGATCGAACCAGGCGAAGGCCCGATCGATGGCGAGATCGCGGGTGCGGCGGGCGCGCGCACTGCGATCGTGGCCGACCACTTCGATCGTGACCACCGTCCCCATGCGCGCGCGCGAGGATTTCGGCGCACTCACGAGCGTGGCATCCAGCGGCAGATCCAACAGCAGATCACGCGGCGGCTCAAGTGTGGCGCGACTCACTTCGCCTGCGCGAGTGCCTGTGTCACCGCGTAGTAGAACGCGTCGGAGCTCACCGTGGCGCCCGACACGTAGTCCACCTCGGCCGACTGTCGCGCCACGACCTGCGGGACCAACACGGCGATCCACGAGCACGAGTAGCGCGTGAGGCACTGCGAGATCACCGCGTTCGTGATGCGGCCGCCCTGGATCTCGACCATCGCCTCGATGTCGCCATGCCGCGACGTGCCGCGACCGAGGAACACGCCGTCTTTGTACGTCGTTTTGGCGGCGGGCTTAGCGGCGGGTGCGGTAGCCGGTGCGGCCGGTGGCGCGGCCGCGGCTGGAGCGGCCGGCGCGGCAGCCGGCGTTGCGACCGGTGCGGGCGTCGATACGGGCACCGGGGCCGTCTGCACCGGCGGCGGTGCGCTCGGTGCGGCTACCGGCGGCGCTACAACCGGTGGCGTGACCGGAGCGGCCACCGGCGCGGTCACCACTGGCGGTGCGGTCTGTACCGTGGCGATCGACACCGCCGGCGTGCTGGCCGCCGGCTTGGAGACCGTCGCGGCCGCAGGCGCCACGGCCTCCGTCGACGGCGCCGGCACGCCTCCAGCCGACGTCGCCACCGTACCCATCGCATTCGCGATCGGTGCACCAGCCGCCGGCGCGTCCACCACCGCTACCGCCGGCATGGCCGGAACCGTCGCGTCCCCCGACTCCCCCGCCACCGTGCGGGCGCCTGCCGCGCCAGCTCCAGCCCGCGAGGCGCTGCGCGGACGGCGCTCGGCGCTCTCCGCCGCCATGCGATCGGCCGCCGGCTTCGTTTTCGCGAAGCCGGCCGTATACACGATCAGCACGGCCGCTGAACCGAGAGCGACCAGGTTGTTGCCGCGAGGTTTGGACACGGAGAAGGCGGGCGCGTCGAGAGGCGAGGAAGTGAGCCGAGTGTCGGTATATACGCCGCGAACGTCCGCTCTGCTGGGCCAATCGAACGTCCAGAGTATCAGATCATCAGGAATTGGGCACTGCAATCCCACCGTCGCGGAACCGACCACATATTCCGCGAGTGCCGTACCGATGGTGCCCCTCCGACGCGGCCCGGACACAACCTTCCCCATGCAGAACGACGACGAGACCCCACTCGCCGAGCTTGAGCGGCTCCGACGAGAGAATGTGCGCCTCCGCGCTCAGATACAGCACGTCGCCCCCTTGGACGGGCCCGGGCAACGCCCCTTGCCGCCGATCTCGCCCTATCTGGGAGACGTTCCGACGCTACATCCGCGTGTATCGCGCTCGCGACGCTGGATGGGCCGCGCGTTCATGGGGGGCGTGATCGTTCTGGCGCTCGTGACTGCCGCGGTGTTCGCCCGTCGAATCGCCGACTCCGACATCGGCGACGGTATTCGTGACGCTTGGCAGGAAGGGAAGTGATGGCGGACGCATCACGCCGTCCCCGTGAAGAGCAGATCGGGGAGCACGACTATGCGCGTGCGTCCCGATTTTCGTGGAAGGGCGAAGTAATCTTCGGCGAAGGCGACGACGCGCGCGTGATTCGTGGCAGCTGGAATCTCGAGTGGCAGCCGCGTGCGCTCGTGCGCGCGGCGGCTTCGGCCGCCATGCTGCCGGAAGTGGGTGACGCCGCGGCATGGACGTCTCGCGTGGCCCGTCTCATCACGCTCGCCGAGCCGGGGCTACAGCTGCGCATAGGGACGTCGGATACCGATGGATGGACCACGCTCGAGGTGACCGCGCCCTCGCACCCGGCGACCGTGCTCGAGTTCGATCGCGAGGCGATGGCGACGGTGGCCGGGGTTCCGGCGATAGCGCTCCGCGTGTTGACCTAACGTCGTTGCTCATGCGCAGTGGTTGCCTTCTTCGATGTACGTATGGGCGTTATCCCACGCGCCGCCAAACACGAGCCCCATGATGGGCGGGATCACCACCAGCGCACCCGACACGATCCACGCGGGAATCGATACCGCACCGAGCATCAGATGAGCGACGAACCGAAGGCGAGACCGACCGGGGGCGATCGCTCCCGCTGGCGAAGCG
>JARIEX010000051.1 GCA_031127095.1 Gemmatimonadota bacterium
GCGATGGCTACGCCGACGTGATGCTGGCCGGCGGCTCGGAAGCGCCACTCGCCACGTTGTGCTTTGGCGCGTTCGCGCTCATCCGCGCCATGTCCACGCGCAACGATGATCCGGCCCGCGCGTCGCGTCCGTTCGATGCCGACCGCGACGGCTTCGTGATGGGCGAAGGTGGTGCGGTCCTGCTGCTGGAGGAGTGGTCGCACGCCGAGGCGCGCGGGGCGCGCATTTACGCGGAGCTCGGCGGCTACGGCACCACCAACGACGCGCATCACATGACCGCCCCGCGCCCCGACGGCGCCCAAGCCGCGCGCTGCATGCGCAACGCCCTGCGTGATGCATCGGTGAGCGTGGAGCACGTCGACTACATCAATGCCCACGGCAGCAGCACACCGCTGAATGATCCCACGGAAACGATGGCGATCAAGCAGGTGTTCGGCGACCACGCGTACCGCATCCCGGTGTCGAGCACGAAAGGCTACTACGGCCACGCGCTCGGCGCCTCTGGCGCCTTCGAAGCGGCGATCAGCGCGCTCACGATCTCGCGCGGCTGGATTCCTCCTACTCTGAACCTGGACACGCCCGCCGAGGGGTGCGATCTGGATTTCGTGCCGCACCATGGCCGGGAGTTGAGTCCGAAGGTGGTGCTGTCGAACAGTTTCGGGTTTGGCGGGATCAATGCGGCGCTGGTGATGAAGCAAGCTGCGGCACGGTAAACGGCGAACTGTAGACTCTAAACTGCGAACTCCCTAGGAAGCAGGAGGGAGGGTATCAGGGGGCAGGAAGCAGGAACCACGCGCGGTTCACCTGCTTCCTCTTTCCTGAAACCCTCCCCCCTGCTCCCTAGGGAGTTTGCAGTTTGCAGTTTGCAGTTTACCGTCGCAATCACTCTTTCTTCAGATAGACTTCCGCGTACCGCTCAATCGACCGCTGAATCACCTTGAACGCGAACTCGCTCTTCTCCCATCCCTGAATCTCGACGCGCTTGCCTTCGAGGTCCTTGTAGATGCCGAAGAAGTGTTCGATTTCCTTGAGGTAGTGCGCCGGCATGTCGGCGATGTCGTAAATGTCGTTGTGATACGGATCGTCGCTGGGCACGGCGAGGATCTTCTCGTCGGGCTCACCCTTGTCCAGCATCTTCAGCACGCCGATCGGGCGGCAGGTGATCTGGCAGCCGGGAAACGTGGGCTCGTTGATGCGCACGAGAATGTCGAGGGGATCGTTATCCTCGTGCAGCGTGCGCGGAATGAATCCGTAATCACCCGGGTAGTGCACGGCCGAGTAGAGCACGCGATCGAGCTTGAACTGACCGGATTCCTTGTCGAGCTCGTACTTGTTGCGCGAGCCGGCCGGAATCTCGATGATCGCCGTGACCAGCTCCGGCGCGTTGGGGCCGGGGGGCATGTCGCGCCAGGGATTGTGCATGACCGAGGGGATGGAGGAAAACGGCGCGTTCAGCGGTTCCGCAGAGCAGCGGCCGCTTCAAGCGCAAAGTAGGTGATCGTCATATCTGCTCCGGCGCGGGCAATGGCCACCAGCGATTCCATCATCGCGCGATCGCCGTCGATCCAGCCGCGTTCGGCAGCGGCCTTGATCATGGAGTACTCACCGCTCACCTGATACGCGGCGAGCGGCATCTGCGTCTCGCGTTTCACCGCGGCGATGATGTCGAGGTACGCGCCGGCCGGCTTCACCATCAGGATGTCGGCGCCCTCTTCCACATCGAGCGCCACTTCGCGCAGCGCCTCACGGCCGTTGGCCGGATCCATCTGATAGCTGCGACGATCGCCGAAGGCCGGTGTCGATTCGGCGGCTTCGCGGAACGGGCCATAGAACGCCGACGCGTACTTGGCGGCGTAGCTCATGATCGGCGTCTGCGTGAAGCCGGCCCCGTCGAGCGCACGGCGCATGTGCCCGATACGCAGATCCATCATGTCGCTGGGCGCGACGATGTCGGCACCGGCTTCCGCGTGCGCCAGCGCCTCGCGCGACAGCAGCTCCAGCGTGGCGTCGTTATCCACTTCACCTGACGACGTGAGCAAGCCGCAGTGTCCGTGATCGGTGTACTCGCACATGCACACGTCGGTCACCACCACGAGCTGCGGGAACTCGCGCTTCACGGCGCGCACCGCGGCGGGCACCGGCCCCTGCGGATCCCACGCCGACGAACCGGTCGCGTCTTTGGTGTCGGGAATGCCGAACAGCAGAATGCCACCGATCTGCGCCGCCACCGCTTTCTCGGCGTCGCGCAGCAGCTCGTCCACGGACGTTTGCGACACACCCGGCATCGAGCCGATCGGCACGCGCACGCCGCTGCCCGAGCGCACGAACAACGGCCAGATGAACTGCGCCGGATCGAGCCGTGTTTCGCGCACCATGCGACGAAGCGCCTCGGTGCGCCGCAAGCGACGCATGCGCATCGGCATTACTCGGCTCCTGCGGTGGTCGCGCTTGCCGCCGCCTTCTCGGCCGCGCGCGCAGCGGCGGTAGCCGCCAGCTCTTCGCGCAACTCTTCCAGAATGCCCGCACCGCCGGCGGCGTGCAGCTGCCGCGCCAATTCACGTCCGCTCGACGCCGGATCGGCGGCGTTGATCGGCAACCCACCGCGCACCACCGACACGCCATCGATCGACGCGATGATGCCGTGCAGCATCGGTCCGTATTTCGCGTCGTACGTGGTGCAGGCGCCGATCGGCACCTGACAGCCACCTTCGAGCGCGCCCAGCAGCGCGCGTTCAGCCGTGACGGCCGCGCGCGTGTGCGCGTGATCAAGCGCGGCGAGAATCGCCGTCATGCGCTCGTCGTTCGCGCGCGCCTGCACCGCGATCGCGCCTTGACCGGGCGCCGAAATCCAATCGGGCGGGTCCATGAACGCGACAATGCGCTCACCCAATCCCAGCCGACGCAAACCGGCCGCGGCAAGCAGCGCCGCGTCCACTTCACCGGCATCGATTTTCCGCAAGCGCGTGCCCACGTTGCCGCGCAGTTCGCGCACATCGAAGTCGGGGCGCAGTGCACGCAACTGGGCGCGACGGCGCAGCGACGAGGTGCCCACCTTCGCCCCCTTCGGCAGCTCCAGCAGCGTGCGCGCGGTGGTATTCGGCCCCACCACCAGCGCATCGCGCGGATCCTCGCGCTCGAGCAGTGCCACGATCGTGAGTCCCTCGGGATCGGCCGTGGGCAGATCCTTCAGCGAATGCACCGCACAATCGGTGCGACCGGCAATCAGGTCGGCTTCGAGTTCGGCGGTGAAGAGCCCCTTTTCGCCGATGGCGTTGAGCGGGCGATCGAGGATGCGATCGCCGATGGTGGTGTACTCCACGAGTTCGGAGGCCACCCCGCGTGCGGCCAGCGCGGCGGCTACCTGGCGCGCCTGACGCAGCGCCAATTCGGAGGAACGCGTCCCGATACGGACGACGAGATCAGTCATGCCACAACTTACGGCCCGCACCCGCCATTCGCAGCGGGTCGGCCCGCTACACGCCGCAGGCCTTCACGATGCTTTGCACCCATCCCTCGATCGTCGCCGCCGTCGACTCCACGCGGACCGGGAACCCGGCCACCTTGGCGGCCCGCGCCGTGACCGGCCCGATGCAGGCCAGCGGCAGACGTCCGGCGTGCTCCGGCGGCAGCGCGTCCAGCAGCGCGTCCACCGCACTGGGGGCCGCCACGGTCACCAGATCGATCTCCCCCGACTGCACCAGCGCCCGCACCCGGGCCTGCCCGTCGGGGTCGGGGGCACTGCGATATACGGGCACGCTCTCCACCAGTGCGCCGAGCGCCCGCAGTCCGTCGGGCAGCACATCACGCGCGCCCGCCGCGCACGGGTACAGCATGCGCGCCCCCTCGATGTCGGAGCGACTGGCCATGGCATCGAGCATCCCCACGGCCTGCGCGTTCTCCGGCTGGACGGTCGGGGTGCGCCAGCCGTGGCCGTCCGCCGCCGCCGAGGTGGCGGCGCCCACCACGGCCAGCCGACGGGTGGCCATGGCCGCCTCCGCCCCCCGCTCGGCGACCACGCGGGCCAGATGCGCCACGGCGTTGACGCTGGTGAGCAGGATCCAGTCGAACTCGACGAGGCGCCGCACGGCCTCGTGCAGCGGCGCGAGGTCGAGCGTTTCGATACGGGTGAGCGGCACCTCGTGCACGGTGGCGCCCTTCGCCCGCAGCGCCGCCGCCAGCGGTGATCCACGCTCCCCGGCGCGGGTCACGGCGATGCGCACACCGGCGAGCGGCTGGGGCTCCGGTGCGCGGGCCGGGGGCCGGGCCATGATCACAGAGTCGTCACCAACCGATTATCGCCCGCGCTTCGCCCGCGCCATACGACGGAGCAACAGCACGATGTACCCACCGTACGCCGCCGCCGTGATAGCGTAGCCGGCCCACATGTAGCCGCTGCTGTCGGGCGGACCACCGGCCTTGGGCACATACGCCACGGTGCCAGCGGTGTCCTGCACCGTGGCCGCGGTGAGCAAGGGCAACGCCGCCGGGAACCCACTGAACGACACCATCACGCGGCCTCCATGGCCGCCCGCGCGTCGCGCAGCGTCGCCCAGCGCAAGCGCAGCCGCAGCAACGCAAAAAACAGCAGCAGGAACGCCACCATCGCCACGCCGAACGACAGCAGCATTTCGGGCGGCATCTTGGGCTTTTCCGGCGCCAGCACGACGGGCTCGGGATGCATGCCGCGGAACAGCTTCACGGTGAGGTGAATGAACGGCACCAGCAGCGCGGCCAGCGAGCCCATCACCGCCGACAAGCGCGCGCGCACCTCGACCGATTCCACCCCACTGCGCAACACAAGGTACCCCACCACCAACAGCCACAAAAACAGCGTGCTGGTGATGCGCGCTTCCCACACCCACCACGTGCCCCAGCTGGTCCGCGCCCATACGGGGCCGGTCACCAGGACGATGCCCATGAACACCAGCCCCACTTCCGCCGATGATTCGGCGAGACGATCGAGTCGCTCGTCCTTGATCCACAGGTACATGATGCTGCTCACGAACAGCAAGCCGCAGGCGACGTACAACCCGATGATGGCCGCCGGCACGTGCACGTAGAAAATCTTCTGGGCCGCGCCCAGCATCGCATCGATGGGCGTGAAATACAGCGCGCGCACACACGCCGCGATCACCGCCACAATGGCGATGGCGAGGAATGCATCGAATCCCTTGGGCTCCGGCAGCGTGACCGGACGCGGGGCAGCAGACGACACCGACGACATACCTACTCCTCGATGGTGAACGGAAACACCACGATACAGGCTGACACAAACACGAGATCGAACGCCAGCAACACTTTCAGCCACGCCATGCCATCGGCAATGGGCTGACCACGCAACACCACCGCCGTGGCCTGCGCCGCGGGAATCACCAGCGGCACAAAAAACGGCAGCGTCATCATCGGCAACAGCAACTCGGCCAACCGCGTGTTCGACGCGATCGCCGCGAACAGTGTCCCGACCGCCGATAACCCGAGGGACGCGAGCAGCACGATGCCCACGATGATCCCCCACGACGGGCCCACGGGAAGATCGAAGAAGAGCGCCACGGCGGGAAGCGCTAACGCCTGAACGCACACCACGAACACCAGGTTCGCGATCACCTTGCCGGTAAAGATGGCCTCACGGGACACCTGCGAGGCCAGCAGGCCGTCATAGGCCCGCTCGGCCAGCTCCAGCCCGAAGGAACGGTTGAGCCCCAGCAGCCCCGAGAAGGTGAAAATCACCCACAACACCCCGGGCGCGAGGTCCATGGCCGGAATGGCGGTGGGATCCCACGTGAAACGGAAGATCACCACCGCCAGCACCGCGAACACCGTGGCCGCCAGAAACGCGCTCCGGGTCCGGAACTCGATCAGCAGGTCTTTGCGGGCAATGCGCCACGCATCGGCGAGGTACGACGGCGCCCGATGGGTCGCGCTTACGCGGGGAACGCTCACGCCAGCCCCTCATGCACGAGCGCCCGATACTTCGCCTGATACGCCGGCACGTCGAAACCGGCGGGCGACACCGGCTGCTCATCCACGAACTTGCCGCTCTGCATGATCGCCGAATGGGTGGCCAACGCGAGCCCTTCGCTCAGATTGTGGGTGACCAGCACCAGCGTGGCCCCGTTGGCCTTGAGTGCGCCCAGCGCATCGGTGAGCGCCTGGGCACCGGTTTCGTCGAGCCCGGTGTACGGCTCGTCGAGCAGCACCAACTGCGGCCCATGCACCAGCGCCCGCGCAATCGACACGCGCTGTTGTAATCCGCGACTCAGGTAGCGCACCGCCGTGTCAGCCCGATCGAGCACCCGCAGCTGTGTCAGGGCGCGCGTCGTGGCCGCGTCGGCATCGATCACGCCCTGGCACTCGGCGGCAAAGCGCACGTTCTCGCGCACCGACAGCGCCGGATACAGCATGGCGTGATGCGAGATCAGTCCCACCAGGCGTCGCGTCTCCGCCTCACCGGGGAGCGGCTGGCCGTGCAGCCGGGTGGCCCCGGTGGTGGGCTTGAGCAACCCGCCCAGCAGGCGCAGCAAGGTCGTCTTGCCCGCACCATTGGGCCCAAAGAGGGCCAGACAGGCGCCTGTGTGCAGCGTGAGCGACACCCCGTTCACGGCGCGGCGGCCACCAAACGCGCGTACGAGCGCCTCGGCCGTGAGGGCCGGGCCGGACGCGGGAGCGAACGCGCTATCGGGCGCACCTGTTACGCGGGGTAACTGCATGGCTCTACATTAGCAGGGCGCGGGATGGCTCGCGACACGCGAACCACCGCGATCTGCCCACTCCCCGTTGGACACCCCACTGCGCCGGTACGTACCGGATACCTGGTCTCCATGAGCGACATCGACGTCCTTCTGCAGGAAACGCGCTCCTTCCCCGCGCCCGCCGCCTTCAGCGCCACCGCCCGCGTGCACGATTCGCGCCTGCACGACGACGCCGCGATGGACCCGGTGCGCTTCTGGGCGCGCGAGGCCGGCGAACTGACGTGGAGCAAGCCGTGGGATTCGGTGCTGGAGTGGACGCCGCCACACGCGAAGTGGTTTCAGGGCGGGCTGCTCAACGCGTCGGTGAATTGTGTGGATCGCCACATTCATGGCCCGCGTCGCAACAAGGCCGCGATCATCTGGGAAGGGGAACCCGGTGACCGTCGCACCTACACGTATTGGGACCTGTACCGCGAAGTGAATCTCGCGGCGAACATGCTCAAGAAGCTCGGCGTGGTGAAGGGCGATCGCGTGGCGATCTACCTGCCCATGATCCCCGAAGCCATCATCGCCATGCTGGCCTGCGCGCGCATCGGCGCGGTGCACACGGTGGTGTTCGGCGGGTTCTCGCCGGATTCGCTGCGCGACCGCATCAACGACTGCGGCTGCAAGGTGCTGATCACCGCCGACGGCGGCTACCGCCGCGGGCAGATCGTGCCGCTCAAGCGCAACGCCGACGCCGCCGTCGCGGAGTGCCCGACCATCGAGCACATGCTGGTCGTGATGCGCGGCCGGAGTGGCGTGGGCGACGAAACGTTCGCCGAGATGCAGGATGGTCGCGATCACTGGTGGCATCGCATGAAGCGGCAGGTGCCGAAGTATTGCGAACCCGAAGCGATGGACGCCGAGGACGTGCTGTTCATTCTCTACACGTCGGGCACGACGGGCAAACCGAAGGGCGTCGTGCACACCACCGGCGGCTACATGACCGGCGTGGCGAGCACCACCAAGTACGTGTTCGACTTGAAGGAAGAGGACGTGTACTGGTGCACCGCCGACGTCGGCTGGATCACCGGACACTCGTATCTGGTGTATGGCCCGCTGGCGAATGGCGTTACGCAAGTGGTGTACGAAGGAGCCCCCGACTGGCCGGACAAGGATCGCTTCTGGCAGATCTGCGAGCGCTATGGTGTGTCGATTTTCTACACCGCGCCGACGGCGATTCGCGCCTTCATGAAGTGGGGCACGCCGTACGTCGAGAAGCACGATTTGTCGGAGCTGCGTTTGCTCGGCTCGGTCGGTGAACCGATCAATCCCGAAGCGTGGATGTGGTACCACAAGCACATCGGGAAGGAGCGGTGTCCGGTGGTGGACACGTGGTGGCAGACGGAAACAGGGGCGATCATGATCTCGCCGCTGCCGGGTGTCACCGCGACCAAGCCCGGCTCGGCCACCACGCCATTCCCCGGCATCAAGACCGCATTGCTCGACACCGCCGGCAACGACGTCGGCGTGGGCGGCGGTCTGCTCGCGATCACGTATCCATGGCCCAGCATGGCGCGCACCATCTGGGGCGACGACGCCCGCTACGTCGAGACCTATTTCTCGAAGTGGCCCGATCGCCCCGACCTGTACTTCTCCGGCGACGGCGCCAAGCGCGATGCCGAAGGCTACCTCTGGATTCTGGGGCGCGTCGATGACGTGCTCAACATCGCCGGGCACCGCATCGGGACGATGGAAGTGGAGAGCGCACTGGTGGATCACCCGGCGGTGGCCGAAGCAGCGGTGGTCGGCAAGGCCCACGAGATCAAGGGTCAGGCGATCGCCGCGTTCGTGTCGCTGCGGGCCGGGTTTACGCCGAGCAGTAGCCTGCGCGACGAGCTGCGCGACCATGTGGCGATGAAGATCGGCGCCATCGCCCGCCCCGACGACATCCTGTTCAGCGCCGATCTGCCGAAGACGCGCTCGGGCAAGATCATGCGTCGCCTGCTGCGGGACATCGCGGAAGGGCGCGCGCTGGGTGACACCACGACGCTGGCCGACCCATCCGTGGTGGCGGCGTTGAAGGAGCAATACGAGGCGCAGGAGTCCTGACGCGTCGCCGGCGGCACGACTTTCGCAGGACGGTGATGCCGCGCACCGCGGCCGCGCACGTGCACCGCGAAATTCGTCTCCACTGATTTTATGTCCATACTGAACAGACTCTTTCCCGAAACGCTCTTCCCCCGCAAGCTGTCGGCCGACGCCGAGCAGCGGGTGCGGTTACTGCAGGCGCGCGCCGAAGAAGCGCTCATCCGGACACACGTGGAGAACGCGCTGCTGTTCGTGGACACGCTGTCCCCCGATGTGGGCTATGAGCGCGCGCTCGACATCTATGTGCGCGAGATGGCAGTGCCCGAGCCGCTGGCGTCAGTGGTGGCCACGCGGGCCCTGGTAACGCTGGGCGATGCGCTGGTGCCAGCCGCACACGACGAGGGCACCGCCGAAGCGGTGCCCATGCCGGAACTGCGACTCGACGAGGCCGCGGCGCGACGGCGCCACGGCTGACCGGCGGCGGCTACTTCGCGGCCGGTGCCGCTGGAGCGGCCGTGGCCGCTGGCGCTGCCGGAGCCGCCGCGCGGAGGCTGTCGACAACGGCCTTGATCTGGTCGAACGTCAGGCCACCGGGATAAACGCGGCTCCCGATCACCAGCGTCGGCGTGCTGCTCACCCCGCGCTCGACGCCCGCGGCGGCGTTGGCCCGGATCTGCGGGACATGCTTCTGCGTGTCGAAGCAGCTGTTGTACGCCGCCAAGTCGAGGGCCAGCTGCCCCGCGTAGCTGTCGAAGACTTTGCGCGGATTCGTAGTGGCCTGCGTGTTCCAGTCCATCTGTCCGGCAAAGAGCAGGTCGTGCATTTCCCAGAACTTGCCCTGATCACCGGCGCAGGACGCGGCGAGGTGCGCCGCCATCGTGTTCTGGTGGATCGAGGTGAGCGGGAAGTCGTAGAACCGGAAGTTCGCGAGCCCCGCGTCGATGATGCGCGCCTTGACGTCGGGACCCTGCAGGGCGGCGAACTGGCCGCAGCCGGGGCACTCGAAGTCGGCGAACTCGATGATCGTGACGGCCGCGTTCGGATCGCCACGCAGGTGCCCTTCGGCAGCGGGGAGCGGGGTGCCGGGGGCCAGATCGATCGGCTTCGGCTTGTTCTGCATCGCGTACCAGATGCCGGCGCCGCCGACGGCGAGCACGACCAGCACGATCGGCAGGAATGCGTTCTTCGATTTCTTCGGGGTTGCCTTTGCCACGCGATCTCCTCGTCGTCATCCGGCGGCCTGCCGGTCGTTACTCTGATCCTGCCGTGGGCCAACGCGCATCGCTGACCGGCCGGAGGCGATAAGCTATCCGCTGCACGGCGGTCGGCGCTATCCTGCAACGCATGTACTCCGAACATCTGCGGGTGCCGGTCGGCGCCGGGTCGCTGCACGTGGAACGCGTCGGACGGGCCGGCCCCCCGGTCGTGCTGCTGCATGGGTTCGGCACCTGCACGTTCCTGTGGCGTGCCGTCGCGCCGCGGCTGGCGGAGGCCGGCTATACGGTCATCGCCGTCGATCTGATGGGGCATGGCGAATCCGATCGGCCGGCCGACGTCTCGTACGAGCTGGGTGCGCAGGCGCAGTACGTGGAGCAGGCGCTCACGGCGCTCCGCCTGCCGGAAGCCGCGGTGGTCGGCCAGGACATCGGCGGGCTGGTCGCACTGCTGCTGGCCGCGCAACGGCCGGCGCGCACCCGAAAGATCGCGCTGCTGGAGCCCCCCGACCCGGACGATCTGCCGGGGCCCGGGATCCGCGTACTCCAGCGCACGTCGGTCCGCTCGGCGCTCGCGGCCAACACGCTGTTCGGCGCGCGGCCGCTGCTCGAGCCACTGCTGCGCCGGGAGGTGTCCCAGCCGGCGCGTATGCCGGACCGGTTGATCGCGCGCTACCTCGCCCCGTTCGTCGGCAACGACGGCGCGGCACAGTTGCTGCAACTGGCCAGCGCCGTGGCGCTGTCCGACGAGGAGCGCCAGCGCATCGGGGACGTTGCGGCGGACGTGCTGCTCTGGGTCGGCGCGGAGCGGGGCGACGAGACGGTCGCCCGCCTGCGCGGATGGCGCGTGGCGCTGCCGAACGCCACGGTGCGCCCGCTCACCGTGCAGGCGAGGGGCTCGCTCGTCGCCGAGGTGGCTCCGCTCGCCGTGATTTCAGCATTACAGGCGTGGCTGGCGTAATCAACTCAGGACGCCACTAGGAAGCCGGTGTCCGTTCCATTATGATTAACAGGCTGATCCGGAGATCCCCGGCAGCGATGTTCGACGCACTACCCAGAGGAAATGGCCAAGCCCAAGCTTCGTCCGCGTCGTGATTCCATGGTGTCCTCGCCGTATCAAGAGGCCCGTGATGAGCTCTTTCAGCAGATCATGCAGTGTGGTGTGATCGGGTGTCACCCCGACGACCAAAAGGAGTGGTTCGACAACACGATGGAGTACCTCTCGGGGCGCTACCCTGAGATCAAGGCTCCGGAAATTGCCGAATTGCGCACCCTGGGTGAGCGGTTTGCCCAGCCGACCAGAAAGCAGGCGCAGGAAGCGGCCGCGGTCTGATCGAAGCGCCCCGGCGTCGGCCCCCTCCGTGGGCCCCTGGCGTCCGAATCACGCTGATGCACCACATGATCCACGCTGTGCGAACGGCACCACGTGTGATACATCGAACGCCTCCTCCGGGAGGCGTTCGTCGTTCACGCCATGGTGCCGCCGATCAGCGTCGGTCCTCGCGCACCCGTTCGCGCCACAGCATCAGCGTGTAGTCAATGGTGGCGATCAGCCCGAGCACACCGACGACGAGCACGAGGCCATCGACCGACGCGGGGAGCAGCAGCACCGCCACGAACGTCGCGAATTGCAGCGCCGTCACGACCTTGCCGAGCGGGCGCGCCCGAAACCGGATGGGGCGCAGCCAACTCACGTTGCGCGCCACGAACCATCCGATCAGCGACATGATGTCGCGGAAAAAGATCGCCACCGCCTGCCACGCGGTGAGCTGCGCGCCCAGCACGTAGCTGATCACCACGCAGAGCACGAAGAACCGGTCGGCGACCGGATCGATCAGGGCACCGAAGCGCGACACCACTTTCGTCCGGCGCGCGATCCAGCCGTCCAGAAAATCGGTGAGCGCCGCCACGCACAGCAGCGTCAGCCGCACCGGTACCGCGTCGATGGCCAGAAACCCCACCGCCAGCACCACGCGTGACGTGGACACCAGATTGGGCACCGTGAGCACGGTCGGCGTTTCGGGGTGGGGCATGTAGCAAACTACGTACCCCATGGCGCGGGGTGCCAGCCGCGCCGCGCCATGGGTATCGTGACCGCATGACCGATCCGCTGACGCTGCTCATCCCCGGTGTTGCGTTGGCCGTGCTGGCGTGGGACATCGCGCTGGCCGGTTGGATCGCGGCGCGGCGGGAAGCGCCGCGTCCGTTTACGCACATCACCGCGTTCTGCGGATTGCTCGTTGCCCCGGCGCTGCTCGTTTCCGTAGCGACCGGGACCGAGACGGGCGCGCGCGCGATCGGTGGCATCACCTGGCTGATGCCGCTCGTCGCCGTCGCCTTCGTGCTGCAGGTGTTGTATTCGCTGGGTCGCCGCCTCGTGTCGGTGGTGGTCGCCCTGCCGATCCTGCTGTACGACGTGGCCGTGGCGGTGATCGCGATCGGCGATTTTCTGGTGGCGCAGTACGGGGCCGCACCGCTGCCGTTTCAGGCGGCGGTCGCCGCGCGCGACGTGATGATGGGGATGACGATCGGCCGCGCGGCGCTGGTGTCTCCGCTGGCGGCGCTGGTCCCGATCATCGCCCCGGCGTATCCGGCGCGCTGGCGGCTGTCCGGCGCGGCGCGTGCGCTGCTCGTGCTCGCCGCCACGGCGTGCTTCACCCTGCTCGTGCTCGAGTGGCCCCGCGGCATGGCCGCCGTGCAGAGCTATGCGGCCGCCCGCCGGGAGCCCATGCAGGCGCGCCCCGCGGGGGACTTCGCCCTTGGGCTCCGCCTGTTCCCGGTGCTCGACGGTCCGCCGCCGGCCCGCGCCGTGCTGGCCGATCGCCGTCTGGCCGAGGCCTTCGCCCCCGAGATTGTCCTCGTCGTCCTCGACGAAGACGGCGCACGGGGTGGGGCGCTCGACTCGCTGGCGCGGGTGCTGCAGTCGTTGCGCGACGACAGTGTGCGCGTGGCTTTCGCGCTGCGCCTCGGGCGCCGGCCCACCCCCACCGACGACGCGGCCCGACAGGCGGCGCTGGAGCGCGTGCTCCGGCGCATCGGGCCGGACGTCATCTTCCCCGCGCTCCCCGATCCGCTGCCATCGGTGATCGGTGGGCCGTCAGCCATGCCGGCCTGGTGGCGGCAGATGCTGCGGCGGAGCGCCGAGACGGTGGCGCGCGTCCGTCCGCGCACGCGCCTCGGGTGGAGTGCCACGCGGCTCGACGCCACGGACAGCGCCGTGTATGCGTGGGCGGCCGCGGCGCAGTCCCCCGTCGAACTCGTGGGCGCGGCCATCTACCCATCGTTCTCGGGGCTGCCGTCGGTGGATGCCCGCCTGCGTGCGCTCGACCGGTGGCACCGCGCCGCACAGGCCGGTGGTGGCGGCCGCATGCCGCACTGGCTGGTGAACGTGGGCGGACTGCCACACGCGCATGGGGATGACGCCCAGCTGTCCGCCATGCGGCATACGCTGGCGTGGGGCTCACGCCGCCCGTGGATCAACGCCGCGCTGCTGGGCGACCCCGCCGACTACGACGGATGGACTGGGCTCCGCGCGGCCAACGGGCGCCTGCGCGCCGCCGTCCCCGCGCTCGCCGCCGCCGCCCGACAGATGCGCGACGTGCGCCCCGAGGGGCGCTCCGACGCGCGACCGCTCACCTCACCCTGACTGGCCGCGCACGAGTCCTTCCGCCACCCGCGACGGATCGAAATACGTCTGCGCCATGCGCAGCACGGCCTCGGCGTTCACCGCCGCCAGCCGCGGCACCACGTCGTGCCGTTCGTGCAAACCGGCCCCGAACAACCACGCATCGACCAGATCGGCCATCACGTCACTGCCCGACTGCTGGGCGATGGCATGGCTGCCAATGAGGTACTGCCGCGCCCGCGCGAGCTCCTCCTCGCTGGGCGGCGCGGCGCGCAGTTTGGCGAACTCGGCCAGCAGTCCGTCGCGGGCCTCGTCCTCGCGCGCGGGCGACGTGGCGATGTAGGCGGCAAAGGCCCCGCCGGCCCGTCGTTCGATGGGGAACGCGCTGACGGTATACGCCAGCGACTGCTTGTCGCGCAGCTGCTCGAAGAACCGTCCGCCCAGACCGCTGGCCACGGCCGACAGCACCCGGCCGGCAAACCGATCGTCGTCGTCGCGCGCCGGGCCGGGAAAGAGCAGCGCCAGTGCCGTCTGCTTCTTGGCGCGCGTCTCATGCCGCGCATGGACCTCGGTCGGCCACTCCACCGGCGACGGCGGCGTGTCACGCCGCGCCTGCAACTGCGGAAAGGCACGCGCCACCACATCCGCCACCTCGTCGGGGCGCACGTCACCCACCACCGCGATCACCGACGCGCCCTGCAGCACCTGCGCCGCGTGGAAGGCACGCACGGCCGCCGCATCCACCTGCGGCAGCGACGTGTCGGTGCCGACCACCGAGCGGGCATACGGATGGGCGCCATACGCCGCCATCGCCGCCAGCCGCATCGGCCAGCGATACATGTCGTCGCGCACCCGCGTGGCGTCCGCGAGCGCGAGCGCACGCTCGGTGGCCACGGCCTCGTCGGGGAACGTGGGCTGTTGCAGGACGTCAGCCAGCAGCGCGGTGGCCGTCACGACGTGCCGGACGGGGACCGACATGGACCAACTCAGACTCTCGAGGGCAGTCCCCACGCCGATGCTGCCACCCAAAGCTTCCGCGGCCTCGGCGATCTGCGCCGCCGTACGCGAGGCCGTGCCCTTGAGCATGGCCTGCGCCGTGATCCGGGCCAACCCCTCATGCCCCGCCGGCTCGGCGCAGGTGCCACCGCGCTGGAACACCCCGATGTTTACCAGCGGGGCATCGGGGCGCGGCAGCACGAGCACCGGCACGCCGTGCGCGGTCCGGTACACGTGCACGTCGCCTTCCACCCGTTCCGGCAGCATCCCGGTATGCACCGCGGGCGCTCCCAGACGCACGTCGTGCCCCGCGGCTTCGAGCGCCCGCTCAACCACCACACGGCTCCCGTGCGAGGCCTCGCCGCGCAGCATCGCCCGCAGGGCGTCGTCGTCCTCGGCGAGCGGCGCGGCACCGGTGGGGCGATACGAAATCACCGACACCTGCTCGGGATCGAGGTGGCGTTCGAGCGCCGCCTGCAGGTCGGCCGGCTGCAACGAGAGCAGTCGGTCGTAGTAGCGGCTGGCGAGCTCGAGTCCGCCCTCCGCTTCCCACGAGGCCAGGTACGTGGCCTGCCCGTCCATGCTCTCGAGACGGTGCAGCCAACGTGCCTCGATGATGCTCTGGGCCCGCGCCACTTCGTCGGGGCGGACGCCGTCGTGGCGCGCGGCCTGCAGTTCCCGCCACATGGCCCGCGCAGCCTCGCGGGCCTGCGCCGCCGGCGCCTCGGCGTGCGCGACGAAGACCCCGAGATCTCCCGCCGTGTAGTGCCACGCGCCGACCGACGACGCCAGCTGCCGTTCGCGTACGGCACGATAGAGCCGTGATGCGCGCCCCGAGCCGAGCACGAGACCGGCGAGTTCGAGCGCAGGGGTGTCGGGATGCGTGAGCGACGGGGCACGCCACCCGAAGGCCACGTGCTGCTGCGCGATGTCCCCGCTCCACTCACGCCGGCGGAAGCCGGGCCGCACCGTGTCCACCGGGCCGTGATCGCGCGCGGGCGCGCCGGGCTCCAGCTGTCCGTGGCGCGCCGCGACGGCCTGCCGCACCCGGTCCACGTCCACGTCCCCGACGATGCAGAGCACCGTATTGTCGGGACGGTACCAGCGACGGTAGAACGCCGTGAGCTGGTCACGCGAGAGCGCGCGTAGCCCCGCCTCTTCGCCCATGCGCCAGCGTCGGATGCGATGCCGGTCGTGCAGCACCGCATACAGCGTTTCGATGGCCATCGACGAGGCCGTGTCGCGCTTGCGCTTCGTCTCCTCGATGATGACTTCGAGTTCGCGCCCGAGTTCGTCGGCATCGATCACCGACCGGGCGTACGCATCGAACTGAATCTCGAGCCCCTGCTCGAACGACGACGACGGCAGCACGGTGTAGTACGTGGTGTGGTCGTAGATCGTATGGGCGTTGAGATAGCCGCCGTAGGCCTTGGTCTCGCGCGCGATCTGCCCCACGCCGCGGGTGGGGGTGCCCTTGAAGAACATGTGTTCGAGCACGTGGGCGATGCCGACCACGTCATCGGGTTCGTCGAAGTAGCCGACCTTCACGTGCGTGACGATGGACACCACCGGCGCCGACGGATCACGGCGCACGAGGAGGGTGAGGCCGTTCGGCAGCACCTCACGCACCGTGTCGCGGTGCAGCGCAAGCGCGTCGCGCACTACCGCACGATCCGCAGCATACCCGCGTCGGCGCCGCCACGGAGAAACGTCTCCGGCGCGTCGGACGCCACGGACATGCCCGTGGCCCCGTAGTACCGCCGCGCTTCGGCCGCCATGAACTCGGGCAACGGACGACCGGCATCGCGCGCGTCACGCAGTGATTCCACAATCGCGACCCACGTGCCCTCGAACACCGTGCCGTCGCGCATGATCACGCGATGCGTGGTTTCGGCCGCCAGCACATCCGTGGACGTCGGCTCCGCTTGTTCGCCCTGATGCTGCGTCACGAGGCCGGTGAGCAGGGTGCCGAGTGCCTCGAGCTGCTCCTTCTCCTCGGGCAGGTCGGCGGTGTCCTGCTCGAACAGCGACTGCTCGACTTCCTCGAGGAGATCGTCGATGTCGTCCGTTTCCCCGGCGAGTTCGATCAGGCGCAATTCCCACGGCTTCAGCTCGCCGTCGGTGTCATCCAGCTTGTACACCGACTTCTTGAGCTCGATGAGACGCCAGATCCCCAGCTCGTCCCAGTGGTCCGGTGGCGAGGTCTTTTCGAATTCCGCCAGGGCCTCGTCGAGGTCGCCAGCATCGTACATGAGGTTGGCCAGATACACGCGCGCCTCCGCGAACTGCGGGTCGAGCGCCAGCGCGTGGCGCAGCGAGGCGATCGCCTCCGGGTCACGCAGCAGGCGATGCTGCGCGTAGCCCAGACAGGCCACCGCTTCGGCCGAATCGGCAGCGTTCGCCACGGCCCGCTCGAAGTAGGCCAGCGAGACGTCCACAAACCCTTCGCGGAAGAGCGCGCGACCGATCTGCAGCATGAGATCGACGTCGTCGTCGTAGCCCAACGTGATCGTGCGCTCGAAGGTGCGCACACCGGCGTCCACCTGCCCGAACTTGAGCAGGACCTCACCGAGTCCAGCCAGCGCATCCTCGTGATCGGGGTCGAGCACGAGCGCGTCATCGAAGCTGCGCCGCGCCCACGCGTACTCCTCACGGGCGAGTCGCGCATACCCGAAACCCACGTGCAGCTCGACGGCGCTGGGGTACAGCGCCACGGCCTCACGCAGCAACACGAGCGCCTCATCGTACTTGCCCTCGTCGTAGAGGGCGTGCGCACGCTCGTCGTATTCCTCGGAACTCAGGAACGGGGTGGGCATGTGATGTCAGACCTCCGGAGCGAGCGGGTTACCGGATTGTACCATGCACAACCTACTTGGTTCACGCGTGATGCCGTCATGTTGCTGCCGCGTCGAACCGGGCGACCGCCAGCGCCACGGCAATCTGCCCGGCCAGGGCGGCATTGTGCTCCAGCAAGGCCAGGTTCGCGGTCACGGAGCGCCCGGCGGTACGCTGCTGGATGTCCGCGAGTAGAAATGGCGTAACGGCCCCGCCGCGCACCCCGGCGGCGGACGCCGCGGCCAGCGCCGCGACGGTGGCCTCATCGACCAACGCCTCGGGGAGCGCGACATCGGCCGGCGGCGGCTGGACGACCAGCATCGCCCCGCGGCACCCCATGGCCCGGTGCGCGCGCCAGGCGTCGGCGATCTGCGCCGGTGTGTCCAGCGTGGCGGTCAGCATCAGCCCCGTGTGCACCGAGAAGAAGCCGGGGAGTTCGCGGGTGCGGTAACCCACCACCGGTACGCCCAGGGTCTCGAGCCGCTCCAGCGTGGCCGGCAGGTCGAGGATGGACTTGGCCCCGGCGCACACCACGATCACCGGCGTGCGCGAAAGCTCCACCAGATCGGCTGATTCGTCGAAGGGGGCATCGCGGTGCACGCCCCCGATGCCGCCCGTGGCGAACACCTCGATGCCGGCCAGCGCGCACATGGTGAGCGTGCCGGCCACGGTGGTGGCACCGTCGGCCTGTTGCGCCACGGCGATGCCGAGGTCCCGGGCGGAGACTTTCCGGACGCCGGTCCGCGCCAGAAAGCGCTCGAGATCGTCGGGTTCGAGGCCGAGCGACGGCACGCCGCGCACGATGGCGGTGATGGCGGGCGTCGCACCGGCCGCCTCGACGGCGGCCATCATGCGCGCGGCCGCCTCGCGATTGTGCGGCGGCAGAAGCCCTTGAGCGAGGACGGAGCTTTCGAGGGCGACGACCGCGCCGCCGCGCGCGAACGCGGCCTCGATGACAGCCGTTCTGCGCATCCGCACCCGGGTCTCGGGCGTCAGTCTGCGGCGTCCTCGAAGGAGTCGGCCTTCTTCGCTTCGACCAGCTCCCAGTCCTTCGAGGTGGGATCGTACATCGCCATGATCTTGACGGTCTCGCCCGCCCACACGTCGAAGACCTTCCCGGTGTTCTGATACACCTTGATCTCGTGGCCGTCCTCGAACTTCAGGACCACGAGGGGATACGCGGTGTTCGCGTACTGCTTGCGCAGCTTCTGCGGCGGGCGGCTGGTGGGCGAATTCATCGTCTCGGGGTCAGAGGGAGTCCACTCGATGAAAAAATGATCACCGGTCGGCCTTGGCGCCAGCCATTGCCGCGTCCCGTCGGGTGTCGAGCCAGCCGTACAGCACGGGGAGCAAGAACAGCGTGAGAATCGTGCTGGTGATCAACCCCCCGATCACCACACTGGCGAGAGGACGCTGCACCTCACTGCCGGGGCTCGTGCTCAACGCCATGGGGACGAATCCGAGGCTGGCCACCAGCGCGGTCATCAGCACGGGACGGAGCCGGTCGGTGGCGCCCAGGAGCACGCGGTCGAGCACCGTGCGGCCGTCGGCATCGGGTGCGTGGCGCAGATGGTTGAGATGTTCGACCATCACGACACCGTTCAACACTGCGATCCCGAACAGTGCGATGAAGCCGATGCTCGCCGACAGGTTGAGATTGAGCTGACGCAGCCAGAGTGCGGCCACGCCGCCGACGAGGGCGAACGGGACGTTGGCCAGCACCAGCAGCGCCTGCGGTACGGACCGGAACGACAGATAGAGCAGTCCGAAGATCAGCAGCAGCGCACCGGGCACCACCAAGGTGAGGCGCGACATCGCGCGCTGCTGATTCTCGTACTGGCCACCCCATTCCAGAAACACCCCCGCCGGCAGCACCACGTCGCGGGCGATGCGGGCCCGCACTTCCTGTACGAAGCTGCCCAGATCGCGCCCACGCACATTGCTCAACACGAGTGAGCGACGCTGCGCGTCTTCGTGGCCGATCATCTCGGGGCCGGTGGTGGTCTGCACATCGGCCACCGCCGCGAGGGGGACGAGCTCACCCCTCGGGGCGCGGATGGTGAGGCGGGCCAACGAGGCCGCGTCTTCACGCGACGCCGCCGGAAGCCGCACCACGATGCCCACGCGACGGAAGCCGTCGATCAGTTCGGCCGCGACCTGCGACCCCATCGCCAGTTCGATCGCGTCACGGACGTCAGCCACGGACAGCCCGTACTGAGCCAGCGCCTCACGCTTGATTTCCATCCGGACCTGCCCGCTGCCGTCGGCGATTTCCACCGCGACGTCAGCATTGCCGGGCACGGACGCCACAATGGCCTCGAGACGCTGCGCAACGGCCTCGTTCTGCGCGAGATCAGGGCCGACCACCTTGATGCCCAGGTCGGTCTTGATGCCACTCTCCGCTTCGTCGAGCCGCATGGCCAGCGGCTGCGTGAACGAGATCCACAGGCCGGGCACGGCGCGGAGCGCCGAATCGAGGGCCGCCACGAGCCCTTCCTGATCGCCCGCCGTGGTCCACTCCTTCTGCGGTTTCAGGATGACGTACATGTCGCCCTCGAAGAGCCCCATTGCTTCGGTGGCCAGATCGGGACGCCCTTCCTTGGTTACCACGGTCACCACTTCAGGGAACTGCTTGACGATGCGCTCGGCCGCCAGCGACAGCTTCGTGGCATCCTCGAGGCCCACGCTGGGCAGGCGGCGCGTGGTAATCAGAATCGAGCCCTCATCGAGCTTGGGCATGAATTCGGTGCCGATCTGCGACAGCGACCCCACCGCGGCCACGACGAGCACCGCGGCCGCGATGAGCAGCGGCTGCGGACGGCGCATGACGGTGGCCAGCAGCCCCCGATAGCGCGCCGTGAGCCGCGTGAGCCACGGCGCCGGTGCCGCTTCGCCATGACGCAGCGCCCAGGACGCCACCGCCGGCACATACGTGAGGGCCAGAAACAGCGAGCCGAGCACGGCGCACACCACGGTAAACGCCATGGGCTTGAACATGCGTCCTTCCATCCCATCCA
>JARIEX010000216.1 GCA_031127095.1 Gemmatimonadota bacterium
CCGGTAGGCCCGCGTGGAGCGCAGCTCCTGGAGCACCGCGTCACGCGTAAAGCCACCACCCAGCGCCAGTGTCACCAGATGCTGGGCGAGCAGATCGAGGGGACGATCGAGCGGCTCGCGACTTTCGATGGTGCCGGCATGCATGGCGTCCCGCGCGGCCGCCACCTCCACCAGTTCGAACGCATGCGTCGGGACGCACAGAATGCGCGAGGCGCGTCCGGGCGAATGCCCCGACCGGCCGGCCCGCTGCATGAGGCGCGCCACGCCTTTGGGGCTCCCGATCTGCATCACGAGATCGACCGGCGAGAAGTCGACGCCCAGGTCCAGCGAACTGGTGGCCACTACCACGCGATAGCGCCCGGTCTTGAGGCCGTCTTCCACGTCTTCCCGCTGCTGGCGCGAGAGTGAGCCGTGATGAATCGCGGTGAACTCGAACCACGCGGGATTGGCGGCGATGATCGACTGAAACCAGATCTCGCACTGTGCGCGCGTATTGGTGAAGACGATCGCGCTGTGGGCGGCCTCGAGTCGCTGCATCACCTCGGGGAGCAGCTTGGTGTTCAGGTGCCCGGCCCACGGAAAGCGGTCCATTGTGTCGGGGGTGAGCGCTTCGACCTGGGTGTCTTTCGGCACCATGCCGCGCACGAGCTGCCGGGGGTGCGGTGCGCCGTCGGCACGGTAGCCCAGCAACGTGTCGGCGGCGGTCTCGAGGTTGCCGAGCGTGGCGGAGACACCCCAGATGCGCAATTGCGGGCAGATGCGTCGCAGGCGCGCGAGGGCGAGCTCCACCTGCGCGCCACGTTTGGTGGAGAGCAGCTCGTGCCACTCGTCCACCACGAGGCAGCGCAGATCGGCAAAGATCGCTTCGTGATCCTTGCGACACAGCAGCAGCGAGAGCGACTCGGGTGTGGTCACCAGCGCCGAGGGGAGGCGGTCGCGCTGACGGGCACGCCGCGCCGCTGAGGTGTCACCGGTGCGCGACTCGACCGTCCACGGCAGCCCCAGCGCGTCGATCGGCTCGCGCAACGCCTGCTCGGTGTCGGCCGCGAGCGCGCGCAGCGGCGTGATCCAGAGCACGCGCAACGGCGCGCCGTCGGCACGTTTGCGCAGCGTGCGCGGCGCACGGTGCTCAGCCAACGCTTCCAGCACGGGCCCCATCCAGGCGGCGTACGTTTTTCCGGTGCCGGTGGCGGCGTGAATGAGCCCCGATTCGCCGTTGGCGTACGCCTGCCACACGTCGCGCTGAAAGGCAAAGGGACTCCAGCCGCGCGACGCGAACCACTGCTCCAGCCGCGCCGGCGCGTCACTCACGGACGGTGCCCGGCGCGAGCAGCACCTTCACGGACTGCAACGTATCCGCTTCGCTGGCCGGCTTATCCAGGCGCCATCGCGCGATACGCGGGAATCGCACGGCGATGCCGCTTTTGTGCCGGGTGCTGCGCTGAATCCCCTCGAAGGCGAGCTCGAAGACGAGCTCCGGCTTCACCGTGCGCACCGGTCCGAACTTCTCGAGGGTATGGCGACGGATGAAGGCATCCACCTGACGGATCTCGGCATCGGTGAGTCCGGAGTACGCCTTCGCGAAGGGCACGAGGGCCTCGCCGTCCCACAGGGCGAAGGTGTAATCGGTGTACAGCCCCGCGCGTCGCCCGTGGCCGGCTTGCGCATATACGAGCACGGCGTCGACGGTGAGTGGAGTCACCTTCCACTTCCACCAGTCGCCCACTTTTCGACCCACCCCATAGGGCGACGTGCGCCGCTTGAGCATCAGCCCTTCGGCCGACATTCCGCGCGAATGGTCGCGGGCGGCGCGTGCGGCCTCCCACGTGTTCACGTCGAGGACCGGCGAAAGGCCGATCGTCGCCCCGCCCGGCAGTCGCGCCACGAGCGACTCGGCCAGCGCACGGCGTTCGTGCATCGGCCGCTCGCGGACATCAACACCCTCGCATTCGAGGACGTCGTACACGAGCAGATGGCAGGGTACGTCGGCCAGCAGCGTCTTGCCCACGGTCTTGCGGCCGATGCGCCGCTGCAGCTCGCTGAACGGTAGCGGCGCGCCGTTCCGCCATGCCAGCAGCTCACCGTCGAGCACCGTGCCATCCGGCAGCCACTCCGCGCTGGCCTCCACCTCGGGGAATCGGTCGGCCAGCAGCTCCTCGCCACGACTCCACAGGAACGTGCGACCGCGCCGCCGTACGAGCTGCGCACGGATGCCGTCCCACTTCCACTCCAGCTGCCAATCGGCTGGCTCACCAAGCGTATCCACGGTCGCGTCGAGCGGATGCGCGAGGTAGAACGGATACGGACGGCTCCAGTCGGCGTCGGTGGTTTCGGTGGCCACCAGCTGCGCATACCACGCGGCGCTGGGCTCCCATTGGCCCATGAGTCGATGCGCGATCGATTCGGCGCTGATGCCACTCACCTGCGACAGCGCACGCACGACGAGGCCGTCGGAGACGCCCACCCGGAACCCGCCGGTGAGCAGCTTGTTGAAGAGAAAGCGCGATGTCCCGCTCAGTCGCTGCCAGGCATCGAGCAGCACGGCCCGTTGGGCGTCGGGCTCCATACGCGCCAGCGGCAGCAGCCGCTCCTCCACCCACCACGCGAACGGGCCGTCATCGACTGATGACCCGGCGCCTTCCCCCTCGGGCACGAGCAGCGCCATCGTTTCCGCGAGATCACCGGCCTGCGCGTAGCACTCTTCGAACAGCCACGTCGGCACCGCGGCCGCCGCGGCCGCCCACGCGCGCAGATCCGGCGCCCGCACCAGCCGCTTCGGCCGACGCCCGACGAGAAAGGACACCGCCCATGCCGCGTCGGCCGCGGGTGCATCGCGGAAATACGCTACCAGCGCCGCCACCTTCACGGTGGTCGCGGTGGTCGCATCGATGCGGTCGTAGAGCGCCGCGAAGCGCCTCACGTGACCTGACCATCATCACGCTCACCGTCGTCACGCTCGCCCTCGTAGCGCGTGGGAATGGCCTGCGCCTCGAGTCCCTTGTCGCGCAGCCACTGCACCACCGGCCCAGTGAAGCCGTGGGTGACCCACACCCGCTCGGCGCCCGTGGCATCGATCGCGTCGAGCAACTGTGGCCAGTCTACGTGATCGCTGAGCGTGAAGCCGGCATCGACGCCCCGGCGCCGCCGTGCACCGCGCACGCGCATCCATCCGCTGGCGAAGGCGGCGCGTGTACTGCCGAAGCGGCGCGCCCAGGTAGACCCGTCGGTGCTCGGTGGAGCCACCACAATCGCACGTGCCCACGGGGGCGACTTGGCGGCCGCCAGCGCGTAGGTCGTGTCGGGCATGCGCACGCCACCGTCGCGATACACCTGCGTCATGCGCTCCACGGCCCCGTGGGTGAGAATGGGGCCGATAGACGGGTCGAGCCCGGCGAGCAGGCGTTGTGCCTTGCCGAGGGCGTAGCCGTACAGCAGCGACACCTGTCCGTCGTTGGCGTTCTGCGACCACCAGGCGTTGATGTCGTCGAAGACGCGCTGCTGCGACGGCCAGCGATAGATCGGCAAGCCGAATGTGCTTTCGGTGATGAAGGTGTGGCAGCGTACCGGTTCCCACGGCGCGCAGGTGGGATCGGGGTCGGTCTTATAGTCGCCGGAGACCACCCACACCTCGCCCTGATACTCGAGGCGGATCTGCGCCGAGCCCAGAATATGGCCGGCCGGGTGAAACGACACCGTGACACCATTGATGACGCGCGTGTCGCCATACGGGATGGATTCCAGCCCGGCTCCCCACGTGCCCAGCCGCTCGCGCGACACGCCTTCGCCCTCCGCTGACACGAGGTAGCGCTCGCACCCCCACGTGAGGTGGTCGCCGTGCGCGTGTGTAATCAGCGCGCGCGGGACCGGCGCCCACGGATCGATGTAGCAGTCGGCGGCGGCGCAGTAGAGGCCGCGGGGGGACAGAGTGAGCAGGGGCATTACCTGCTGAGTGTGTGGGCGCCCCCGCAGGTTCCCCGAGCACGAGGGGCGGCTACCTCTGACTACGCGAACCGGAGTCCGCTGTCCCGGAAGGGGAGAAAGTCGGAGGCGTTGTTCGTCGCGAGGGCGGCACCGGCGGCGATGGCCGTGGCGGCGATCATGGCGTCAACGCGCGGCAACCCACGCGGCGAGCTCACGACTCTCGCGGCTCCCCGCGACCAAGCCCAGGATCAGATAATTGGTGTCGAGACATATCACGCGCCTCTCCAGCTGTGGCGTCCCTCACGGACGGTCGTGAGGGACGACGCGGCGGATCACCTCGGCTTGCGACACCTGCCACTGCGCCGCCAACCGACGGATGCGCGTCACGGTCGCGTCATCGAGGGCGAACGTGGTCCGGTGAGTCATGGTAGCCATACCATAATGCATGCCATATGACGGCGTGAGGTCAAGCGTTGGTCCCTACGCGCGCCCTCAGAAACTCAACGTCACGCCGCTCGAGAAAAACGTGTCCGTGGTTCTCAGCTGCACGTTGTTGCGCACCGGCGGCTCGGAGTTATACCGGATCACGTAGCCGACCTTGAGCCCGACGTTCTTCGAGATCGGCGCGACAATCGCGCTTTCGGTGTTCAGGAAGTACGCGCGCGCATTCTCGCCGATGGCGGGGAGATATTCGGCCGACTGCTGCACGTACGCCAGCTCGGTGAACCGGTGCCGTAAATCCATCGCGGCGCGGGCCGCCGGAAAGGCGCGCGCGGCCTTGGCGGTCGATCCGGGGGTGAGCGTTTGCTGAAAGAAGGAGCCGCCCACCGCCAGACTGAGCTTGGTGTGCCGCTCGTCGAGCGCGAGGACGTTCACGCCGAAGCCCTGCTGGAAGCGGCTGCTGATCCCCTGGAGCACGTTGCGGTCGTAGCGTGAGGCCATGAACACGGCCACGCGATCGATCACCGTGCGCTCGCCACGCAGGCCGCCGTTCCAGAAATTCGTGTTGACCTTGTCGTTCGCGACGCCGTAAAAAAAGGCGAGATCCTGCACCACCGCCCAGCCCACCACGCTGTACTTGAGGCGGTTGGTGACGTTCGTGGTGGTCGCCTTCGCATTGCCGCTGGTCTGCGCGAACCCCAGGGAACCGTTGAACTCCCACGATTTGCGCGGGGCGGGCGCGGCCGCCGCGGGTTTGGCTGTCGGTGGCACGATGACCTGCGCCGAGAGCAGCGTGGGAAGGAGCGATGGCACAGCCGTGAGCAACGCGACGGCGACGCGGCGGCACAACCCCTGTTGATATGCAGCAATCATACGCGCGGCGCTCGGGGAATCCGACGCCGC
>JARIEX010000052.1 GCA_031127095.1 Gemmatimonadota bacterium
TCCAGATCGGATCGGAGCCCACTGTCCCACTTGCAGTTTTCGAATGACCGAACGCAAACCACCGATTCGCCGCAGCCGCGCCAGTGCCGCACCGTCCCCTGATGCCGGCGGGGACGACAATCCATACCGCGATGCCCCAGCGGCCCCAGCGGCCCCTGCGCCAGCCGCCCGCACGCCGTCAGCTCGCGCGCCACGGCGCGTGGCCACGCCGCCCGCCGAGGGCGGTCCCCCTGCCAATGGCTCGTCCGGCAGCGGAGCGCCGGAGAGTGGACCGCCGAGCAACGGAAGCCCGTCCGGCGCCTCGGACGACACCGCACGGCCGCGTCGTGGCCGGCCGCCGCGTCGCCCGCGTGTGGATGCCGGAGATGGCGCGCCGACGCCGCCGGTATCAGACCGGGGAGCTGACGACGCCCCGCGCGTGGTCCGCGAGCCGTCGCCCCGCGCCGAGGCTCCGTCGGAGCCGCGACCGGAACCGCGACCGGAACCGCGCGACGAGCCGCGCGCAGAATCACGTCCCGACACGCGCTACGCGCCGCCTTCGTCGGCGGGCTTTACCGATCCGGCGGCCGATCGCCCGCGCACCGACGGCGCGGACCGCTACGATCGCGCGTTCGATCGTCCGGCCAATCCGCCGGCGAATCCGCCATCCGGGAGCAGTGAGCGCCCGGAGTCGCGTGGGGAGCGCCCGTTTGGCGACCGCCCCGAGCGCGGTGGACGGCATCGCGACCGCGGCCGGCATCGGGGTGACCGCGGCGACCGTGGGCCGCGAGGTGACCGCCCCGAGCAGCAGGGTGGCGCGCCGAGTGGTCAGGGCGCCCCGCACGGGGGCGGGGACCGTCCCGAGCGTGGTGGACAGGATCGTGGTGGACAGGATCGTGGTGGACCGGATCGCGGTGGGCCGGATCGTGGTGGGCAAGATCGCGGTGGACCGGATCGTGGCGGTGACGGCGCGCTCCGGCGCAGCGGGCGCCGCGGACGCAACCGCTTCCGGCGTGGTGGACGTGACGGTGGTGCACCGGGTGGCGAGGGTGGTCCGGAGCGCGCCGAACGCGCGCCGGCCATGCCGTCCACACCCACCGTGGCCGACGGGACGATGTCGGGATGGTTTGACCCGTCACGCGACGGTGGATTCCTCCGTCGCTCCGTCAACAGCTATCTCCCGGATCCGACCGATCCGTTCGTGCCGCCGGCGCTGGTGCGCTTGCACCAGCTGCGACGCGGCGACAAGCTCGACGTGACCTACGGACGCGATCCGCGGGGCCGTCAGGTCATCATCGAAGTGCAGCAGCTCAATGACGGCTCGGCCGTCATGCTCGAAAAGCGCCCTGACTTCAACACGCTCACCGCCAGCTATCCCGACCGGAAGCTGACGTTGGAAACAGGCCGCCCAGCGAAAACCGGCCCCGAACTCACGCGTCGTGCGATCGACCTGATCGCACCGATCGGCTACGGCCAACGGGCGCTGATCGTGGCCCCGGCCCGCGCCGGCAAGACCACGCTCCTGCAGGCGATCGTGGAAGGCGTGGCGATCAACCATCCGCAGGCGGCGCTGCTGGTGCTGCTGGTGGATGAGCGCCCCGAAGAAGTGAGCGAGATGATCACGTGGGGCTACGGCGAGGTCGTGGCCTCCAGCTTCGACATGCCGCCCAAGCGGCACGTGGAAGTCGCCGAAATGACGCTCGAGCGGGCGCGGCGCATGGTGGAACAGGGCAAGGATGTCGTGATCGTGCTCGACTCGATCACCCGTCTGGCCCGTGCCTACAACACCGTGGAGCGCGGCACCGGACGGACGATGTCCGGTGGCCTCGACAGCAATGCGATGCAGAAGCCGAAGGCGTTCTTCGGATCGGCCCGCATGATCGCGCCGCAGCACGGCGGCGGCTCGCTCACGATCATTTCCACGGCGCTCGTCGAGACCGGCTCGCGCATGGACGACGTGATCTTCGAGGAGTTCAAGGGCACCGGCAACTGCGAGATCAAGCTCGATCGCTCGCTGGCCGACCGGCGCATCTTCCCGGCGTTCGACATCGGCACCAGCGGAACGCGCCGCGAAGAGAAGCTCTATCGCCCCGATCAGCTGGACAAAGTGCACCTGCTACGCCGTGGCTTGCACCAGCTGCCGCCGCAAGCGGGTATGGAGTGGCTCATCAAGCGGATCGCCGGCACGTCCAACAATGATTCCCTGCTCGACGGGCTCTGACCGGACGCTGATCAGGCGGTATCACCACGCGCCGGACGACGATCACCGTCGTCCGGCGCGTGGTCCGTTTGGGGGGTGCGCCCCCGATCACGTCGCCACCCGCGTGCCGGTGGTGTGACAAATGTGCCGCTGGTGTGACAGCAGAGCGACAGAAGAGGCACGCAACTCAAGTGCCGGGACCGCGAGCCCGATACCCTAGCCTATCGAGCACGGGCGAAGTCGCGCGGGCCGGTTGCCTCACGTCGTCACCCGTCAGACTCCATGCTCCGATCGCTTTCCCTCCGGACCAGTATTCTGGTCCTTCCGGCTGTTGCCGCCCTCGGCTTTCTGGTCACGATCGGCGCCGGTGTGGCGCTCGATCGGCAGTCCGCGGCACGGCTCGCATTGATCGAGCAGCAGTCGGCACCCGCGCTCGCCGCCGGTCAGCGGCTGCAGGCGCAGATCGCGCCGGGGCCGGTGTCGGGGGAATCCACCGGCGGCAGCACGGCCCGTGACGATGCCGCCACCCTGCAGGCGTTCGGTGCCGCCTTTGCGGCCTATACCGCCGAGGCGCGCACGGCGCACGCCACGGAACGCTTGGTATTGGGCGGCGTGCTCGGCGCGGTCCTCCTCGTGCTCGCGGCGCTATCAGTGAGCACGCTGGGGAGCATCAGCGGGAAACTGCAGTCGCTGGCGACAACGGCGGCGCAGATCGGCCGCGGCCGCCTCCCCCAACGCATTGACGTCGGCGGGGACGACGAGTTCGGTGCGCTGTCGAAGGCCCTTCGCGAGGTCAGCGACTACATCGGCAACGCCTCGCGCGCGGCCGACCGACTGGCCGCCGGCGACCTCACCACCACGGTCGCCGTCCGGTCGGACGACGACGTGCTGTCGAAAAGCCTCAAGGAGGCAGCGGGCACGCTGCAAGCGCTCGTGAGCGAGATCGGCGGCGTGAGCGACGCGGCCCGTCAGGGGAACCTCGCGCACCGGGGACACCCCGAGCGGTTCCGCGGTGCCTACGCACAGCTGATGACCGGCACGAACGGCATGCTCGACGCGGCGGTGCAGCCGCTCAGCGAGGCCAAGCAGGTGCTCGAGCGCGTGGCGCGGCGGGATCTTTCGGCCCGCGTGACCGGTGCGTACGTCGGCGAACACGCCGCGATCAAGGACTCGCTCAATCTGGCGCTGGACAACATTTCCGAAGTGTTCGCCTCGCTCACCACGGCGATCAGCCAGGTGAACTCCGCCGCGCGCGAAATCGGCGACGGCAGTCAGGATCTGGCGAGCGGCGCCACCGATCAGGCGGGTGCGATCGATCAGGTGTCCAACCGCTTGAAGGTCGTGGGTGACCGCACGAAGTCCAACGTGGCCGACGCCAATGAAGCGCGCGCGGCCATGGAGCGGGCCACCCTCGACAGCGAGCAGGGCGTGGAACGCATGGCCGCCCTGGCGACCGCCGTGGACGAGATCAAGCGGTCTGCGGATGCGACCGCGAAGATCGTGAAGACGATCGACGAAATCGCGTTCCAGACCAATCTGCTGGCGCTCAATGCTGCCGTCGAAGCGGCACGCGCCGGTGACGCAGGCAAGGGCTTTGCGGTGGTGGCCGACGAGGTGCGTAGTCTCGCGATCCGCGCCTCGGATGCCTCGCGCAACACGGCCGCGCTGATCGACGAATCCGTGCAGAAGGCGGAGACCGGCGTGCAGCTCAACGCAGCCGTCACGCGCCGGCTGCAGGAGATCCGCACGGGTGTCAAACGCGCATCCGCCATCATGAACGACATCGCCGAGGGCGCTGCCGAGCAGGAGAAGGAGCTGGCGGGGGTCACGTCGTCGATGGAACAGATTGCCGGGCTGACGCAGCGCACCGCCGCAAACGCCGAGGAATCGGCGAGTGCGGCGGCGGAGCTGTCGGCGCAGGCCGCGGAGATGCAGGAACTGGCCTCGCAGTACGATGGTGGCGCCTCAGGGCATCGCGTCGACTCGCACTCCGGCGAACGTCCGACCTCGCGGCGTCAGGCCGCGCTGAACGATTCGCCGGCGTTCGCGTCGCCGCGGACACCGTCGCGCGCGCCGAAGGCCAAGGTGCCGGTGCGGCCGGCGGTGCCGGTGCGGCCGGCGGTGCCGGTGCGGCCGGCGGCCAAGGGACTGGTGAAGCCACGCCCGCTGTCGCCGTCGTCCGCGTCCTACGGGACGCGTGCGCCACACGACAACCTGTCGCCGATGAACGCGGCCGCGGTGATCCCGTTCGACGACGATGACGCGTCGGACGACATCCTCAGTTCATTCTGACCGCACGCCGGACGCCAGCGGTCTTACCGCGTGGCCGCCCGATACTCGTCGAGTAACGTGGCGGCGGCGCGGATGCCGCCGAGATAGTTCGCCACGCTGATCCACTCGTCGGGCGCGTGCGCATTTTCGCCGGGAAGCCCGAAGCCCATCAGGAGCACGGGCGCACCGAGAATGCGTTCGAAATCACCGACCACGGGGATGCTCCCGCCTTCACCGGTGATGACCGGCTCGCGACCGAACGCCGCTTCGAGCGCCCGCTTGCCGGCTTCGATGATGGGGCCCTGCAGATCGGCGCGCCACGGGCGCCCGCCGTGCAGATGTTCGACCGTGACGGTCACACCTGCCGGCGCCATCCGCTCCACATGTGCGCGAACCAGATCGCCGATCGCCTCGGGCGCCTGATCGGGCACGAGGCGGAAGCTCACCTTCGCCATCGCGACAGCCGGGAGCACGGTCTTCGCGCCTTCGCCGGTGTAGCCGCTGAGCAGGCCGTTCACTTCGCACGTGGGGCGCGTCCACAACCGCTCGAGTGTGGTGTACCCCGGTTCACCCCCCAGCGCCGTCACACCGACTTCGTGCATCAGCGTGTCGTCGCTAAAGGGCAACGCGCGCATCTGCGCACGCACCGCCTCGGGGAACGGCTGCACGTTGTCGTAGAAGCCCGGAATCGCGATGCGGCCGTCGGCGTCATGCATGGTGGCCAGAATGCGGGCCAGCGCCATGGCCGGATTCACGACCGCGCCACCGTACATGCCGGAGTGCAGATCACCGCTGGCGCCACGCACGGTGATTTCGAGATATGCCATGCCGCGCAACGACGACAAGATGCTGGGGATGCCCGGTGCAAACATGGTGGAGTCGGAGATCACCACGGCATCGCAGGCGAGCCGCGCCTGCTCGCGCTCGAGAAACGCCTCGAGGTTCGCACTGCCCACTTCTTCCTCCCCTTCGGCCAGCACGATCACGTTCACGGGCAGCGTCCCGCGCACGGCGAGATGCGCTTCGAGGGCCTTGATGTGCAGGTACAGCTGTCCCTTGTCGTCCACCGAGCCGCGCGCGTAAATGCGTCCATCGCGCACCGTGGGTTCGAAGGCGGGCGACGTCCACAGCTCAAGGGGTTCGGCGGGCTGCACGTCGTAATGCCCGTACACCAGGAGCGTGGGCGCGTCGGCACCGGCGCCGCGCCATTCACCGACCACAATGGGATGCCCCGGCGTGGGCTCGATGGTCGTCGTGAACCCGATGCGCACGAGGGCATCCGCCACGAACTGCGCCGCCGCGGCGCAATCGGCCGCGTGTTCGGTGCGCGCGCTCACACTCGGAATACGGAGGAACGCGAACAGTTCGTCCTGCGCGCGCGCTTCGTGGGCGCTGCACCAGGCAGCGAGATCGGCGGGGATCGTGGGTGCGGTCATCGGAGGGCGGTGGGTGTCGACGGGAGGAGCGAACAGTGAGCGGGCTACCGCGCCGTGCGGCCAAGGAGCAGCCCCGCGAATGTGGCGAGCACGCCGGCCACGATGCTGACGGTGACGTACACGGCGGCGCGTGCGGCCCGCCCCTGCTGCAGCAGTTCGAGCGTTTCGGCGCTGAAGGTGGAGAAGGTGGTGAAGCCACCGCACAGCCCGACGGTCAGTGCGGCGCGCAGCACGGGATTGGCATCGGGCGCCTCGAACAGGCGCGCGAACAGGCCGATGAGAAAACTGCCGGTGACGTTGATGAGCAGGGTGGCCACCGGAAAGGTGCCGCCCGCTCGCGCCAGCCACACTCCCACGGCGTAGCGCGCCACCGAACCGATCGCGCCCCCGAGCGCGACCGCGGTGACGAGGGGCAGCGTGAGCCTGTTCATCGACGCTTCGTCACGCGTGGCGGCACGCGCTGGGCCGTGCGGAAGAGCCAGAGGCGACGCGTCGTCACCACGCCGTCACCGCGCCGCAGCGGGACCGTGGCCCCTTGTTTCGTGGCGGCAAACCACCGGCCGACCACGCCGGCGAGGGAGTCGCCCTTCGCATCGGCATCGAACGCCACCACGAGCCCGTCGCCGGGGCGGATGGCGTCGGCGGCGTTCGGCCAGAGGTCGTACTGGTTGGTGCGGCCGCCGAGGTTGAGCGCAAACACGCGGGGCTGATCGGGGAGGTGAAACGCGAGTTCCGACGCATCCTGATAGCGATCGGCGGCCACCCAGCGACCGGCGGTCCCCGCCAGAAACTCGTCCTGCCGGCTCTGCTGCACGGCGCGGGCCAGTACGTCCCAGCCATGCGCCCGCGCGATGGGATCCTTGCGCGGCGGAACCGGCAGCATGGGGGTGGCCGCCTGCCACACCACCACTGCGATCAGCACGGCGGCCAGCACCTGTCCACGACGCCACCAGCGGCCCTGCGACCACGGCTGCTCGGCGGTGGCCAGCAGCATCATGGCCCCGGGATAGATCATGGCCGGCCAGTTGGCTTCCACCGACCGACGCCACGCGCTCACGGCAAAGAACGCCAGCGGCACCACGGCAATGACCGCCAAGGCGAAGCGGCGCGTCATGACGTCGGTGGGATCGAGATCGCGGCGCATGCGCCAGCCGTCGCGCATGGCCAGCCAGACGGCGGCCGCCATGAGCAGGAACAGAATCGGCGACGCGAGGCCGATCTGTCCACCCACCATCTCGAGCTCGCGGGAGAGGGGATTGCCCCGCGCACTGGGGGTGAAGCCGTGACCGAGCTGGAAGCGGAAGGACGCCCAGTCGTTCGATGCGTTCCACGCCACCACCGGCGCAAACAGGGCCAGCGCCACCGCCGACGCGATCCACGGCCCGGGCTCGGCAAATCGGCGGCGCAACGCCGGGTGCAGCAGGCACGCCACCACCAGTCCCATCGGGAGCAGCACGGCGGTGTACTTGGCCACGAAGGCAGCGCCAAGGCCGACGCCCGCCACCGTCCACCACCGGAGGCTCTGCCGTGAGCGGAGCGGTGCCGCGAGGGCGCGCTCGACCCCGAGCAGGGCGAACATGGTGGCGGCGAAGAGCACCGCGTCGGGAGTGGCCAGCACCAGGCCCAAGGTGGCGATCGGGAGCAGGGCGACCAGCGCGGCGGCGCGGGTGGCGGCCCGCTGTCCCGCTGCGCCACGTCCCCCCAACTGCCACGCGCACACAACCGCCGCCAGATGCATGAGCACGGCGGCCATCCCCGGGCCGGCGCGCACCCCGGCGTGGGTGTCGCCGAGGAGGGCGGTGCCGCCGGCAATCAGGAGAGCGATGCCGGGGGGATGATCGAAGTAGCCGGCGGCGAGCTGGCGCGACCACTCCCAGTAGTACGTCTCGTCGGGGAGCAGCGGCACCAGACCGCTGAGTACGGTACGTAGGACAGCGGCCGCGAGGATCCAGGCCGTCGCGGCAGTCCACGAGGCGGCGGGGTCCACGCGGGAGCGGGTGGTGGCACGGTCAACCGGTATCGTCATCAGCGGCGGTAAGTTGCACGCCGGCGTGAGTGTCCCGCTACCGTGCGGTGGCGTCGAGTCCAGCTGGCGTCGCTTGCCGTCGTGGGGGCTGCCGGTGAGCTTGTCCGAAGCCGCCTTTGGGTGCCAGCGCTGTAACGGTTACGGCGGGGCGCCGCTGCGCGTCTGTGTTGGACATCGCCATCCGGGCGATCTTCCGGGATGGCTCATTCACTTTTGTTGACAGGACGGACCTGCATGCGGGTCGCTGCCCCCATTGCGAACACCCGCGCGACGCTTCGCGCGACTGCTGCTGCACTGGCCCTGCTCGGGCTGGCCGGCTGCCTCGACCTCAAGGTCACGCCTGACGCCTGCACCATCTCGGTGGCACCGGCCACGCTGACGCTGCCCGTGAACAGCGCCTCGGCGATCGTGGGCACCGCCTTCGATTGCGATGGCAACTCGATCCGCAACAAAAAGATCTCCTTCTCCTCCAGCAACACCGCGGTGGCCACGGTGACGACGGAGGGGAACGTGATTGCGGTCGGGATCGGCGGTGCCACGGTCTCGGCCGTCGCCGACGGCAAGAGCGCCTCCGTCCCCGTGACGGTGACGCCCGAGGTCGCCGCCACGGTCATCATCAACCCGTCCGTGCTGACGCTGCGCCGCACCAACACGCGGGACCTCGTGGCCACGGCGCGCAACAATCAGAACACGGTCATCGCCAACAGCACGTTCCGGTGGAGCAGCAGCAATTCGTCGATCCTGTCGGTCGATCAGAGCGGCAAGGTGACGGCGATCGCGCCGGGCAGTGTCGTCGTGACGGCCACGGCCGACCAGACGGTGGGCAGTGCCAACATCACGGTGACGGACATCCCGATCGGCAGCTGCGCCCTGAGCCCGTCGTCGTCGAAAGTCACGGTCTCACAGAGCGTGCAACCCACGCTCGTGGTCCGCGATACCGCCAACAACGTGATCCCGTCGCAAGGCCGTCCGATCGTGTGGACGAGCAGCAACGAGATCGTGGCCGTGGTGTCGAACACCGGCCTCGCCACGACGCGCAAGGCCGGCACGGCCACGATCACCGCGTCTCCGGCTGAGAACGCGCAGGTGACCTGCAGCGCCAGCATTCAAGCGGTCGATCCACGCATCGTGCAGGTGGTGATCCAGCAGCGTACCGGATCACTCCGCCTCGGGATTCCGCGCGGCTTCTCGGCGGCGCTGCTCGACTCCACGAATTCGCAGGTGCCGTCGGGACGCATCACCACGTGGACCACGAATACGCCCACGGTGATCGGCGTGACGCAGGCCGGCATCGTGACCGGACTGTCACTCGGCACGGCGCGGGTGATCGCCACGGCAGAAGGGGTCTCGGACACGGTCCAGCTCTCGGTGACGAACGTGCCGGTGTCCACGGTGACGCTGTCGCCGGTGCAGGTGTCCGTGCAGGAGGGCTCCACGACGCAGCTGCGCGCGGTTGTCACTGACTCCACCGGACGTGAGGTGTCGGATCGGCCGCTCGAATGGCTGACCAGCGATCCCACCAAGGCGACGGTGTCGAATACCGGGTTGGTGACCGCGATCGCGGCGGGAACCGTGAACATCGGGGCCACGGCGGAGGCGCGCCTCGGGCAGAGCACGGTGATCATCCAGCAGACGCCAGTCGACACGATCGTCGCGAACCTCACGAACGCGGCGTTCACGGTCAGCCGCGGCGTAACGAGTGCCTTCGCCATCACCTTGCTGGACAGCCGCGGCAATACGCTGCGCAACCGGAATGTCGTGGTCACCAGTGACACGCCGGGGGTGTCCGTGGGTGCGGCCAACGCACAGTCCACACTCGTGAGCGTCAGCGGTATCGCGATCGGCCAAGCGACACTCACGCTGCAGGTGGTGAACAGCAACAATCAGAACGAAGGCAAAGCCACGCGGGTGCAGGTCACCGTCGGCGGGCCGATCGCACCGGTGGTGCGCACACCGTAGCGCGCCCCCTGACGCGGCCACCAGCCCGCGGTCTAGCTTTCCCGGCGGGGCGCTTCGTACTGAAGCGCCCCGCCCTTCGTTTCCGCTTCCGGAGTGCCGGTCCATGAGCGCTTCCCCGTCGTCGGCGAACACCGCCAAGCCGTCGTTTCTCCGTGATCTCTTTCAGGGTGAGATCACGGACCACCTGCTCTTTCCGTATCCCGCCACCCTCGACGCGCGACGCCCGGACGAAACGGCCACGGTGCACCGCCTCGTGGCGTCGCTCAATGCGATGGTCGCGTCGGGGCTGATCGACCCGCGGCAGATGGACGAAGACGAGACCGTGGGTGAACCGGTGATCCGCGCGTTCGCCGAAGCGGGGTTGCTGGGGCTCACCACCCCCACGGAGTACGGCGGACTCGGGCTCTCGGCCAGCGCCTATGCGCGCGTGTTCGGCGCGGTGGCCTCGATCGACGCCTCGCTGGGCGTGCTCATCGGGGTGCACTGCGGACTGGGCGGCAAGGCGCTCGTGCTGTTCGGCAACGACGCGCAGAAAGCGCGCTATCTGCCGGCGCTCGCCCGCGGCGAGATGCTTGCCGCCTACGCGCTGACCGAACCGGAAACGGGTTCGGATGCGCAGCACATCGTGACGACGGCGCGCCGCAGCGACGACAACACCGGCTGGGTGCTGAACGGCCGCAAGCACTGGATCGGCAACGGGCAGCGCGCCGGCATGATCGCGACGTTCGCGCAAACGCCAATCGTGCGTGACGGCACAACGATCATGCGCCCCACCGCCTTCATCGTGCGCCCCGACATGCCGGGGTTCCGCATCGACGGGACGATCCGCAAGCTCGGCATCCGCGCGTCCACGCAGGCGGAGCTGGTGTTCGAGGAGCTGTTCGTCCCCGACGATCATGTGCTCGGCGAGGTGGGAAAAGGGTTCCGCGTGGCGGTGCACGCACTCAACGCGGGACGGTTGTCACTGGCCGCCGGCTGTGCGTCGGGATGCAAGCGGCTGCTGGCGGAGTTCACACGCTATGCGGAGGCGCGCACGCAATTCGGCGGCCCGCTCGCGTCGTTCGAGATCACGCAGCGCAAGATGGCCACGATCGCGGCGGAGACGTACGCGGTGGACGCCATGGTGGGCGCGCTCGCGGCGGCGCTCGACGCCGACGAGGTGGACGCCTCGCTCGAAGCGGCGTGCGCGAAGGTGTTCGCGAGCGAACTCGTGTGGCGCACGGCCGACGAGATGGTGCAGCTGGCCGGCGGGCGCGGATTCGTGAAGCCTTGGCCGTACGAGCGCTACCTGCGCGACGCGCGCATCAATCGCATCTTCGAGGGGGCCAACGAAGTGTTGCGCCTGTTCGTGGGTCTGAACGGCATTCAGGGCACGGCGGAGGAGCTCAAGGAGCTGTCGGGCGCGCTCAAGAATCCGATTCAGAACTGGGTGCTGGTGTCGAGCTACGCCGCCGGACGCGTTGCGACGGCGCTGGGACGGAAGGATCGCTTTGCCGTGTCGCTGGACGCCGCGCTGCGCACGCACGCGGATTTCGTGGAGCAGCACGTGGCCGAGCTGGCCGACGCGACGCAGAAGATGATCGTGGCGCACAAGAAGGACATTCTCCACCGCCAGCTGGTGGTGGAGCGCCTGGCGAACATGGCGATCGAGCTGTACGCACGCACGGTGACGATTGCCCGCACCCAGCGGTTGATCGACGAGCGGGGCGCGGGTGCGTGCGCACGCGAACTCGCGCTGACGGCCCTGTTCTGCGTCGAGTCAGGACGACGCTTCCGTGCCACACGCCTCGAGCTTGTCGGCGATGCCGGTGCCGCGATCGACGATCTGCGCCGTGACATCGCCGCGCGCATCCGCGAGGAACACGGCTACGGGTCCAGCGATGCGCTGCTGGACGTGCCGTCGCCGCCGATGCCCGCGTGGAGTCTGGTGAAGGCCGAGCAGGAACGCGCGGTTACGCGTCGTTCTTGAGCAGCCCCAGCTTGAGCGCGAACTTCACGTAGTCGGTGCGGTGCGAGAGACCGAGCTTCTCGCCGATCCGCTGCTTGTAGGTGTCCACCGTTTTCGGCGAGATCGTGAGATGCACGCCGATTTCCGGGGCCGTGAAGCCCTCGGCCACCATACGCAACACCACCTGCTCGCGATCGGTGAGTTTCTCGAACCGCGTACGCTCCTCGGCGTTGCCATCGCGCCGGGAGAGGCCGCGCGCGAGGGCGCGCGCCGCGGTGGGTTGCACATACACATCGCCGGCCGCCACGGTGCGCACCGCGTCAACGAGCTCGCGGTCGGCGACCGACTTGAGCAGATAGCCCGAGGCACCAGCTTCGAGCAGCGCGACGAGATGTTCGTCCTCGGTGTGCATGGTGAGGACCAGCACGCGCCGCGTGCTGGGTTCGTCCACCGGCGCGACGCGCAACGCATTGGCTTTCTGGAGTTCGCGCGTGGCCGTGAGGCCGTCCATGTCCGGCATGGAGAGGTCCATCACGATCACATGCGGATTGGCGCGGTCGGCCAGGGCAAGCGCATCCTTGCCGTTACTGCCCTCACCGACGACGGTGATGTCCTTGGCCGTGGAGAGCACGGCTTTGAGGCCGGCACGAACAATCTGGTGATCGTCCACCAGCACAACGCGAATCAAGTCTGGGCGCATGGGTCAATGTGCAGCAGTCGGGTGGGCAATGCGAGGATCAGCCGTCGGCGTCCCTCGTTATGAAGACGCGGAAAAGATACACGGCCCGGTCCGAATGCGATGCACCTCAGGCCGCTACGATCACACCCGTGCAGCGACCGAAGCCGATCCGAACCGCCCCGTCGCGCTCGGCGAACGCGGTGAGCTGGACTTCGTCGCCGTCCTCGAGGAAGGCGCGGGTTTCGCCGTTGGGCAGCGTGAGGGGCTCGGCCCCGCGCCACGTGAGCTCCAGCAGGCAGCCGCGACTGTCCTTGGCCGGGCCGGAGATGGTGCCGCTCCCCAGCAAATCGCCCGGACGCAGGTTGCAGCCGCTGCTGGTGTGATGCACGAGCATCTGCGCCATGGACCAGTAGAGATCGGTGGCCTGCGCCCGCGTGATGCGCACGGCAGGCTCACCGGCGGCGCGCATGCGGGCCGTGCTCAGCCACGTCTCCACGGTCACCGCAAATCCTCCGTGGGCGCGATCGTCGGCGTGACTGAGATAGGGCAGTGGTGCCGGATCACCCTCGGCGCGCTCGGCCAGCGGGGCGCGGAACGGTGCGAGCGCCTCGAGGGTGACCACCCACGGGCTGATCGTGCTGGCGAAGTTTTTGGCGAGGAACGGCCCCAACGGCTGGTATTCCCACGCCTGCAGATCGCGCGCCGACCAATCATTGAGCAGACACAACCCGAACAGATGCGCCTCGGCCTCCGCCATCGGGACCGGTTCGCCCAGCGCGTTCCCGGTGCCCACAAACGCGCCGAGCTCCAGTTCGTAGTCGAGCGAGCGGGAGGGACCCACGGTGGGCGTGTCGTCGGCGGGCCCTTTGCGTTGTCCCGACGGACGACGCACGGGGGTGCCCGAGACCACGATGCTGGAGGCACGGCCGTGATAGCCGATCGGCACCCACTTGTAGTTCGGGAGCAGCGGCTGATCGGGGCGGAACATTGACCCCACGTTCGTGGCGTGATGCACCGAGGCGTAGAAATCGGTGTAGTCGCCGATCTGCGCCGGCAGAAACAGCTCCGCCTCCGCCTGCAGCACCAATGCGTGCTCGGCGATCTGCCGCCGGTGCACCGGGACGTCCTCAGCCAGCAGCGCGGACACCGCGGCACGCAGGGCACGCCGGGCATCGGCCCCACGTGCCATCAGCCCGTTGAGTGTCGGCGCGGCGCACGCGGATGCGGCATCACGTGCCGCGTCGTCGTCCACGAACAGACCGGCGGCCAGACAGGCCGCGACATCCAGGATCGCCGTACCGATCGCCACGCCCACGCGGGGCGCCTCGCGTGTGCCGGCGCGCCGGAACACGCCGAAGGGGAGGTTCTGGATCGGGAAATCCGCACCGCGCAGATTCGCCGTTGGCACCCAGGAACGCAGGGCGGGGTCGTGGGTCTGGTCAGTCGACATGTCGGGGAGTCTAGCGCGCCGGCGCCGGCGGCGCTGGCGCAGCGCGACGACCGGTGCGGATGATCAGAGCCAGCCGAGGGCGCGCGCTTCGTCCACGGGCTCGGTGAAGGAGCAGGACCCGAAGCTGACCATGCCGCGCTCGCGCATGCGCTGCAACGCCGCGCGCGGGAAGGTGACCGCGTGGTCGGGCCCGTGCCAGGTGATCTGCATCTCGTCGAACGTGATGGCACCGGCGTCGGCTTCATCGAGCAGGCGCACGGCATCGGCCTCGCTGCCACCGTTGCCGAGCAGGGCGGCGGCGAGGGCGACGTTGAGAAAGCCGTACATCCGTCCCGTGGCGGCGTCCGGCTCGTACGTCAGACGGTAGGTGCCGCACAGCGGATGATGCAGTCCGGCCGTGGCCTTGGCGATCGCGCCGTGGGCGGCGCAGGCGGCAAAAAAGCGCACGATGCGCGCCGGATCGGGGATCAGGTTGGCGGTGGTGCCACCAGTGCGGATTTTCGCGCGACGCCCCACGCGGGCGATCGCCGCCACGAGCCCCTCGATGTCGCCATCGAGCGGCACCTCGAGGTAGGTCGCGAGTGTGTCCGGGATCGCGGCCGCGATCTGCTCCACGTCGTGGGCACTTCCCACTTTGCATTCGTAGCTGTCGACCGTGGCCCCGCACTCTTCGAAGCAGACGCGATGCCGCTCGTTGAACGCAGCGACCTGCGCGAGATCGGCGGCCATGTCACCACTGCCGGTGACCGACAGGCGCCACGGAATGGCGCCGGCATCGCGCGGCAACAGCGGATCGGCCGCCTGCGAGAACTGCTCGAGCGACGACGCCGGGCAAATGAAACGCCCCAGCATCCAGCCCGTCCCGGCAGCACGATAGTGCGCATAATTGCGCACGGCGTTGGCCATGGCCAGCGACGCCGGCGGAAAGAGGCCGGCGTAGTCCACGAGCCCTTCCAGCAGAATGCGGGCGGCGCGGTCAGTGAGCGGTGGCAGTGGCACAGGGATCACGGCAGTCGCGGTGCGGCGGACCTGCCGCACAAGGGAGCAGGAAACGAGGTGTTAGAGGCCGTCGAAATCGAGGCCGAGATCGAGCGCCGGGGCCGAATGCGTGAGCGCCCCGACCGAAATGCGGTCCACGCCCGTCTCGGCCACCTGACGCACGGTGTCGAGCGTGATACCCCCCGACGCCTCTGTGATCACGCGACCGCGCGCGCGCGCGACGGCCTCGCGAAGCAAGTCGGGGGACATGTTGTCGAGCAGCACCCAGTCGGCGCCCGCGGCGATGGCGGCGTCGAGCTGCGCGAGCGAGTCGCACTCCACTTGAATCGGCGTGCCGTTCATCGCGAGCCCACGGGCACGCGTCACCGCCATCGCAATATCACCACCGATCGCGGCGAGATGATTGTCCTTGATCAGGACGCCGCTGCGCAGGTCCATGCGATGATTGGTGCCGCCGCCGGCGCGCACGGCGTACTTCTCCAGCGTACGCCAGCCGGGCGTTGTTTTGCGCGTGTCGAGAATTTTTGCCGACGTGCCTGATACCGCGTCGACGAAGCGGGCCGTGAGCGTGGCGATCCCGGACAGGTGCTGCAGGTAGTTGAGCGCCGTGCGCTCGGCCGACAGCATACCACGCGCGTGGCCGCTGATGTGCAGCACCGTGTCACCGGCTTTCACGCGCATGCCGTCTTCCGCTTCGATGCGGACCGTGGCCGAGTCGTCGAGCTGCTGGAAGGCCTCGACCGCGAGCGCGACACCGGCAATCACACCGTCGCGGCGCGCGACGATGGCGCCACGCACCCGCCGGTTGCTGACCACCGTGGCCAGTGTGGACAGATCGTTCGACGCCTGATCTTCGTGCAGGGCCACACGCACATGCTCGGTGCACTCGGCCGGTGACAACGGAAACACGAGCGACTGCACGGCGCGCATATCACGCGGCGTGGGCGTCCGCGACGCGGTGATGGCAAAGCCGTGTGGCGGCGTGGGACGCAGGGGTGGGTGGAAGGAGCTCATTCGCCGGGATCCTCGGGACCAAAGGGACTGACACCAGAACTGCCGCCGATCGAGACCATGCGCTCGATCGCGAGGCGCGCGCGTGCCGCCACGTCGTCGGGCACCGTGATACGGTACTGCGTATACAGCAGCGCGTCACGGACTTTCGGCAGCGTGGTCACCTTCATGTACGCACATTGGGCCCGTTCGTTCGCCGCAATGAAGTGCTTGGTTGGATTGGCGCGGCGCAGCCGGTGCAGGATGCCGATCTCCGTGGCCACGATGAACGTGTCCTGCTCGGTCTGCCCGGGCCGGTTGATCATCCCCTCGGTGGAGAGGATGTGTGCATTCTCGCGGTCGATGGCCCCGGCGCTCATGGCCTCCACCACCGAGGTGGCGCAGCCGCACTCGGGGTGAATGAGGAGCTCCGCACCCGGATGCTGCGCACGCATGAGCGAGATGTGCTCGGGGTCGATCCCGGCGTGCACGTGGCACTCGCCCATCCACACATGGATATTCTCGCGTCCGGTTTCGCGGCGGACGTGCGCACCCAGGAACATGTCGGGGAGAAAGAGAATCTCCCGGTCAGCGGGGATGGCGTTGATCACGTCAACGGCGTTGCCGGAGGTGCAGCAGTAGTCGCTCTCGGCCTTCACCTCAGCGGTGGTGTTCACGTACGCCACCACCACGGCGTCCGGATGCTCGGCCTTCCAGTCGCGCAGCTGCGGGGCGTCGATCGTACTGGCCAGCGAGCAGCCGGCGGCCAGGTCGGGGAGCAGCACCGTTTTCTGGGGCGATAGAATCGCGGCGGTTTCGGCCATGAAGTGCACCCCGCAGAACACGATGACGTCTGCGTCGGTGCGGGCGGCCTCGCGCGACAGGCCCAGCGAGTCGCCCACGAAGTGTGCGACGTCCTGGATCTCGGGGCGCTCGTAGTTGTGCGCGAGAATCACCGCATTCCGGGACGCGGCGAGGGCGCGGATTTCGTCGGCGAGCGCGGGATCGTAGTGGGCTTCGAGGATGGTCATCTGAGCGCGGTTACCACGTGATATGCTTCCCCTGCCACTTCCGGCGGGTCTTGGGAAAATCGCTACGGAAGTGCCCGCCGCGCGACTCCTTGCGCAACAGTGACGCCTCCGCGACCAGCGTGGCCGTGGTGTGCAGATTGCGCTCCTCCGTGGCCCCCGGTGGCAGCCGGTGGCCGATGGCGTGCAGATCGGCGAGCGCGCGGCGCAGCCCGGACGCGGTCCGGGCGATCGAGGCGTAGCTCCACATCACCGCGCGGATTTCGTCGGCGGCCACCTGGGCGGCCCCGCGGTCGTCGAGCGCCGGCACGGTCCACACCGCCGGCTCAGGGACGGGGAGCTCCTCGGGCGTCTGGGCCAGATCGCGCGCCACGCGCTCGGCGAACACCAGCCCTTCCAGGAGCGAGTTCGAGGCCAGCCGGTTGGCGCCATGGACGCCGGTGCGCGCCACCTCGCCCACCGCGTACAGGCGGGCGATGCTGGACCGGCCCGCGAGGTCGGTCATGACGCCCCCCATCATGTAGTGCGCCGCCGGCGTGACCGGAATGGGCTCGTGCACGGGGTCGATGCCACGGGCCCGGCACAGCTGCAGGATGCCCGGAAATCGGCTGGCGAAGGCGGCGCCGAGCTTGGTGGCGTCCAACAGCACCGTGCCGTGCTGCTGCTGTTCGCGGAAAATTTCGCGGGCCACCACGTCGCGGGGGGCAAGCTCGGCCAGCCGGTGCCGGGCGGGCATGAACCGCTGCCCCCGCCCGTTGAGGAGGATCGCCCCCTCGCCCCGCACCGCCTCGGAAATGAGGGCCAGCGGGTTTTCGGGGGTGTCGAGCGCGGTGGGGTGGAACTGGACGAACTCCATGTCGGCCAGCCGGGCGCCCGCCCGGTGCGCGATCGCGAACCCGTCGCCGGTGGCGACCTGCGGGTTGGTGGTATATCGGTAAATTTGACCGCATCCGCCGGTGGCCAGCACCGTTGCGTCGGCCACGATTTCAACCGGGCGGCCGGCGATGCTGGCCCGGACACCGGCACACTGGACCCCGTCCTCGTCCTCGAACACGATCAGGTCGAGCACCCGGGCCATCTCGACCACGGTGATGTTGGGCGACTCCAGCACCTTGGCCACGAGGGTTCGCGCCACCTCGGCGCCGGTCTGGTCCCCCTGCGCATGGACGATGCGATGGCGGGAGTGGGCCGCTTCCTTCCCCAGCTCAAAGGCACCGGCGGGATCGAGGTCGAACCGGGCGCCGGCCGCCTGTAATTCGCGGACCCGGGCCGGGCCTTCCTCGACCAGGACCTGCACCGCCTCGGCGTCGCACAGCGCTGCGCCGGCGGCGAGCGTATCCTGTCGGTGGAGGTCGGGCGAATCGCCTGCCCCCAGGGCGGCCGCAATGCCCCCCTGGGCGTAGGCGGTGGCGGAGTCGAACAGCGTACGTTTGGTGAGGACCGTCACCGGTCCGTGGGCCGACGCACGCCAGGCGGCGTGTAATCCGGCCACACCGCTGCCGATCACAAGGAACCGCGTGCGGATCCGGTTGGTCATAGTAGTTTCAAGTTAGGACACTGGGTCCCCAACAGTACCCCCGGCCGGCTTGCTGGCCCATTCTCCCGCACTTTCTCGCATTCAGGAGACGTCATGCGTTTGACGTTCATGGCCGGCGTGGCGACCGTAGTGTCGCTGTCCGGAGCAGTTCTCGTGCCGTCCGTGGGACTGGCTCAGCCCGGTGGCGGCGTGGCTTCGTCGTGCACGATCGACCAGAACAATCCCAAGGAACTCGCGCTGATGTCGCTGAAGTTCCAGAGCGCACGCAGCGCGCCCACACCTGAGGCGCGCCAGAAGGCGTTGCGCGACATCGTGAAGGAGCTCGACACCAAGCCCGAGCGGTACGCCAAGAACCCGGCCGGCTACCATCTCTCGCTGGTGCAGGCGCTCACACTCTGGGGTGTCGAGCCCGGCATCGGCGACACGCCGGTGCGCAGCGCCCTCGGTTTCATCACGAATCCCACGCAGCCGTACGACATCATCGTCCACATGGACAGCTCGTACAAGGCGATGATTGCGGCGATCCCCGCGTGCGAGGCGGATGTGAACGGGATGCGGCAAAACGAAGTGTGGCTGGCCGCCACCAAGGCTGCGCTCGATGCGTCGAACGGCGGCAATCTGGATTCGGCCGAGTACTTCGCGAAGCGTTCGATGCTGATGACCGCGACCAACCCGTATCCGCACTACGTGCTGGCGAACGTCGCGAACGCGCGGAACAACCGCGCCAACGCCATCATGCACTGGAAGCATGTGATCAAGTACGCGGCCGACGACACGACGTACCGCGACCTGAAGAACAGCAGCATGTACTACGCGGCGATGAGCCAGCTGGAAGACGCGCAGGCGAAGACGGGCGCCGAGCAGCAGACTGCGGCCCGCGAGTCGGCCGAGGGGTTCAAGACCCTGCTCGGTGCGACGCCTGACAGCCCGGACGCGCCGAACCTGCTGCTGTCGTGGGCGGATGCGCTCACGGTGGCGAAGGACACGGCGCAGATCCCGACGGTGTACGCGGCGCTGCTCACGTCCACGACGGCCTCGGACATCGCGCTGACCACGGCGGGCGTGATCGCGACGCGCGCCAACAAGTCGGACGATGCGCTCAAGCTGTTCGAGAATGCCACCACGCGGAATCGCTTCAACCGTGATGCGCAGCGCAACGTGGCGGCGGCGCTCTACGGCAAGGACCGCTTCATGCAGATGTTCGCCCCGGTGCGCACGCTGGTTGAGCTCGACCCGAACAACTCCGAAGCGTGGATGCTGTTCGCGTACGCGTCGCAGGGTCTCGCCAAGGCGGCGCAGACCGCCAAGAAAGTGGTGGAGACCAAGGCGTGGACGGACTCGCTGGTCAAGTACCAGACGTATGCCGAGGCGCTGCCGGTGAAGGTGGAAGTGACGAGCTTCGATCGTCGCAAGGACAACGCGTCGCTCGTGCTCAGCCTCGAGCAGGTCGCGGCGAAGGACGGCCAGTACAGTGTGACGGCCGAGTTCCTCGACCTCGCGGGTGCCGTGGTGGCCACGGCCACCGAAGCGGTCGGCCCGATCAAGAAGGGCGAGTCGAAGTCGGTCACCATCAAGGCGACGGGCGCCGGCATCATGAGCTACCGGTACAAGCCGCTCAAGTAAGGCGACGTGGCGACAGTGACCGACGACGGGCCCCGGGGCACAATCCCGGGGCCCGTCGTGCATCCGTGTGGGCGCGCCGACACGCCGCCGTACGCGTTACGTTTTGGCCGATGCGTGTCCGCCTGCTCTTTCCCGCTCTCACGGCCCTGGCCGCTCCGGCCGCGCTCACGGGACAGGGTACCCCTGCCCCGTATCACGTCGGCGCGATGGCCACGGGCCTGCTCACTACTGCCAATCCCGCCCTGCTGGGCCGTCGCTTGACCGAGGGCTACGTCACACAGCCCAACCTGCTGGG
>JARIEX010000053.1 GCA_031127095.1 Gemmatimonadota bacterium
CGCGACGCGCACGGGGACACCGCCGGCGGCGCGACTCACGAGGCCTGCTCGAAGAAGGCGGCGTGCAGACGCTGCATGGCAGGTACGACCTGCTCGTCGTCGATCACCAGCGTAAAATTGATGCCCGTCGCACTGAGCGACGCCATGTACACGGGAATCGGACCGAGCGCGACGAAGGCGTCGGCGATGGCGCGGCTGCCGTCGGCAATGCCGGCGCCGACGATGGCCACGATGCCACTGCGTCGCTCCACAGCGACGTCACCGAACGCGGCGAGGTCCTGCAGGATCGCGCCAAGGTTCGTCGCGTCGTCGAGCGTGACCGACACCGAGACTTCGGAGGTGGTTACCACGTCCACTGACGTACGGTGCGTCTCGAACACTTCGAACACGCGGCGCAGGAAGCCCGGCGCCAACAACATGCGGGAGGAACGCAGCTTGACCAGCGTCGTGCTGCGCTTGCCGGCGATCGCCCGCACGGGAAGACGCGGCGCGTCGAACGCGATCATCGTCCCCTTCCCGTCCGGCTTGCGCGAGTTGAACACAAACACCGGGATGCCACGCTGCACGGCCGGAGCAATCGTGGCGGGATGTAGCACCTTCGCACCGAACGCGGCCAGTTCCGCCGCTTCATCGAAGCTGATGCGCTCGATGAGCTGCGCGCCGGGAATCACGCGGGGATCGGCGGTAAGCATGCCGTCCACGTCCGTCCAGATTTCGATGGCGGTGGCCTCGATGGCCGCGCCGATCAGCGAGGCGGTGTAATCCGATCCACCTCGGCCCAGTGTGGTCGTCACACGCCCTGGCGCCGAGCCCACAAAGCCGCCCATCACCGGGATCTTTCCCTGCTGCAGCAGCGGCAGCAGGTATTCCTGCGAGGCGAGTGCAATCGCCTCGACGTCGGGCTCGGCGCGCGTGAAGAAGTCATTCGTCTTCATCACGTCGCGCGCGTCAACCCAGACCGCAGGATACCCACGGTGTCGGAACGCCGCCGCGACAATTTGCGAGGACAGCAGCTCTCCCAACGCGGCGACGGTATCGAGCGAGCGAGGCGTGAGATACCCGAGCGTCCGGAACGCTTCCGCGAGGTGCGCCAACTCATCGAAGCTGGTACTGATCTCGAGCGCCAGCTCGTCCGCCTCTGCCGTTCCAGCGAGCAGGGCATGTACCTCCCGCAGGTGCCGATCACGCAGCTGTTCGACCAACTGCAATGCCGCGAGCAGCTCGCCACCCGCGGCCTTGTGCGCGAGGTCGAGCAAGACGTTCGTGGCGCCGCCGAGCGCCGAGACGACGACCACCGGCCCACTGGCCTGCTTGCCGACGATCACGTCCACGACGTTCGAGATCGCGGCAGCGTCGGCCACCGAGGTGCCGCCGAACTTGGCAACGATCACGACGCGACCAGCCCGTCGAGCTGACCGGTGGCCACGAGGAGTTCCGCGTTGAGAATCGATCCGCCGGCGGCTCCGCGCACGACGTTGTGCCCCATCGCGACAAGCCGCAGGTCGAACAAATTGTCGGCGCGCACGCGACCGATGGTCACAGCCATGCCGTTGCCGGCATTCACATCGCGACGCGCCTGCGGCCGATCCTGCTCATCGCGCACGATGAGCGCCGGCACCGGTGCCGAGGGCAGGCCCTGCACGGCGGCGAATCCCTTCCAGGAACGCAACGTCTCGAGTGCCTGCTCCGGCGTCGGCGCGCGTTCGAACGCGACGGACATGCACACGGTATGACCGTGTTCGACCGCGACGCGATTGGCATGCGCACTCGTCACAATGGGCGCGGACACGATCGTCTCGCCGTTGTACGTGCCGAGCAGCTTGACGAGCTCCGTCTCGATCTTCGGTTCTTCATCACCGATGTACGGGATCACGTTCCCGAGGATATCGAGCGACGGCACACCCGGGTACCCGGCACCCGACACAGCCTGCATCGTGGTGATGAAGACCTTCGTGACGCCGAACGCCTCGTGCAGCGGCGCCAGCGCCATCGCGGCGACGGTCACGGCGCAGTTGGCGTTCGTGACGATGCCTCCAGGCCACCCGCGGTTCAGCCGCTGCTGCGTGAGCAGCCCGAGATGATCCCCGTTCACCTCGGGAATCACCAGCGGCACATCGGATTCCATCCGGTAGTTCTTGGCGTTGCTGAGCACGAGCCGTCCGGCGGCCGCGAACGCCGCCTCCACCTCACCGGCCACCGACGAGTCGAGCGCCGAGAAAATGATCGGTGCCGTCACCTGCTCCGGGGTGCACGTCTTCACCTCGAGTCCCGCCACGCCCTGTGGCATGGTCCCCTCGAGCCACCGGGTCGCCGATGCATACGGTTTGCCCGCGCTGCGCTCGGACGCCGCGACATCGACGAGATCGAACCAGGGATGACCATCGAGCAGGCGGATAAAGGCCTGCCCGACGGCGCCGGTGGCGCCAAGAACGGCAACCGGCCAGCGGGTCACGGGGGTGGTCATGCGAGCAGGGTGCGGACGATGCGTTCGTAGGCGCCGACCGACGCCTCGAGTTCCGCCACGTCGATGTATTCGATGGGTGTGTGGGCCACGTGAATGGATCCGGGGCCGAAGAGCAGCGGTGTACCCCAGCGATCCAGCAGCGGGATATCACTGGTGTATGCAACGGGCTCAACCTCAAAGCCGTTGATCACATGGAAATACTGCGCCGGAATATGGGAACCCCAGATCAGCTCGGCCCGCGTGCCGGCCCAGGCGGTGAACGCCGCCTTCACCGGGGCGACGTCGCCGACCAGCCGGATCATGATCTCCGCTTCCGCGAGCCCCGGCACGATGTTCGCCTCGGTGCCGGCCCGCAGCACGCCCACGTTGTAGGTCGTTGCCCCGAGTACCGGGTCGACCGGCAACGCCACCTCGCGCAACTGCGGCAGCAACTCGAGGAGCGGATCGAGCGCGCTCGTACCCAGATGGGCATACGCCGAATGCGCCTCGCGGCCACGCACCCGCACAATCAGCCGCTGCGCCCCCTTGCCGCCGGACGCCAGTTTGCTCTCGGTTGGCTCGCCGTTCACGAGGAACTTACTGGTGGCCGGCAGTCGGTTGGCCGCGCGCGCGCCTGGTGAGCCCTTTTCCTCGCCCACCACGAACAGCAGATCGACCCGCTCCTCGCCCGCGTCGGCGAGACGCTGGGCGGCGATCATCATGGCCGCCGCAATCCCCTTGGCATCGGAGGAGCCGCGTCCGTACAGGCGGTTACCCTCGAGCCGTGGCGGCACGTACGGGGGAACCGTGTCGAGATGCGTCGACAGGGTGACACCTCCCCCGCGGCGGGTGGCCCAGACGTTCGAACGCCCCGGCTCGACCTCCTGCAGGGTGACGTTCCAGTCGCGGGCGAGGAGCCAGCGCGCAACGGTGTCCACCGCGCCCTGTTCATGGCCGCTGGTGGATTCGACGGAGAGCAGTTCGGTGGCGAGAGCGACGACGTCGGACATCGCACTAACATACAATCGCCGCCGCTCGCCTCCTACTGCATGAACGCCGCGATGGTGCTGGACAGCGTCATATCATCCATATCGTCATCCCACCCGGGCGCGACCAGCGCGATGACACGCTCGGCGCCCGAATTGCACTCGATGGCCACCGTCTCGGCCGGCATGGCAGCGGCCGCGGCGTGCTGGTCGATGGGCACCTCGGGCAGTTCGAGGCAGATCCATGTGGTGCCACGCGGATCACGTACTGTGCGCATTGGATACTCCGGAGGATGAGACGGCCGCGCCGGACGCTCGGTGAATGTTCGACTCGGCGCGGAAAGATACGGCAGCGCCGCGGCCGCGACTACAGCGCAGGCCCGTTGGCCATCGGCGTCCGCGGCCAGACCGGCTTCATCGCGATGCCGCGCACGAACTGCTCCGCCCGGAACATCCCTTCGATTGACGTGAACGCCAAGTCGAGTTCACGCGCCGACATCCCCTGAGACGCGCCCGCGCCCTGCTGGTCCTGCTGCGTGTACGCGGCGACGACGCGATCACCGAGCGCGGCGAGCGTGGCCTGCGACAGGGTGTTGGCGACTTCGGCATTGCGGCTCAGGAGGGCGGATGCCGGTATGCCCCGCGACTGTAGCCAGGCGCCGAACAGCATCGACGCCATCTCGATACCGGCCCGGGAACCGACTTGTCGCTCGAATCGGCGTGCGGCGTCCGCGCGCATTGCCGGCGTATTTGCGGCGTCGGCTGTCAACGCGGTTTTCATGACGTCCGCCGCCAGACCGGCCTGCACCGTGAGCAAGCCCACCGCCACATTTTCGCCAAGCGCGAGCGTCGTCCGGCCCGTCATGGCCGTGCCGACCGAGGAGAGTCCCTTGGGTATCAGAAAGCTGGTCACGACCGTGATCGACGTCGTGATGGTGGCATTGCCCATGGCGCGCGTCAGCGTCTGCCCCGACTCAAGGTTGTCCTGTGTGTTGCCGGTGAACGTGAGGCCCGTACCACCGGCCACGGCTCCGGCCGCGGCGCCTCCCGTGAGGGCCGTCGCACCGATCAGGAGCGCCCCGGCGGACACGTCACGGACGAAGCGCGCGGCGCTGGCCCAACTCTCCCAGTACTCCACCGATTCCTGGATCGCGCGGGCAGACTGCTCGGACGCCCGACGGCGCATCTCGAGGAGATGCGCCGCCGCCGATTCACCGTCTTCCCGCGCGCGGACCAGAAACTCGTAGAAACGCGCCGGATTGCCCTGCGCATCCTGCGCGATACCACGCACGTACGGCACGGCCTCGTCCGTGGTCGCCTGACGGATGTTGTGAAAATCGGTGTTGACTTCGGTCAGCGTTGGCATGCCCGACAGGGCTCGCGGGCGCGTCCGCACCAAGGAACTCCGCGAGACGAGCTGCCGGTTGTACAGGGACGAGCGGATGAGATGTGCCGCCCCATCCGGGTCAAACTGCCACCCGCGTCCACGCGAATCAGCAAAGGAGATCCAGGCCATAATCAACGCGCCCGCGCGCGACTGAGGGGAAGCCGGCGACCAATCGAAACCACCAACGCATGCGGCGCGCCGTACCCGGAGTGGGACTCGAACCCACACGACCTTGCGGTCCAGGGATTTTAAGTCCCTCGCGTCTACCGATTTCGCCATCCGGGTATCGTGTGGCCCGCGCATCCCGCATCGCGGCCCCCGCGCACTTACAGAGCATAGCGCGGCGGCGGGGGCAACGCAAAACGGGAGCGCCGAAGCGCTCCCGTGTGCGACTGCTGCAGACATGCCGCGATGTCCAGAGCGGGAAACGGGACTCGAACCCGCGACCCCAACCTTGGCAAGGTTGTGCTCTACCAACTGAGCTATTCCCGCGAACCAGCGGATCATAGCAGCCCAACCGGACCGCGACAAGCGCCTGATGACAGAGCACGATGCCGGCCGCCGCCACAGCTCGCGGCCTCACCGCGCCGTCTCAGGTCAGCCCCGCAACCCCAGCGCGTGCGCCGCGTACCACACGGTATGCGCCAACAGTCCTGCCAGCGCCGCGTCACCGCCGTTCCCCACCGCGCGCCCCTCGGCATCGACGAACTCCGCGGCGATGCCGTTATCCAGCGGCGCCCGACGCAGCCACGCCAGCACACCCTCGGCATCCGGGCCTAGCAACCGAGCGATCTGCGGCACCAGCGCCGACCGCGGACCGTCCGCCGCGCGGAGCGCCCGGACGGACCGGCGGTACAGGGAGTCGTCGCGATCCAACGCCTCGTACAACGGCAGCCACAGCAACGACCCGACGTCGTCGTCATCGAGCGACACATTGCCGGTGAGGTCGATCGCGACGGCCAGCCGCGCCTTCTCCCCGCGATCCACCGCGAAATGCCGACGGATGGCGGCGCGCACCGCGGCGGGATCCTCGACGGCCGCGGCCGCTTCCTCGTCGAGCGTGCGACGGAAGACATCGAGCGCGAGCGCGACGACGGCGTTGCCATGCAACGTGAACGGGTGCGGTGCCGACGCCCCCGACGGCATCACCTCGGTGGAGAACAGCGGCACGCGTGCGTCGCGCCGCGCCGTGATGTCTTCCGACGCCAGATAGAGCGTATCGGCGACCACGGGATCCTCGACGATCTGGTCGTCATCTGCGTCGCGGATGTAGCGATCGGTCGCGATGGCGTACGCTGCCGGCCCCTCAATGCTGAACCCCGGCTGGAACAGCGTGCCGTCGATGTAGTGCACCCCCTGACCGGGCGCGTAGCCATGGAGTTCACACGCCCGCACCAGCAGCTCACGCGCGAGCCCGGTGTCGGCCAGCTGGACGGCGGGCAACGTCCACATCAGCGCTTCCCAGTCGCGGACCGTGCACCCCATCGAATGCCACGGCGCTCGGGAGCGCACGAGGTAGTAGTGCGCATCGTCGAGGCCCCGGCCGACGCCGTAGAAATAGGCGAACAGCAGATTCCGATTGACGATGCGATCCATGATGTCGCTGCCCGTGGACTGCTCCAGCGACGACAACGCTTCACGGGTTGCCGTGAGCAACGCGCGCCAGCCGCGACGACGCAGCACCGCGACCGTGGCCTGCGCGCCATCCCGCTCGGGCCCCACCGCGATATAGAACGCCACCTGGACGGCACCACCGGCCGGAGCCGTCACCGCGCGACGAATGGCGAACGGACGCGCCTCGCGAGACGCCCCGGACGGCGCTTCCAACACCACCGGCCCGTCGCTGCCGATCGCGATGGCCGCCAGCCCTGGAATGGCCGCGCCCTCCAGCAGCAACACGTCGTCCGGCCCCACACTCACGAGGTGGTCGTCGTCGAACGGGCGGGGCGTCCGCACCCGTTGCTGCCGGTGCCCCAGTGCCCCCTCGAGCGCGACTTCGAGCTGGACATCCGACGCTCCCCGATTTTCGACGGCGAACGTGTACACGGCACCCGCCATGTCGGCGTCGCGCCCGTACGGGGCGAAGATCGTCCCGCGGACCACCAGCGAGCCGACCGTACAGGTGAACGTGGGCAGCCATCCCACCGCGCGCTCCCACGCGATCCCCTCGGCGGCCAGCACGCGCACCTCACCATTCACCCGCAGCACAGGCCCCATGAGCGGCGTGCCCTGGCCCCCCATGAAATCGGGGCATCCGGCGAATTCAATCGCGGCGCGCGCACCGCGATGCAACACCCCCACCGCATGGATGGCACCATCCGTGGGGTTGATGCACGGCAAGGTCAGCCAGTGATTGCCAGTAAGCTGCCAGGGGACGGTAGGTAGTTGCACAGCACACTCTGAAGTGACGGGACGAGGGGATTCGTTGACGCCCCCTCCGATACGGGCTAATCTAGCCGGTTGGGTCGGTGTCAACGTCGTACGCCCCTCCGACGCGGCGGCGTACTATCGGGATCGCTCGCGTCCACTCTGCCTTTCCCCGGGTCTCCGTGCTGTTGCTCCCACTTCGCTGTGCACCACTGCTCCGCCGCGGATACCGCCGCATCGTGATGATCGCGGCGGCGCTTGCGGGTGCCGTGGTGGGTCCCACTCCGTTGCCGGCGCAGGCTGTCGCCGGCGTGGGTGACGACGCCATTCCGCTCCCCAAGGGCTCGTATCGCCTGCTGGCGTCCGGCCTCTGGAACGACTGGGATGCCGTCTTCGGCGCGGGTGGTGCGACCACAACGCCGCTCTTCGGGACCCTGAACACGGCGGCCGCAGGCGTGGCGATCTTTCCGCGCCTTGCCTCGGCGGAAGCGGGGTTGCGTGCACTCACCGGGCAGAGCGGGTTCGCGCTGTCGATGGGGTCGCTCGATGCCTCCGGCGAGGTACGGCAGAGCATTGCCCCGCTCGGGGTGAGTTACGGCGTCACCCGTCGGCTATCACTGCGGCTGCTGGTGCCGTATGTGGAATCGCGTGATATCGCAGAGCTGCTGTTCAATCGCGTCGGCTCCACCGCCAATGTGGGGATCAACCCGGCGTTCGCCACGGGCACCGGCACCACGGCACGTGCGAGCAACGGGGCCGTGTTGTCGCAGATTGATCTCGCCCGTTCCACTCTCAGCGCCGAGCTCGCACGCTGCGCGGCGACCGCAGCCACGGGATGCAACGCGATTCGCGCCAACGCGAGCTCGGCGCAGGCCCTGCTGTTGCGGGCGGCGAGTACCCGCAGTGCGATCGCGACCGTCTACGGTGATGCGACGCGGGGAGGCGCGCCGGTCGTCCCCATCACGGGCGGCACGGCACAGACGGCGGTGCGCGCGACCATCGCGGCCCTGCGATCCGACTTCGCGACGTTCGGCATCACGAGTATTGCGGACGGGGCCGCACCGGCGGGCGCCACCACCGTGTACGGACCGGGGGGCATGGCGCAGATCGCGAAGGACACCGCCTGGAAGCTGGGGTACGAGCGACTGGGTAATACCCGCCGCGCGGGCATCGGCGATATCGATCTTACCGCCTCGTTCCTGCTCTATGACAGCTTCGGCGCCGATCAGTCGAAGCGCCTGCTCTCCGGCGCGCGCGGTGTTCGCAGCATGGTGACCGGTGGATGGCGCTTTGGGACGGCGGGGGCCGACCGGACGGACGATCCGTTCGACGTACCGATCGGCGAGGGCGCCAACGCGCTGCTGCTGCGCAGCACCACCGATCTGGTGCTCTCGCGCAGCATCTGGATCAGTGCGACGGTGCGGGCGGCCAAGCCGCTGGTGGACAACGTGGCAGTGGCCCTGCCCTCGAGCACCGACACCTCCCCCTTCGCGCCGTTCACGGTGTGGCCGGCCGCGCGCACGCTGGGTACGCGGATGGACGTCGAACTCGCCCCCCGGCTGGCCATCGGGCAGTTCTTCGGTCTGTCCGGGGCCTACCTGCTCCGCCGATGGGGTACCGACTCGTATCAACCCGCAGCCAGCGACGGCAACCTCCCCCCTGGCAGCACGGACGTGCCGACACGCACGGTCCACGCCGCCGCCTTCGGGGCGACGTTCTCCACGCTGTCCAGCTACGTGCGGGGCCGCTCGCGCTGGCCCGCGGAAGTGATCTTCACCCACACGATTCCACTCCGCGGATCGGGAGCATTGGCTCCCGCCGCCGCGAGCGATCGACTGGAATTGCGCGTCTACACCGGTTTCCCGCGACGCTGACGCGGCGCGGTGACGGGCTCCGGCTCATCCTCGCTGCCGCGCACGAGCAATTCACGCGCATGGGCGCGACTCACCTCGCGATCGGCGTCACCGCCCAGCATCCGGGCAATCTCGACGACGCGCGATTCATCCTGCACCACCATCGTGTCGGCGGTGGTGACGGTGCCCACCGCACTCTTGCGCACCACCACGTGATGGTGGGCCCGCGCCGCGATCTGAGCGAGGTGTGAGATCGCCAGCACTTGATGGTGCCGCGCCACGCGACGCATCAGTGCCCCCACCTGCCACGCGACGGCACCACCGATGCCGGCATCGACCTCGTCGAACACCAGCGTCGGCACCTGCTGGAGCCGCGCGAGCACCGTGCTCAGCGCAAGCATCACCCGCGCCAGCTCACCCCCCGAGGCCAGACGCCCCAATGGCCGCGCATCAGTGCCCGCGTTGAGTGCCGCCACGAACGAGACCTGCTCCGCGCCGGACGCGCCGATCTGTTCGACTGGCACCAGCACGACGTCGAGGCGCCCCTCGGGCATTCCGAGGTCGGGCAGCAAGGCCGTGACGGCCATCGCCAGCTGCTGCGCACCGGATTGCCGACGACGTGTCAGCTCGGCCGCCGCCTCGGCGAGCGCGCCCTCCGCCGCCGCACGCGCGGCGGCGATGGCCGCCAGATCAAGCACCCCGCCATCAACCAGCTCGAGCTCGGCACGGGCCTGCGCCCCGGTGTCGATAACCTCCTGCAGCGTGGGCCCGTGCTTGCGCATGAGCGTCAGCAACTGCTCCCGGCGACGCTCCAGCACACGGAGACGCGAGGGGTCTCCTTCCACCGCCTCCGCATACATCTCGAACTCGCGCACGAGCTCGTCCAGTGCGTACACGGCCGCATCAAAACCTGCCTGCCAGCGCGCCGTGTCCGGGTCGATGCGCGCCAGCGCGGCGAGTGATCGGCGCACCACCGCCAGACGCGAGAGCGCGGCGCGGTCATCTCCGGAGATCGCAGCCGCGGCCTGCACGGTGAGCGTCTGCAACTCCTCGGCGTGGGAGAGCCGGCGAATCTCGCCGTCCAGTGTGTCGTCCTCACCGACCACGGGATTCGCATCGTCGATTTCGCGGGTCACGAAGCGGAGATAATCGGCGCGTTTGGCCGCGTCCTGCCGGCGGACGTCCAGCTCGCGCTCGCGCGCGCGCAAGGCACCGAGCTCGGCATGCGCCTGCGCCACCCGCACGCGCACCTCGAGCGCCCCGGTGAACGCGTCGAGCACCTCCCGCTGATGCTCCGGATCCACGAGCTGGCGCGAGTCATGCTGCCCCAGCACACTCACCAGACGCGATCCCACGTCGGCCAGCACGGCGGCCGTGACGGGTGATCCATTGATCCAAGCGCGGGAACGGCCGTTGCTGCCAATCTCGCGCTTCAGCACGAGCGTATCGTCGTCGGCGTCCAACCCGCGCTCGTCGAGCAGCGCACGCAACCCCGGGACCGGCCCGGGCTCGAAGACCCCCTCCACCGTGGCCTTCTCGGCGCCGCTCCGCACCCGATCGGTGGCGGCGCGCTCTCCCAGCAGCATTCCCAGTGCGCCGACAATCAGCGACTTGCCCGCGCCGGTTTCGCCGGTGAGCACGTTCAAGCCGGCCGCGAGCGGCAGCGCAACGGTGTCGATCACGGCCACATTGCGGATGCGAAGCTCGACCAGCATGCCCTACCTCCTCAGATGGTCTCGCCGTCGCGCTCGGAGAGTCCGCCCCAGCCAAGCTTACGGCGCAAGCGCGAAAAGAACGTGGTGCCCGGGAAACGCACGATCTGAACCGAGTTGCGCGCCCGACGGACCACCAATGTCTCGCCACCGGTGAAGGTAGTGCCCACCTGCCCATCGATCGTCACCAGAAGTTGCTCAGGCCCATCATCCGCACGCACCTTCACCTCAACGTGGGGAGGCAACACAAGCGGACGCATCGCGAGCGTGTGCGGCGAGACGGGTGTCAGCACGATACTCTCGACGGTTGGCACGACGATCGGACCGCCGGCGGACAGCGAGTAGCCCGTAGAGCCCGTGGGAGTCGAGGTGACAAGACCATCGGCGGAGTACGAGCCGATCGCCTCGTCGTCCACGAACACGGTGAACTTCACCACGCGGGCAAATCCACCTTTGTGCAGCACCACGTCATTGAGCGCCATCCATCGACACCGCTCCACACCGTCGCGGTCGAGCGCGCACGATTCCAGCGCCATGCGCGGCTCGGAGACGAAATCGCCGGCGGCAAACCGGCGGACACCCTCCTCGAACTCCTCCGCGCCGCAGCTGGTCAGGAAGCCCAGGTGCCCCAGATTGATGCCCAGAATCGGCACCGTGCGCCCGTTCAGGAACCGCGCCCCGCGCAGCAGGGTGCCGTCGCCGCCCAGCGTGAACATGGCATCGACCTGTTCCGGCGACTCGAGTCTCCCGCCCTGCTCGGCGATCTCCCAGAGATCGTCCTCAAACAGCAGCGTCAGCCCGAGCGCGGGCGCGATCTCGAGCAGTGTCGCAAGTATGGTGGGAAGGCCGACGTAGCCCTTGTGGCCAATGACACCGATGCGCATCAGCTGGCGAGGGCTTCAGAGTCGCGTAACGCCCGCACGCGATCCGCGATCCCCGCAGGATCGAGTCCGCACGACGCCAACTGCTTCGCGCGCGGCGCCGCGTAGACGATCCGGTCCGGTACGCCGTGCACCGACGTCCGCACCGTCGGCGCCTGTCGGTGAATCACGGAGCTGATGAAGGCCCCGAAGCCGTTCACCACGGTTCCTTCCTCGACGGTCAGCACATGCGTGTGACCGGCCAGAATCGCATTCAGCGTGACTTCGTCGTACGGCTTCATGTACCGGCAATTGACCACCGTCACGTCGATGCCGTCCGCCGCGAGCAGCTCCGCCGCCTTGAGCGACTGATTCACCATCGTGCCGACAGCAAGAATTGCGACCTCGCGGCCACGGCGCACCACCTCCCACGTGGCGTAGGGCGTCGCCGGTATCTGCGCGATGGCCCCCGGCACATCCGGCGAGGCATCGCGCGGATACCGGAAACAGAACGGTCCCTCCGTGTGCTCGACACCCGCGCGCAGCAGGCCGAGCATTTCGGCGCCGTCCTTGGGCGCCGTCACGGTCATTCCGGGCACACTGAGCATGTAGGCGATGTCGTATAGCCCCATGTGTGTTTCGCCGTCCTCACCGACCAGCCCCGCGCGGTCCATCGCAAACACGACAGGCAGCTTCTGCAGCGCCGAATCGTGGATGATGTTGTCGTACCCGCGCTGCAGGAACGTGGAGTAAATGGTCACGACCGGTCGGACGCCACGTGTGGCAAGCCCCGAGGCAAAGGTCACACCATGCCCCTCGGCGATGCCGACATCGAAGAACCGGTCGGGGAATGCCTTCGCGAACGGTGCCGTCCCCGTCCCACCGGGCATCGCCGCGGTGATCACCGCCATGTCCTTCCGCTCGGCGCCAAGTTCCGCCAGCCCCTTGGCATAGACGGCGGTGTACGCAGGGTTGGCCGTGGACACCGACAACTGTTTGCCCGTGGCCGGATCGTGCCCGGGGGGCAGTGCGTGCCACTTCTCGCCGTGATCGCCCGCCGGGAATCCCTTGCCCTTCTGCGTGATGACATGGACCAGACGCGGCCCGTTCATCGCGCGCACGGCCGCGAACGTCTCGAGCAGCGCGTCCAGATCGTGCCCATCGATGGGACCGAAATAGCGGAAGCCGAGTTCCTCGAAGAGCACACCGGGCGTGAGGAGCGACTTGACGCTTTCCTCCCACTTGCGCACGAGGGTGCTCACTCCGCTGAACGGTGCCGGCGCGTTGTCCACCAGATCGCCGATGCGCGAGCGCAGGCGGTTGTACAGCGGATTGCGCTGAATGCTCGTGAGATACTTGTGCATCGCGCCCACGTTGGGTGCGATCGACATCTCGTTGTCATTGAGGACGACGATGATGTCCCGATCCGAGTGGCCGGCGTTGTTGAGCCCCTCATAGGCCAGCCCCGATCCCATCGATCCGTCGCCGATGATCGCCGCCACCTTGAACGACTCGCCCAGTACGTCGCGCCCCGCCGCCATGCCGAGCGCCGCGGAAATCGCCGTGGCGGCATGGCCGGCACCAAACGTGTCATACTCGCTTTCGGTCCGCTTGAGGAACCCGGACAGTCCCCCTTCCTTCCGCAGCGTCTCCATCTCGGCGTTGCGGCCGGTGAGCAGCTTGTGCGGATACGCCTGATGCCCGACGTCCCAGACGAGTTGGTCGCGCGGCGTGTCGAACACAGTGTGCAGCGCGATCGTCAACTCGACGACGCCCAGCCCTGCCCCGATGTGACCGCCCGTGCGCGAGCACACGTCGATGAGACGTTCGCGCATGTCCTGCGCCAGCGTACGGAGCTCGTCGCGCGACAGGCCGCGCAGATCGGCGGGTGAGGTGATGCCTTCGAGAATGGACATGACGAATTCGGATAGGGTCCGGCGGGAGACGTCCGCGGCGGTCGGGTGCGTCAAGCGGGTACAGCGGTAAGCTACGGTGTGATGCGGGAGGACGTCACATGCGGCGTTACGAGCGGCGTTCGACGATGTAGCGCGCCACCCGATCCAGGGTGGGTGTCAGCAGACCTTCGTCGGACAGCGCTCGGCATCCCTCGTCCACCAGGGCGACGGCGCGCTCGATGGCACCGTCCACGCCGAGCAGCGCGGGATAGGTGCTCTTGTGCAGCGCGATGTCACGTCCGGCGGTCTTGCCCAATTCGTCCGTGGTGGCCGTGATATCGAGCACGTCGTCGGCAATCTGAAACGCCAGACCGATCGACGCGCCGTATCGCTCGAGTGCGTGACGACGCGACGCTGGAGCCAGTGCCGCGCGCGCGCCCAACGTCACCGACGCCATGATCAGCGCCCCGGTTTTCAGGCGATGCACCCGTTCCAGTGCCTCGAGAGTGAGGTGAACCCCCTCCGCCTCGAGATCCAGCAATTGGCCGCCGATCATGCCGCCGGCTCCTGCGGCGTCCATCAGATCGCGCACGATGTCACCAGCGACCGCGTCGGACAGCCCCATGGCCCGCGCCGCATGCCACGCGCTGCGCGCCGCCAGCGGCACCATGGCCAGCCCGGCGGCGGTGGCCACCGGTACGCCGTACACGCGGTGCACCGTGGGACGGCCGCGACGCACATCGTCATCGTCCATGCACGGCAGGTCGTCGTGGACCAGCGAGTAGGCATGCACCACCTCGATGGCGGCCGCGAGATCGCGTGCGTCACCGGTGCCCCCGCAGGCCCGGTAGGCCTCGAGCAGCAGGATGGCGCGCAGCCGCTTGCCTTCGCCAAGCAGCGAGTACCGAATGGCTTCGGCCGTGAGCGGAGCGATGTCACCCAGCCAGCGCGCGCAGAACGCATCGAGCGCCTGCTGCACCGCGGCGCGCTCGGCCGCGAACGTCGGCCCCGTGGTATCCGTACCGGTCGGCGTCATGCGCTCAACCGCCCAGATCAACGACAGAGAACGACCCATCGGCCGCTTCGACCAGCTGCTGGACGCGCGCGTCGACGGTCTTGAGCGCGGCCCCCGCACTGCGGAGATGCACGATCCCTTCCTCGAACAGGCGGAGTGCCTGCTCCAGATCGATATCGTTGCGCTCCAGATCGCGCACGATCTCCTCGAGGCGGGTCAGCGACTGTTCGAAACTCATACACCCTCCTCAGCCGGGGACACCGGCGTAACCTCGGGAAGTGGGCGCGCCGCACCGGCAACCGCCGATACGATGCCGTCGCGGAGCCACAAGTCGAAAGGGGCGCCCGGAACGAACTGATCCCGTCCGCTCAAAGTAGCGCCCTCGAGCGTTCGCGCCACCGCGAATCCGCGGGCGAGCGTCTGCAACGGCGAGAGGGCGTGCAACTGCCCCGCCACCGCCTCGATCCGCGAACGGCGACGCTCCACGACGCGCGTTGCCGCCAAGCCCAGGCGACGCTGCACCTGCGACAGGGCCGCGACCGCACGCTCTTCCCGTCGCCGCGCCGCCCCGGCGAGCCGCGTGCCCAGCGAGGCCACGCGCGCGACGACCTCCCGGCGTGATGGCACGGCGATTTCCGCCGCCGCCGATGGGGTGGCCGCACGCACATCCGCGACCAGATCGCAGATCGTCACGTCGACCTCGTGGCCCACCGCTGACACGGTAGGGATCGGACAGCCGGCGAGTGCGCGGGCCACCCGCTCATCGTTGAAGGCCCAGAGATCTTCGCGGGCCCCGCCGCCGCGGCCGATGATCAGCAGATCGGCATCGTGCCATCGACCCACGCGCTCGATCGCCGCCACCAGCGACTCCGGGGCGCCCTCCCCCTGCACCTTCGCCGGAACAATCACGAGCTCGACGTCCGCGCTCCGGCTACGGGCGACCGTGATGATGTCATGCATGGCCGCGCCGTCGGGGCTCGTGATGACCGCAATCCGACGTGGAAACGCAGGCAGCGCCCGCTTGCGGGCGGGATCGAGCAACCCATCCTTCTCGAGGCTCAGGCGCGTCCGCTCCAGTGCCTTGCGCCACAGACCGTCGCCGGCCGCCTCGAGCGCGCGCACCGAGAACTGGAGATCCCCACGCACCGGCCAGACGGTCATCTGGCCGTAGGCCAGCACCTGCATGCCGTCGTCCGGCGGGGCGGGTATCCGCTTCGCGGCGGAACTCCAGATCACGCATTTGACCTGCGCGTCGGCATCGCGCAGCGCGAAATACCAGTGCCCGTTCCGATGGGCCTTGAAGTCGCTCACCTCGCCCCGCACCCACAGGGCCGGGAAGGCCCCTTCGATCAGGTCCTTGGCCGCACTCGTGAGCGTATGCACGGCGATGGCTGACTCCGGCGCGCTCCCCGGCGCCTCGTCGGCGCCAGCCGGCGGGCCATAACTCGGATACCCGTCACCGCGACGTCCGGCCACGCGCGTCAGCTCACCGTGCGTTCAGCCGCACGCACCGTGTTCCGCAGCAGCATGGCAATGGTCATCGGCCCCACACCACCCGGCACCGGCGTAATCCGCGACGCCACCTCGACCGCGCTGGCAAAGTGCACGTCGCCGCACAGCCGGCTTCCCTTGGCGCGCGTCGGATCCGGTACGCTGTTCATGCCCACATCGATCACCACCGCGCCCGGCTTGATCATGTCACCGGTGATCATCTCCGCCCGCCCCGCCGCCACGATCAGGATATCGGCCCGACGCGTGTGCATGTGGAGATCCCTGGTGCGGCTGTGACACACGGTCACCGTCGCATCGCCGCCCGGGCGTGCTTGCAGCAGCAGGGCGGCCATCGGCTTGCCCACGATGTTGCTGCGCCCCACGACGACCGCCTCCGCCCCCCGCGTCTCGACACCGCTGCGCACGAGCAGCTCGATCACACCGGCCGGCGTGCACGACACGAAGCCGTCCGTGTGCCCGATCAGGAGCTTGCCCACGTTTTCCGGGTGGAAGCCGTCCACATCCTTGTCGGGACGGATATGCCGGATCACGGTGTCGGGATCGATGTGCGCGGGTAGCGGCATCTGCACGAGAATGCCGTGGACGGCCGCGTCGCCATTCAGCTCCTCCACCAGCCGGAGCAGCTCCGCCTGTGTCGTGGCCGCGGGTAACCGCACGGTCCCGCCGGACATCCCCGCTTCGCGGGACGCCTTCTCCTTCGCGCCCACGTAAGTCGCACTGGCCACGTCATCGCCCACCAGCACGACGACCAGCCCCGCCACGACCCCCCGCTCGCGCAGCGCGGCGACATCCCGCGCCACATCGGCGCGGACATCCGCCGCGATGGCCTTCCCGTCGATCAGCTCAGCGCGCAAAGTCCACCGCCCGGCTTTCGCGGATCACCACCACCTTGATCTGCCCCGGATACTGCAACTCCGACTCGATCCGGCGCGCAATCTCTTCGGACAACGCCGTCATCCGGTTGTCATCGACCTGCTCGGGTGTCACGACCACACGCACCTCTCGACCAGCCTGAATGGCGAAGACCCGCTCCACACCGCGATAACTCGACGCGATTTTTTCGAGTCCCTCGAGCCGCTTGACATAGGTCTCGAAGGCCTCGCGGCGCGCACCGGGACGGGAACCCGAAATACTGTCGCCGGCCTGCACGAGCACCGACACTTCGCTCTCGTGCGGCACGTCGTCATGGTGCGCCGCGATACAGTTCACGACCAGCGGGTTCTCACCGTACTTCGTGGCGACCTCCACCCCGAGCTGGACGTGCGTGCCCTCATGCTCATGCGTGAGCACTTTCCCGATGTCGTGCAGCAACGCGCCGCGCTTGGCCAGCGCCACGTCGAGCCCGAGCTCGGCCGCCATCATGCCGGCCAGCCACGCCACTTCCTTGCTGTGCGCGAGAATGTTCTGGCCGTAGCTCGAGCGCCACCGCATGCGGCCGATGAGCTTGATCAATTCGGGGTGCAGTCCCGCCACGCCCACGTCGTAGGCCGCCTGCTCGCCGGTCTCGATGATCGCGATCTCGACTTCCTTGCGCGCCTTTGCCACCACTTCTTCGATGCGCCCGGGATGAATCCGGCCGTCGCTCACCAACTTTTCCAGCGCCAGCCGCGCCGTCTCGCGGCGAACGGGGTCGAAGCACGACACCACGACCGTATCGGGGGTGTCGTCGATGATGACGTCCACGCCCGTGGCGAGCTCAAACGCGCGGATGTTGCGCCCCTCGCGCCCGATGATGCGCCCTTTCATCTCATCGTTCGGCAGCGACACCGCTGACACGGTCGTCTCCGCCGTGGTCTCCGCCGCCACACGCTGCACCGCGAGCGCCACGATCTTTTTGGCCTCGCGCTCGGCGTTCCGCTTGGCCGACTCACGGATCTCACGCAACCGACTCGCCGCATCGGCCAGCGCCTCATCCTCGAGCCGGCGGACGAGTTCCGCCTTGGCCTGATCGGCGCTCACGCCGGCCAGCTGTTCGAGCTTGCGGCGCTCTTCTGCGATCAGCCGGTCCAGCTCCTGTTCCTTGGAGGTGGCCACCGTTTCGCGCCGGCCGAGCTCCGCTCCGCGACGCTGCACTTCCTGCTCGCGGCCTTCCAGGGACTCCCGCGCGCGGTCAAGCTGCGACTCACGGTCGATGACACGCTTCTCCTCGCGCTCCAGCTCCACCCGACGCTGCCGGACCTCCTGCTCGTGGCCTTCGCGCAGTTTCAGGACGTCTTCCTTCCCGGCGACGACCGCACCGCGTCGCAGCGTCTCCGCCTCGCGCCGTGCCTCGTCGAGCACACGGACCGCCGATTCCTCGGCAGTCACCAGCGCACGCTGCTGCTCGGTGGTTTCCACCTTCCGCCACGACTGTCGTCCCAGTACGAACGCGACGACCGCCGCGATCAACCCAAGGGCGCCAATCAGCGCCGCTGCGGGAATCTCGCCCATGAGGATCTATGCTCCACCGCGGCTAGGCGCGGGTTCTTGATCGTGGTTCAATGCATCTATCGTTCGAACGGCGCGGGCGACGAACACGATGTGCCGCGAGACGGACGGGAAGGAACTCCGCCGACGCGGCCCAATGGAACGCACGTACCGTTGACCTTCAGAACGTACGGACGCTTTCGAGGGGCCGCAACGCCCCAGCCCGGCCAGAGCCGACGCGCGGGCCCGATGGGCGCTCCCTCACACCGGCCGCCGATCAGGCCGGGGCGCCGTCGTCCCCACGCTTCGCCGGCGGCAGCAGCGGTCGGATGTCCGAGGCCAGCTGCCGGATGTCGGCCGTGATGGCCTCGCTGGCCGAGCGCTCGCGGAACAGCTCATCGGTGATCTGCAGCGCCGCCAGAATGGCCGCCTTATGCGTCTCCATCGTGGAGCCCGCTCCCATGATCGCGCGGATGGTTCGATCCACGTGCTCCGCGACCGACTTGGTATGTTCCGGCGAGGCCTCGGTTCTGAGCGTGTACTCCTCGCCCACGATACGGACCCGGACCACCAGCTTGTTGTCGATCATCGCTCCGCTCCATGCCCGATCTGCTGCCGCAGAAACCGGACGCGCTCACCGAGCTGCGCGGCTTTTTCCCGCGCCTCACCGAGCCGGCCGCGCAGCTGGTCGTTCTCGCGCGACAACTCATGCTCGACCGCCTGCGGGGTGACGGCCTCGGCCGCCGCGGCGAACGCGGCCTGCACGCGCAGCACCTCCACCTTCGCCAGCTCCGCCTTGGCCTCAAGCTCACGCACCCGCGCCTCCAAAATGGCGCGGGCCTGGGTGGAGCGCTGCACATCAGCCCGAATCTCGATCAGCGTACCGTCCCGCTCGGCCACCACCTGCTCCAGCTCGCGCGAACGCGCCTCGGCGGCCAGCGCCCGCCGCCGGTAGCCGGCGAGCTGATCGCTGAGATTGCGGACCAGTGCATCGAGTTCACGGAACGCCGCGGTATCAGGTCGCACGAGGTCGGATACCCAGTTCCTTGTCCAGAATGTCAAGCAGGCGGGCCCGGCGGCCCTCGATCTCCTTATCCCGCAGGGTGCGCTCCGGATGCCGGAACGTCAAGCGCCAGCCGAGGCTGCGATGCCCCTCGGGAACGCCGCTGCCGCGAAATTCGTCGAAGAGCGCCACGCGCTCGAGCAGATCACCACCGGCACTACGCAGCAGCTGTTCGACCCGCGCGGCCGCGACGCCGTCCGGTACCAGCAAGGCCACGTCGATCTCGGCGGCCGGCGTCGTTGGCAGCGGCGTAAAGCGAATACCCGATGTGCTGGCGGCCTCCCGCACCGCCGTGTTGCCGGCATGCGCGTGCTGGCGCGGCGCCGACACATCGGCCGATGGCATCACGCCGAGGCGGATCTCGATGCCGAAGGCGGCGCAGGCCCAGACCGGTCGATCGAGCTGGACGTCCCCGACCGTGCCCACCGTCCCTTCGCCCTCGACGGTGAGCACCCAGACGATTGGCGCCGCGCCGGGCGACAGGGTCGCCACCCGACCCGGAAACGCCACCGCAAGGATCCGCTCCGCCATCGCCTTGGCGTCCCAGATGTCGAACGCCGGTGGCTGTGGCTCGGTGAAATGCGCCGGACGGCGGGCACCCATCAGGAGCGCCCCGACGTGCACCTCTTCCTGCGGCAATCGTCCGCCCGACGGCAGAAACACGTTGCCGATTTCAAAGAGACGCAAATCCCCCTGCATCCGAGAGAGGTTGTACTCCGCGCGGCGCGCCAGCGTGTCCAGGACGGACGCGCGCAGGAACGGCTCGTCGTCCGCAAGCGGATTGCGTACCCGCGGCGTGTGCTCGTCGCCGGTGGC
>JARIEX010000217.1 GCA_031127095.1 Gemmatimonadota bacterium
CGCGGCGTAAACAGGTGCGCGCGCTCGGCCATCGCGCTGGCCGTGAGCTGCCGCAGCACGTTGATGTCGTCGATCACGTAGAACGAACGGCCATGCGTACCGGCGATGAGGTCGCCTTCCTTGATCGCCAAGTCATGCACCGGCACGATCGGCATGTTGCGGCGCAGCGAGAACCACGTGGCACCGTCATCGAGCGATGCGTAAATGCCGCGTTCGGTGCCGGCGAACAGCAGCCCCGGCCGGACGTCGTCTTCACGGATCACGCGCGTGAACTCGGTGGCCGGAATGCCGTTGGCCTTGCCGCTGTTGTCGATGCGCGACCACGTCTTGCCGAAGTCGATGGTCTTGAAGAGATACGGTTCCTGATCGTCCATCTGGAACCGGTTGGCCGCCACATACGCCGTACCGGCGTTGAAGTGCGACGCATCGATGATCGAGATACGCGCCCACTCGCGCTCCTTGAGCAGCGCCGGCGTCACGTTGGTCCATGACGTGCCGCCGTTGCGCGTGACGTGCACCGTGCCGTCGTCGGTACCAGCCCAGATCACGCCCTTCATCACCGGCGACTCCGAGATGGCGAACACGGTGCCGTACGTTTCCACGCCCGTCTGGTCCTTCGTGATCGGACCGCCCGACGGTCCGAGCGTGCGCGGATCGTTGCGCGACAGATCGGGGCTGATGGCGATGTAGCTGTCGCCTTCGTTGGTGGTCTTGAACAGCACGTTCGACCCCACGTAGACCGTCTTCGCGTCGTGCGGGCTGACGGCGATCGGGAAGGTCCACTGCATGCGGTACTTCGAGTCGATGGCCGAGTGGCCCATCGGGTTGAGCGGCCAGGGATTGATGTCGCGCGCGAGACCGGTGCGCATATCCTTGCGCGTCAGGTATCCGCCGTAGCTGCCGGCGAACACGATGTCCGGATTGTTCGGCAGGGCAGCAATGAAGCCCGACTCGCCGCCGCCCGCGTCCTGCCACATGTCGATCGTGATGCCACCGGCCGCCCGTGACGGACCGCAGAGCGTGCTGTTGTCCTGCTGCGCGCCGCAGATCTTGTACGGGAAGTGGTTGGTGGTGGTGACGTGATAGAACTGCGCGGTATTGAAGTCCTGCGCCGTCCACGTCTTCGCGGCGTCGGTGCTCACGTTCGCGCCGCCGTCGTTCGCTTCGATCATGCGATCGCCGTTGTCGCCCGCGATCCAGAGATTGTGCGAGTCGCCGTGCGGCGTGTTGATGTTGCTCCACGTCTTACCGCCGTCGCGCGAGACCTGGAACTGCACGTTGCTGGCGTACACGAGATCCGGGTTCTTCGGATCGGCGTAGATCTTGGAGTAGTACCACGCGCGCTGACGCAGCTTGCGTTCGTCGTTCACCCGCGCCCACGTGGCGCCGCCGTCGTCGCTGCGGAACACGCCGCCCTCATCGGCCTCAATGAGTGCGTAGATGCGCTGGGTGTTGGCGCCGCTCACCGTGAGGCCGATGTTGCCCCACATACCGGCCGGCAATCCCTTGTGCTTCGTGATCTCGGTCCACGTGTCTCCACCGTCGGTGCTCTTGAACAGCCCCGAGCCCTTGCCGCCCGACACCAGCATCCACGGCTTGCGATGCATCTGCCAGAAGCCGGCGTACAGCACGTTCGGGTTGCCCGGATCCATCGCCAGATCGGCCGCACCGGTGGAGTCATCGCGGAACAGCACCTTCGTCCAGTTCTTGCCGCCGTCCTTCGTGCGGAACACGCCACGCTCGGCGTTCGGCCCCCATGCATGTCCCTGCGCCGCCACGTAGGCGACGTCAGGGTTAGTGGGGTGCACGAGCACGCGCGAAATCTGCCGCGTGTCGTTCAGGCCGATGTTCGCCCACGTCTTGCCGCCGTCGGTCGTCTTCCACACGCCGTCGCCGTGTGACACGTTGCCGCGAATCGTGAACTCGCCGCCGCCCACGTACACGACGTCCGGGTTGCTGGGTGCCACGCCGATGCTGCCGATGGTGCCGCCGAAGGACTTGTCAGTCATCGGCATCCAGGTATTACCGCCATCGACCGTCTTGAACACGCCGGAGCCGGTGGTGCCCATCCAGTACTCATTTGGGCGGGCCACGCTGCCACCCACCGCCGCCGAGCGACCGCCGCGGTAGGGGCCGATTTCACGCCATTTGACGGCCGAAAGCGCACCGGTATCGAACGGGGCGGCGAGTGGCGCGATCGCGGCAGGACGGGCTGCCGCGCGGGCAACGGGACGAGCCGGCTGCGCACCGACCGACACACAGGGGATCAGAACGGCGGCAACGAAGGCCAACCGTGGGGTAAATCGTGTCACGACATGCTCTCCAGATACAGGGGACGGGGCACCGACATGCGACTATTTGCTCGGTAATGGTGCTGCTGGCAAGACTGGTTTTTTCGGACGGCTGTGGGCGGTGGGCGGTGAGCCCAGTGCCATGGGCCTTGGGCCATGCGCCATGGGGTTCCTTGAGTGCTCAGCTCTGAATTCTCAGGGAGGCCCACGGCCGACGGCCCAGGGCCCAGGGCCTAGGGCCCACAGCCCACAGCCCACAGCCTGAAACTTCCCCCTCCCCCCTCCCGTACTGCGATACCGAAGTGATATCATTTCAATACCACACCCTCCACTCGAGGTTCACCGAATGTTCCGCGAAATCGAAGCTCGTCCATCTCCCGGCCTGCCCATGGCCGTGTTCGTCAGCATCGCCCTCCTTGGCGGTGCCTTCATGTTCTACCTGGGCGCGCGCTATGAAGACGGCCTGCACGCCATCGGCGGGGTCCTGCTCCTCACGGCCGGTCTCGCCGCCACCCCCGGCTTCTTCACCGTTGCCCCCAACGAAGGCAAAGTCCTCACGCTCTTCGGGAAGTACAAAGGCACCGCGAAGAACCCCGGCCTCTGGTTCACCAATCCGTTCATGACCAAGACGGCCGTGTCGCTGCGCATCCGGAATTTCGAGACCAACAAGCTCAAGGTGAACGACGCACGGTCGAACCCGGTGGAAATCGGCGCCATCGTGGTCTGGAAGGTGATCGACACCGCGGAAGCCAGCTTCGAGGTGAACGACTACGTGCAGTACGTCGCCGTCCAGAGCGAGTCGGCCGTGCGCGCACTCGCGTCATCGTATCCGTACGACCACCATGGCGACGACGCGATCGCGCTCAGCACGCACCCGATGGAAGTGTCCAAGGGACTGCTCGAAGCGTTGCACGACCGGCTCGGCAAGGCGGGGGTCGAAGTGCTCGAGGCGCGCATCAGTCATCTGGCGTACGCCCCCGAGATCGCGGCCGCCATGCTGCAGCGACAGCAGGCCAGTGCCATCGTCGCCGCGCGGCAGACGATCGTGGAAGGCGCCGTCGGCATGGTGGAAATGGCGCTCGACGCCCTCTCGGCACGGCAGATCGTCACCCTCGACGACGAACGCAAAGCCTCGATGGTCAGCAATCTGCTCGTGGTGCTCTGCTCCGATCGCGCCGCCCAACCGGTGGTGAACACCGGGACGCTGTACTCCTGATCACCGGAGCGATGGATCATGGCTGACCGCAAGTCATTCCTGCTGCGCGTGGACCGCGAGGTGCTCGACGCCGTCCAGCGTTGGGCCGACGATGACCTGCGCAGCATGAACGGACAGATCGAGTTCCTGCTGCGCCACGCCCTCCGGCAGGCCGGACGCGTGGCGCCGCAGGCGCCGGCTGACCGCAACACCCCGGTCGACGACGTCGACCATGAGTCCGCTTAACCCGCACCGCACTCTTCACATGCTGCATCTCCTCTTCAAACGCTCGCAGCGCGGCGGCGTGATTGCCCTGTTACTGTCGGCGATCGCGCTCGTGATCGGCGCGGCACTCGCCACGACCGCTCGCGCGCAATCGGCCCCCGCCTACCACTTCGTGTATCTGCGTAGCACCGATACGCTCGGCACCGAAATGGTCACCCCCGGTCCATCATCCATCGTGGGACTGCTCACCATGCGCGGCGCACCGGTCATGCGCTGGGAACAGCAGCACACGAACACCAATCCCGGCCGCCTCACCCTGGCCGTGTTCGCGCCGGGCACGCCAACCACCGGTCTGCCCACGCAGAACATCGTGGTGACCATGGCTGGTGACAGCGCGAAGCTCACCATCTCGGCCAACGGCACCACCAACGAACAGGCACTCCTCAGCGCGAGCGGGGCGGTCGCGCTGGTGGGTAACTCGGTGCTGCATACGGCGCTGATGGCCGATCACGCGCGCGGCGCAAACAAAGCGTCGCTGCCGGTCTTCCTCACCAACGGCGGCCGCACGATAACGGCGACGCTCACGCAGCAGGGCGATACCACCGTGTTCTCGATCGGTGGGATGGACGCGCGCATTCTGTGGGACCCCAACGGCGGCCCGCGTGAAATGGTCATTCCCGCGCAGAATCTGCGCGTGGTGCGCACCACCGGCGCCACAAGCACCCCGACGGCGCCCGCGAAGATCGACTACGGCGCCCCGGCCAACGCGCCGTACACCGCCGAAGACGTGGTCATTCCCACGACCCGCGGTTACACGCTGGCCGGCACCCTCACGCGCCCAAAGGGCGCGGCGAAAATGCCCGTCGTGGTCACCATCAGCGGCAGTGGCCCGCAGGACCGCGACTCGCGCATCAGCATCGTGCCGAACTATGCGCCCTTCCGCGACATCGCCGACACGCTGGGCCGCCGCGGTATTGCCGTGTTGCGCTTCGATGATCGCGGCGTGGGCGCCAGCGGCGGCGCAGCGTCACGCGCGAACGCCACCAGCGCCGACTTCGCCGATGATGTCGCATCGGCCGTCGCGTATCTGCGCGCGCGCGCCGACATCGACGGCACACGCATCGCGCTCGCGGGACACAGCGAAGGCGGCTTCATCGCGCCGATGGTGGCCGCCAAGGATCCCTCCGTGCGCGCCATCGCCCTGCTGGCCGGCCCCGCCTACAACGGCCGTCGCGTGCTCGAATTCCAGAACGAGAACGCCATCAAAGCGGCCACGCAGCTCACCGAAACCCAGCGCGATTCCATCCGGCGCACCGTCCCGAAAGGCCTCGATTCCCTCGCCGCTGCGAACACGTGGATGGGCTTTTTCATGAAGACCGAGCCCTCCGCCGCGCTGCGCCGCGTGAAGCAGCCCACGCTCGTGCTGCAGGGGAACACCGACCAGCAGGTCACCCCCGAGCAGGCCGACTCGATCGTCACCATCCTCAAGAGCAGCGGCAACACGCGCGT
>JARIEX010000218.1 GCA_031127095.1 Gemmatimonadota bacterium
GCCGAAGGCGGCGCTGTCGAGCGCCGCCATGGGGATCGTGTCCAGCAGGTGCGCCGGCAGGATGTACATGTGGTACGTGGCGTCGTAGAACTGCCGCGGCATCCGGCGCTTGAACCAGAACACCGCCGTCCGCGCATCGCGCACCGACACCGAATCGATGTTTCCCAGCAGCGACTTGGCATCGACGGCCAGCGAGTCGCTGGTGTAGACGCGGAACGTGTAGCGCACGTCGTCGGCGCGCACGGGCTGGCCGTCGTGCCAGCGCGCCATCGAGTCGAGCGCGAACGCGATCGACAGTGAATCGGCCGACCAGCGCCACGACGACGCCAGGCGCGGCGTGTACCCGGCATCGCCGTACGTTTCGAGCGCCGGTCCGATTTCGGCCAGCCGGTCGAACAGCGCGTTGACAATCGGAAACCCTTGCGTCCCCGACACCAGCGGCGGGAGCAGCGTGGCCGGCTCGGCGGGCACCGCAATGATGAGCGTGCCGCCGGTGGCGCCGTCGGTGTTGGCCTGGTCGGTGCCCGCGCAGGCGGTGAGCGCCCAGGCGAATGCGGTGAGACCGGCGAGACGAGACAGTCGGAACGGAGGCATGGCGGGACAGTGAGCGTGAGCGCGGAACGACCGCCGGCATGGCGCCGGCCCGAGGGTACGATGCCCGACGCCTGCTATCGGCGCCAGAGCCACGCGGGGTCGGCGAATCGGCGGCAATGGTCAGCCACGCGCGAGGCGAAGTCGCCGTCGGGGGAAAACGGCGCGATCACGCCGTCGGCGACGAGGCCGACGTTCTCGGTGAGCGCCGCCGAGAGAGCGTCGACCACCAGCGGCCCTTCGGCCTGCTGCGGTGCGCACGCGGCCAGGGTGGCCGCCGGCGGGGGGAGCGGCATGGGGCACAGCGCGGCCGTGGCGAGTCGCGGTTGGTCGTCGGCCAGCAGGATGCTGCCATGCTGCAGGTACGCGCCGCCCTGCCGCCAGACGGCGCTGCCCACGAGCTTCCGCCCGTCCACCACGATTTCCCCGGCGGCCGGCTGATCGAAGCAGAGCGGGCCGTCCGGCGTGACCGCGTGTGTCTGATGCGGGGCCACCAGCTGGGCCGGCACACCGAGCCGGTGCAGGGCGCGCAGCAGCACGGCATTCACGGCCGCATACCCCGCCTGCCACGGCGCGCGTGGGTCGAGTGGCATGGTCACGCTGTAGGTCACCTCGCGGGCGTGCAGCAATGCCCGGCCGCCGGTGGGCCGGCGGACGGCCGACAACCCGGCAGCGCGCACGCTCTGGTCCGAAAACCGCCCGGCGGTGCGCTCGTTGCGCCCGAAGGACACCGTGGGCTGCGCCCATGCGTAGCAGCGCCACACGGCGGTTCCGTCGCCCTCTGCCACGATGTCCAGCAGCGCCGCGTCGATGGCCATGTTGGTGACCCCGTCCAGCGGTGGCGACGCAAGCCACGCCCACCGCGCGGGCCACACGCCGTCGGGCGATCGGTCCAGGTGCAGTCCGGACTGGGGCATTATTGGCGCCACGGGGGGAACGACTCGGGGAGTTCTCACTTTGGTTAATTTTATCAGGTCACCGGCCAACCGGCCTCGGCGTTCCACGCCTCAGTGGCCCCCGACGATTTCACGACGCTTTCACGGGCACTGCCCGTTTGAGGATGGTCATGGTCCCGAGCACCTCCACGCCCGCACCGCACGCGATCGACTCGTTCATTCCGCGCCATGTGGGTCCGAGTGCCGCCGAGCAGCAGTCCATGCTGGCCACGCTCGGCTACGCATCCCTCGATGCATTCATTGATGCCGTGGTGCCGGAGAGCATCCGCTTCCGCGGCACGTTGAACACCGGCCCCGAGCGCAGTGAGGCCGAGGTGCTGGGTGCCCTCAAGACGATCGCGGCGCGCAACGAAGTGCGCCGGTCGTTCATCGGCATGGGTTACTACGGCACGCATACGCCGAACGTGATCCTGCGCAACGTGATGGAGAATCCCGCGTGGTACACGGCGTACACGCCGTATCAGGCGGAGATCGCGCAGGGACGGCTCGAGGCGCTGCTGAACTACCAGACCATGGTGATCGATCTCACGGGGCTCGAGATCGCCAACGCGTCGCTGCTGGACGAGGGCACCGCGGCCGCCGAGGCGATGGCGCTTTGCTTCGCCTCGCGTGGGAGCGCTACCCGCACGGTGTTCCTGGTCGGCAACGACTGTCATCCGCAGACGATCGCCGTGGTCGAGGCGCGCGCGGCCGCGCGCGGGATCGCGGTGCAGGTGGGTGATGCCCGCACGTTCACCTTCGACGACACGGTGTTCGGGGCGCTGCTGCAGTACCCGGGCACCGACGGCGCGGTGGTGGATTACCGTGCAGTGTGCGAGGCGGCCCATGCCGCCGGCGCGCTGGTGACGGTGGCCAGCGACCTGCTGGCGCTGTGCCTCCTCACGCCGCCGGGTGAATGGGGCGCCGACATCGCGGTGGGCAACACGCAGCGGTTCGGTGTGCCGATGGGCTACGGCGGACCGCACGCCGCCTTCTTTGCCACGCGCGATGAGTTCAAGCGGCTGCTCCCCGGACGCATCATTGGTCTGTCGCGCGACACGGAAGGCAAGCCGGCGCTGCGCATGGCGCTGCAGACGCGCGAGCAGCACATCCGCCGAGAGAAGGCCACCAGCAACGTGTGCACGGCGCAGGTGCTGCTGTCGGTGATGGCGGCGATGTATGCCACCTATCACGGTCCGGACGGCCTCGTGCGTATCGCCGAGCGCGTGCATGGTCGTGCGGTCACGCTGGCCGCCGGGCTCGAGCGGCTCGGGTTCGCGATCATGCACGAGCACTTCTTCGATACCGTGCGCGTGGAAGTGGGCGCCCACGGGCAGGACGACATTCTGGCCGCCGCGGCGGCGCACAAGATGAACCTGCGCGTGCTGGAGCCCGGCACGCTCACGGTGGCGCTGGACGAGACCACGACGGTGCAGGATATCGTGGACCTCTGGACGGTGTTCAACACCGGCAGCGCCCCGGACTTCGGTTACGATGACATCGCGGCCGGCATCGACGCGCGGTACGACGAGCGCTTCCGCCGCGTGACGCCGTTCCTCACGCATCCCACGTTCCATCGCTACCACAGCGAGACGGAGATGCTGCGCTACATGTATTCGCTGCAGGCGCGCGACTTCTCGCTGGTGCATGGCATGATCCCGCTGGGCTCGTGCACCATGAAGCTCAACGCGACGGCAGAGATGATCCCGGTGACGTGGCCGGAGTTCGGCCAGCTGCATCCGTTCGCCCCCACCGAACAGGCGCAGGGGTATGCGCAGATGTTCGCGGAGCTCGAGCACGATCTGGCCGAGGTGACTGGCTTTGCGGGGGTGTCGTTGCAGCCGAACGCCGGTTCGCAGGGCGAGTACGCCGGTCTGCTGGTGATCCGCGCGTATCACCTCTCGCGTGGTGACGCGCATCGCACGGTGTGTCTCATTCCGCAGTCAGCGCACGGGACGAATCCGGCAAGTGCCGTGATGGCGGGTTTCTCGGTGATCGTGGTGAAGACGGACACCGACGGCAACATCGATGTGGACGATCTGCGCGCCAAGGCCGAAGAGCATTCGGCCAATCTGGGCGCGCTGATGGTGACGTATCCGAGCACGCACGGCGTGTTCGAGGCGCGCATCAAGGAAATCACGGCGCTCATTCATGCGCACGGCGGCCAGGTGTATATGGACGGCGCCAACATGAACGCGATGGTCGGCGTGTCACGCCCGGGCGATCTCGGTGCTGACGTGTGCCACCTGAATCTGCACAAGACGTTCTGCATTCCGCACGGTGGCGGCGGGCCGGGGATGGGGCCGATCGGTGTGGCGTCGCAGCTGGTGCCGTTCCTGCCCACGCACCCGGTGATTGCCACCGGCGGCACGCAGGCGATCGGCCCGATCTCGGCGGCGCCGTGGGGCAGCGCGAGCATCCTGCCGATCTCGTACGTGTACATCAAACTGATGGGCGGCGAAGGGCTCGCCACGGCTACGAAGGTTGCGATTCTGAATGCGAACTACGTGGCCAAGCAGCTCGAAGCGCACTACCCGGTGCTCTACCGTGGCCAGAACGGTCTGGTGGCGCACGAGTGCATTCTGGACACGCGCGGCGTGAAGAGCGCGTCGGGCGTGGAAGCGGAAGACATCGCGAAGCGGCTCATGGACTACGGATTCCACGCGCCGACGCTGTCGTTCCCGGTGGCGGGCACGTTGATGGTGGAGCCCACGGAGAGCGAGTCGAAGGCGGAGCTGGACCGGTTCGTCGAAGCGATGATCGGGATCCGCGAAGAGATCGCGGCGGTGGAGCGCGGCGAGGCCGACCGCGATAACAATGTGCTCAAGCGCGCGCCGCACACGGCGGCACACGTCACGAGCGACGAGTGGGATCGTCCGTACACGCGTCAGCAGGCGGCGTATCCCACTCAGTTCACGCGCGAGCGGAAGTTCTGGCCGTACGCGGGGCGCGTGGAAAGCGCGTTCGGGGATCGCAATCTGGTGTGCTCGTGTCCGCCGATCGAGTCGTACGCGACGACGTGAGTGTTGAGTCGTGAGTGGTGAGAACGGCGTGACTGCTTCGGTGGTCACGCCGTTCTGGCCATGGGCCATGGGCGCTCGGCCGGCGCTGGCGTGCGGTGAGTCGCGGCTGCCGGGCGCGGGTCATCCGCTTCACGGCTTTTCTGTGGCGGTGCACCTCGGCACGCCGCGTGACGTCGGTGCGGCCGCCACAGAGAGCCGCTGCGCGGACGCCCGCGCCCGGCAGCCGCTCGCATCGGCGTGGGGGCCGGGGCAGAGTTCCTTGCGTATCGCACTGAACGGCCGGACCACCGACATGCTCGCGACGGGATTCCATCCCGTGGCGGGCGCGCAAATCCCGCGCGGCGATCGGAAGTGCACCGTCACAGAAAAGCCGCGAAGGGGATCCCACGCCCCGACCGGGGCGGTCACTCACACCGCACTCGCCGCAAGCAGAAAGGCCCCGAGCACACAGCCCGGGGCCCCACGCACCACGATCCTGCCGAGAAAAGCCTTACTCGCCCACCACGCCCTTGTACTCGGTGGCCGACAGCAGCCCAGCGTCGCCGCCGGCCGCGACGCGCACCTTGATCATCCAGCCGTCGCCGTACGGGTCCGTGTTGATGAGCGCCGGCTCGCCGTCGAGGCGTCC
>JARIEX010000219.1 GCA_031127095.1 Gemmatimonadota bacterium
GCGCGCCGTCGGCGATGCGCTGGGCCACGCGATCGAGCCCCTGCTGCAGCGCGTCGCTCTCGTCGCGCGTGAGCACGCCTGCCTCGCCCAGCGCCAGCGCCCACGCCTTGGAGAGGCGCACGTCGTGCGGCCAGAGACGGAAGTCGGTGCCGATGGAGCGATTGATCGCATCGAGCAGCGGCGACGGGCCGCCGGCGAATCGACCGCCCCACAGCTTATGGGTTCCGGCTTCGGAAGTGCTCACGGCATACTCACGACAGGGTTCGAAGGAATGACGACGCGGGAAATCTAGGCGGTCCGCTGGTGATCAGGCGCGCAGGTAGGCGCGCAGCTTCTTGAGCACACGCTCACGCCCCTCGGTGGAGCGGCAGATGATGAGGACCGTGTCGTCGCCCGCGATCGTACCGGCCACGTCGGGCCACTCGAGCTGATCGAGCGCCTCGGCGACGGGCTGCGCGCCGGACTTGATGGTGCGTGCGACCACCAGCACCTGCACGCCTTCCGCTGCCGTGAGGAGCTGCGGGAGCATGCGCTCGAGCTGCGCCATCTCCTCGTCGTCACCGCCGGTGTCGGAGAATGCGTAGCGGGAGTTGCCCTGGGCGTTGGGGATGCGGGCCAGACGGAGTTCACGCAGGTCGCGCGAGAGCGTGGATTGGGTCACGTCCCAGCCCCGTTTGGCGAGCTGTCGTCGCAGTTCTTCCTGGCTGGCCACGGCCTTCGCGGCAACAATCTCGCGAATGACCTGATGGCGCTGGTGCTTGTCGGACACGAGGTGAACTCCTGCGAATCGGTTCGGCGCCGAATTATGCGCCACCGGGAGGGAAACGAGGCACCGCTGTGACACACACCTGATTGACAGCACGGCGATGCAAAATTATGCATTAATTGTGCATACTCTACCGGACTTGACGCAACTGCCAACACCGACCGTTACCCAACCGACGTACCGCGTGGGCGTGCTGGGCGCGAGCGGATACTCGGGGCGCGAACTGTGTGCCCTCATTCTGGGCCATCCCCATCTCACGCTGGCGTTTGCCACGGCGAACGCGCAGCGCGGCACGACGTTGCGCGTGCGGGCTGGTGGACGCGTTCACGCGATTCCGATGGTGGGTCCCGACGAGGTCGATCTGTCGAGCGCCGATCTGGTGTTCGCGGCGCTGCCGCATGGCGCGTCGGCCGAGTGGGTGGCGAAAGTGATTACGGCCGGGGCTCGCGTGGTCGATCTGTCGAGCGACCTGCGCCCCGGTCACGGCGGAACCGATCATGCGCCGGCGGGCGTGCCGAACGACGCGCCGTATGGCTTGCCCGAGCTCTTTCGGGCCCCGTTGCACGGCGCACGCGTGGTGGCCAACCCCGGGTGCTATGCGACCAGCATTCTGGTGGCGTTGGCCCCGTTGGCGAAGGCCGGGCTGATCGCGCCGGGCGCGACGGTAAACATCGCCGCGGCCAGCGGCGTGAGTGGCGCCGGCGCATCGCCCAAGCTCGAGCTGCTGTTTGCCGAAGTGACGGAGAATTTCCGCGCGTACGGCGTGGGCAATTCGCATCGGCATCTGTTCGAGATGCGGGCCAGCCTCGCCGCCCTCGGCGCCGACTGCGATCTGCTGTTCACGCCGCATCTGCTCCCCATCGACCGCGGGATCCTGTCCACCATCACGGTGCCGCTTACGCGCCCCATCGATGATGCGCTGGCGCCGTTCCGCGAGATGTACGCCAACGAGCCGTTCGTGGAGCTCACCGGCGATCTCCCCGCGCTGGCCGACGTGCAGCATCGCAATGTGGTGCGCATCGGCGCGCGGATTCCCACCGGAGTGCGCACGCCCACGCTGCTGGTGTTCAGCGCGATCGACAACCTGGTGAAGGGCGCGGCGGGTCAGGCGATCCAGAACGCGAACCTGATGCTGGGGCTCGACGAGACGGCTGGACTCACTCGATAGCCCGGACGCGCCATGTTCATTGTCAAACTCGGTGGTCGCACCCAAAACGATCCGGCACTTCCCGCGGCGCTGGCCGCGTTGTGGCACGCCACCCATGGTGGCGTGGTGGTCGTGCATGGCGGTGGCGATCAGATCAGCGCGTTGCAGCGGCTGCGTGGTGAGGAGCCGGTGTTCGTGGGTGGTCGGCGGGTAACGACCGATACGGCGCTCGAGCTGGTGCGCATGGTGTTGTCGGGGCTGGCCAACAAGCAGATGGTGTCGGCGTTGGTGGCGGCTGGTGCACCGGCGGTGGGCATTTCCGGTGAGGACGCGGCGCTGCTGCGCGCGGTACCGATCGATGTGGCCACCTTCGGGCACTCCGGCACGCCGGCGGTGGTTGATCCGCGGCTGGTGCGCGCACTCCTCGCGGCTGGCTTTCTGCCGGTGATCTCGCCGGTGGCGGCGCGTGAAGCGGAGAGCGGGGCCGGGGCGTACAACGTGAACGGTGACGACGCCGCGGCGGCGATCGCGGCGGCGCTCGGCGCCGATGAACTGTTTTTGATGGCCGACGTGCCGGGTGTGCTCGACGGCGACAAGGTGCTCGTGCCGCGTCTCTCGCTCGATGCGGCGCAGGCGCTGGTGGCCAGTGGTGTGGCAGGCGGCGGCATGGCCGCCAAGCTCGATGCCTGCGCGCAGGCGCTGGCTGGTGGTGTACACCGAGTGCGGATTGGCGATCTCGCCGCACTCACTGTTCCCGAGGCGGGAACCGCGATCGTTGCGCGCGTGGACGCAACGGATGCCGTCTCTTCCAGGTAGCTGCTCATGACTTCGACGATGCCCTCGCCCGCTCCGACCACCGCGTTCATGGCCACGCCGGCCGCCGAACCGTCGGCGCCGCTTTCGGCACTGCCCGCGATCCTGGGCACCTACAAGCGACAGGCACCGCTGTTCGTGCGTGGCGACGGCGTCTACCTGTTCGACGAGCACGGCAAGCAGTACCTCGACCTCGTGGCCGGCATCGCCGTCACCTCGCTCGGGCATAACGATCCGGGCGTCATGAACGCGATGCAGGAGGCGATGGCGACGGGGCTCATTCACACGTCGAACCTGTACCGCACGGCGCCGGGTGAAGCACTGGCGCAGTGGTTCGTGGATCACTCGTTCGCCAGCAGCGTGTTCTTTGCGAACTCGGGGGCCGAGGCCAACGAAGGCGCATTCAAGTTTGCGCGTCGGTGGGGTGGCACGCAGGGCGTCCCGAACAAGCACCACATCCTTGCGGTGCGCGGCTCGTTCCATGGCCGGATGCCGGGCACGTTGGCGGCCACCGACCGTCCGGCGTACCGCCTGCCGTTCCGTCCCCTCATGGGGGGCGTGACGATCGTGGAGCGTGATCTGGAGGCGCTGGCGGCGGCCATGCATCCCGAGAAGACTGCCGCGGTGATCGTCGAGCCCATCCAGGGTGAAGGTGGCGTGCGCGTGGTCGACCCCGCGTTTCTGCGTGGTCTGCGTGCGCTCACCCGTGAGCGCAATGTGCTGCTCATTCTCGATGAGATTCAGTGCGGCCTGGGACGGACGGGATCGGTCTTCGCCTACGAACAGCTCGGGTTCGAGCCCGACCTGCTCACGATGGCGAAGCCGCTGGCGAACGGGCTGCCGATCGGTGCGATTCTCGTGAACGACGCCGTGGCGCGGACCATGCAGCCCGGCGACCACGGGACCACCTTCGGCGGCGGCCCGCTGCTGGCGCACGTGGCGCACCACGTGGTGCAGCGACTGTCCGATCCGGCACTGTTGCAGCATGTGCGCGAGACGGGCGCGTGGTTCGGGGAGCAGCTGCAGGGGATTGCCGACCGCACCGGTCAGGTGCGCGCCATCCGAGGGACGGGGCTCATGTGGGGGATGGACGTGCACGAGCCGGCGGCCGCGATCATCGGACGGGCGTTCGAGAAGGGGCTGCTGCTGGTCAGCGCCGGCGAGCACACGCTGCGCTTTCTGCCGCCGCTGGTCATCACCAAGGCCGAACTCGCGGCGGGACTCGCCATGCTGGAAGCCGCGATGCACAGCTAGGTCGTCATGTACATCCCCCGGTTGTTCGCGGAGTCCGATCGCGACACGCTGCATGACTTCATGGAGGCCCATCCGCTGGGCACCATCGTGACGGCGTCGCCGGTGCATGGCCTGTATGCGACGCCCCTGCCGCTGCTCATCGACCGGGCGCGCGGGGCGTTCGGGGTGCTGCAGGGACACATCGCGCGCGCCAACCCGCACCACGAGCGGGCCGCGCGCGAGGAGCCGGCGCTGGTGATCTTCAGCGGGCCCAACGCGTATGTGACGCCCACCTGGTATCCCAGCAAGCAGGAGCACGGCAAGGTCGTGCCGACGTGGAATTACGTCGCCGTCCACGCCACCGGTGTGCTGCGCTTCATTGATGATCATGACTTTCTGATGGCGCATCTGGACCGGATCACCGACCGGCATGAGGCGTCGCAGCCGCATCCGTGGGCGATGCACGATGCGCCGCGTGATTTTCTCGAGCAGCTCGCGCGGGCTACGGTCGGCGTGGAAATCGAGATCACGGCGCTCGAAGGCAAGTACAAGCTCAGTCAGAACCGCAGCGCCGCCGACGCCCACGGTGTGATGACCGGCCTCGATGCATCGTCGTCGCCACACGATCGTGCCGTCGCCGACGCGATGCGTGTCCGTGCGGAGCCTGACACGCCAGCGCGATAAAATTTTCGCGCGCCCTAGTGCATCGGCGGCGGCGGCGCAATATTGTCGTCGCCTTCACGTGCCTCCGTGAACGGTGCGGGCGATTCACGCGGTGTGGTCGCGTGTCGTCATCCGCGAAGCGCACCGACCTCGCGTGGTTCGATCACCGGCGGTGTGGCCCCTGTCCTGGCGCGTCGATCCGGCGACGTGCACGAGGCCGGACGGGGCCGCCGGTGGTGCGGTGACACCCTGCCGTCACGCTCCCGTCACAGGCACGGGCCGCGAGGCAGCGCGCCTCCACGATCGCGCGTAGTTTTCGGCATGCACGCCACCCGCCTGATTCCTCGCGCCTCCGCGTTCGTCGGCTCCGCCGCCGTCGCGTCGATGCTGTTCGCCCTGCCGTGTACGGCGCCGCTCGCCGCCCAGACCGCGCCCCCGACGCTCGTCGTCCAGATCACGGTCGATCAACTGCGTCCCGACTACCTCGACCGATGGGCGTCGCAGTTCACCGGCGGACTGGCGCGCCTCCTCA
>JARIEX010000220.1 GCA_031127095.1 Gemmatimonadota bacterium
CAGACGCTGGCGAAGGGAATCCAGAAGGAACTGGGATCGCCGGACTTCGGCCTGTCAGAGCAGGTGAACAAGCAGCTGCGTGGCGCGGAAACGCCGCAGAACTGGATGGGTGGCGGTTCCGACGACATCGGCGACATCGCGTGGAACGTGCCCACGATCACGCTGCGCTTCCCGTCGAACATTCCGGGACTGCCGGGGCACAACTGGGCCAACGCGATCTCGATGGCGACGCCGATCGCGCACAAGGGCGCACTGGCCGGTGCCAAGGTGCAGGCGCTCACGATGCTCGACATCTTCATGACGCCGAAGGTCGTGGCCGACGCGTGGGACTACTTCAAGAACGTGCAGACGAAGGACACGAAGTACACGCCGTTCATCCGTCCGCAGGACACGCCGCCGACGTACCTGAACGCCGACATCATGGCGAAGTACAAGACGCAGCTGCAGAAGTTCTACTACGATCCCACCAAGTTCAAAACGTATCTCGAGCAGCTCGGCATCGAGTACCCGACGGTGCGGCCGCAGGTGGTGGCGCCCAAGGGTGACCAGCCCACGCCGTAACCTGACGGCGGTGGCATGAACGACACGAGGGGCCGGCGATGATCGCCGGCCCCTCTGCGTTGTGACCGCGCGCGCCTAGTGCTTGGTGTTCGCGGCCTTGAAGCGGGCGCGGATGGCCAGCAGTTCATCGCTGTGCGCCACGTTCTTCTTGGTGATGTCTTCGAGCATCTTCATCACGGCGAGGCTGTCGTCGATCACCGTGGGGGTGCCGCTCAGGTGCACGCCGAAGCCGAAATGTTCGCCCGGCACGAGCACCATCTCGTTGTGCAGCACGACGTCGCTGGTGCCGTCGGACACGCGCACCGCCACGAACTTCTTGCCGGCCTTCTCCATGAACGAAATGCGGAGTCCGTTCACACCCTCGGGCCACGGGGCATAGGCGTGCTGCGCCCCATCACTGCCCTCGAACGACGTGGAGGCGGTGGTGAGCGTCGGGAAGTTCCGTTCGAAGCCGCCGACGTACATGAGGGCGTGTCGCATGCGTAGGATCCTTGGGTCTTGGAGGCAGGTGATGGTGAGCGTCGGAGGAATATCGCACCGACGGGGGCTGTTCGCGAATCGCGCTCGGGACCGGCGCGCGTCACAACGTCGGGGACGACCCGTGGGCGGCCGCGCGGGCAGCGGCACGGCGCGCGGCGAACGCGCGGGCGCGCAGGAGGCGCAGGTACAGTCCGCCCGAGAAGAACACCAGGGCACTGAGCCCCAGCAGTTCCTCGCGGGTGAGGTTCGTGAGCACCCAGAGACAGACGGCGGACGCCAGAACGGGGACGAGCGGTCCGCCGGGAATGACGAACGGAGGCTCGGCGCCCTGCACCCCGCGCCGCCGCAGGCGTAACACGGCCAGACACACGGCCACGTCCACCAGCAGCAGTGACGAGGTGCCCAGAATGGCCAGCGGCTTGAAGGCGCCGAAGACGGCCAACGCGGCGCAGATCGCGGCGAACACCACAATCGCCACGTACGGCGTCTGGTACCGCGGATGCACGTTGGCCAGCGGCGCCGGCAGCAGACCGTCCTTGGCGGCGGCGTACAGACAGCGCGGCGAGAGCAGCAGGTCGCCGTTCAGATTGGCGAAAATGGACAGCGACACCGCCCCGAGTAGCATCGTGCGGCCCCACGGGCCCATCAGCCGTCCGGCGGCGGCCGAGAGCGGCGACACGGTCTCCCGCGGCAGATCGGCCCCAAGCACCCCTTCGGCCACCAGCTGCAGCCCGAAGTACAGGCCGACCACGGTGGCGACGCCCATCAGCAGGCCGAGCGGCACCGTCCGACTGGGCTGGCGCACCTCACCGCTGGCCGACAGCGACGTCTCGCCGCCCACGAACGCGAACATCAGCAGCAGCACGCCACTGCCCAACGTGGACGCATCAGGTACGCTGGTCGGCACGATGTGCGACCACTCGATGTGCGGAAGCCCCACCACGAGCAGCAGCAGCAACGGCAGCAGCTTGAGAACAGTGAGCCCGACGACCACGCGCGCGCCGGTCTTCACCCCCACGATGTTCACGCCGGCCGTGCAGGCGAACAGCGAGATCAGGGCGATCGCGCGCGGGATCGGCTGCGCGAGCACCGGTACGGCCGTAGCGAGTGCACTGACGAGCACATCGGCGAGGGCGGCATTCGCACAGGCGGAGAACCCGAACCACACCAGATTGGCGGCGATGAATCCGGCGAAGGGGCCGAAGGCCGTGCCCACATAGGCGTAGGCCCCGCCGCTGTCGTGGACGCGACTGCCTGCTTCAGCGAAGCAGAGAAAGATCAGGATCACCAGCACGGCACAGATCGCGTAGCCGAGGGCGGTGGCGCTGCCCAGCGTGGCGGCCGCGAGGCCGGGGAGTGCGAAAATCCCGGCGCCGATGGTACCGTTGGCGAAGATGAGCGCGAGGGTCCCGGGCCCGAGGACGCGGCGCAAGGCGCCGCTGTCGCTCATGACGGACCGTCGGGCACGCGCGCGTCGGCGGCGATCACGGCGTTCAGCAAGACGTCGGCCCCGTTGGTGATGTCGGCCGCGCGGGAGAACTCCTTGGGCGAATGACTGATGCCCCCCACGCTCGGGATGAAGATCATCGCCATCGGGGCGATGTGTGCGATCTCCTGCGCGTCGTGACCCGCACCGCTGGGCATGCGTTGCGACGACAGCCCCAAGGCGGTCGCCGAGGATTCGACCCACTGCATGACCCGCGGATCGGAGATGGCGGGCCGGCTGTCGGTGAGCCGCTTGAAGGCGAACGTGGTCGTGGTGGCGGTACCGATCTCGCGGGCCAGCCGCTCGAAGATCTCGGTGAAGTGCTCGATTTTGGCCTGATCGAGATCCCGCAGGTCCACCGTGAGCACCACCTGTCCGGGGATGACGTTGGTGGTGTTCGGCGAGACGACCATGCGCCCCACCGTGGCCACCTGCCGTCCCGGCTCGGCGCGCACCGCGTCATTCACGGCCACGGTGAACTTGGCGGCCGCGAGCATGGCATCCTGCCGCTGATCCATGGGGGTGGCGCCGGCGTGATTGGCGAAGCCGGTAATGGTGACTTCGAACCAGCGCAGCCCCACGATCCCCTGCACCACGCCGATCTGCTTGCCGGCCTTTTCGAGCAAGCCGCCCTGTTCGATGTGCAGCTCGATGTAGCAGGCGATGTCGCCTTTTTTCTTCACGGCCTCGCCCAGGCGCGACACGTCGCCGCCGATGCGGCCGATGCCGTCACGGATGGTGATCCCCGAGCGCGCCACCTTGGCCAGCTCGGCGTCGGTGATCTCGCCCACCGCGATCTTGCTGCCGGTGGTGCCCCCTTCTTCATTCTGCCAGATCACCACATCGAGTGGATGCCGCAGCCTCACCGCCTGCTCGCGCAGCGTGCGTGCCACTTCGATCGCGCCGAAGGAGCCCACCGGACCGTCAAAGTTGCCGCCGTCCGTCACCGAGTCGATGTGTGAGCCGATGAGGATCGGCGCCAGTGTGCGGTCGGTGCCGTCGAGACGCGCATAGATGTTGCCGGCGGTATCGATGCGCGGCGTGAGGCCGGCGTCGCGCAGCAGTTGCAGCGTGAAGGCGCGTCCGGCGAGATCCGCCTCGGAGTACGCCACACGGTTGATGCCGGTGGGCGTGCGGCCGATGCTGTCGAACTTGGTGAGCCACTCGTTGAGGCGCGCGCCGTTCACCCGGAGCGGCGCCGCGGCAGCGGCGGACCATGCATCGGACAGCGAGGGCATCACCAGCGGCATGGCCGCGAACGCACCGGCGTGACGGAGAAACGTACGACGCTGCATGGATCAACCCCTGGCGGCGATGGTGCGAATGGCCGCCGCCAGTTTGTCGGCGTCGGCGGGGGTGTTGTACAGCGTGGGCGTCACGCGCACACAGTCGCCCTTGGCGAGACCGGTGCGCTGGAAGGTGAAGATCCCGAACTCGTCGTGCAGCGTCGTGGCCAACGCGCGGTTCGCCGCGGCAGTCCCGCGGCCGTGCAGGCGGAAGCCGGTAATCGCGCCGGTCAGCGCGGGGTCTTCCGGCGTGAGAATGCTCACCCCCTTCACGTCGGCCACGGCATGGACCCAGCGGTCGCGCAGATAGCGCAGGCGCGCGGCCTTCTGCGGAATTCCGATGCTGAGCTGGAAGTCGATGGCATCGGGAATCGACATCACCGTGGGGAAGTGCGTCGTGCCGGTGTGAATGCGGCTCTCGATGCGATCCGCGGGCGCGCTTTCGTCGGCGTGCGCGCGGTCGATCGCGCTCAGCCGTCCCTCACGGATGTACAGGGCCCCGGCGCCCACCGGCGCGCCGATCCACTTGTGCAGGTTGAGCCCCACGAAGTCGGCGTCCATATCGGCCATCGTGAGCGGCACCTGTCCGAACGAGTGCGCGGCATCGACCACCACGTCCACACCGCGGGCGCGTGCCAGTCGCGCGATGTCGCCGACCGGCAGCAGCAGACCGGTCTTGTTGTTGCAGTGCGTGAGCAGCAGCAGCTTGGTGCGCGGGTTTGCATCGAGCGCGGTGGTGTACAGCGCCAGAATGTTCGCGTGCGACGCGGGCTCGGGAATGTCGAGCGTCACCACCTTCGCGTTGCAGCGCGCGGCCAGCGCATTCATGGCCCACTGCATCGCGTTGTAATCGAGGTCGGCGTACATCACCGTATCGCCGGCCTGCACGCGGTTGTACTGCCCGATCAGCGCCTGCAGGGCCTCGGTCGCGCCGCGCGAAAACGCCAGCTCGGTGGGCTTGGCGCCCACGAACGCGGCCACGCGCTCGCGCGCCGCACGGAACATCACGGGATACTCGCGCCGGGCGAAGTACGAGCTTTCGCTGTTGGCGCGATCGATGTAGCGGTGATAGGCCTCGAGCACCGGCAGTGCCATCATGCCGAAGTAGCCGGCCTCCAGATTCGTGGTGCGCGGCGTGATGCGGTATTGCGCGGCCACGGTGGCCCAGTAGGCCTCATCGCGCGCCACGTCGGCGAGCGCGCCGGGGTGCGGCGTCAGCGGCGCGTGCCGGTCGGGGGCGACGGGCGATGGGGTCGCGGCGGCGGTGGGCGGGGCGGCGACGGCAGCGGCACCGAGGATGGCCGCGTGCTTCACGAAATCCCGACGGGA
>JARIEX010000221.1 GCA_031127095.1 Gemmatimonadota bacterium
GGTGGCCAGTCGCACCGCCGGCCCGGCCGAACAGCGGTGCATGGTGTTTGCGGGCACCGTCGTCACCGACGGGCGGGGCACCGCCCTCGTGACCGCCACCGGAGCGCGCACCGAAACGGGGCAGATCGGCACGCTGCTACAGCAGGTGGGTACGCGCGCTACACCACTGGAGGCAAAGCTCACGCAGCTGGGGCATGCGCTGCTGGCCGTGGTGCTGCTGCTCACGGTGGCGATCGTGCTGCTGGGCTGGCTGCGCGGGCACGCGCTGCTGTACATGCTCGAAGTGGGCATCTCGCTCGCGATCGCCGCCGTGCCGGAAGGGTTGCTGGCGGTCACCACGATGACGCTCGCCATCGGTATGCAGCGCATGGCGCGCCGGCACGCGTTGGTGCGTCGTCTGCCGGCCGTGGAGGCGCTGGGCTCCACGACCGTGATCTGCAGCGACAAGACCGGCACGCTCACCCACAATGCGATGACCGTGTGCGCGCTGCAGCTCTCGCCGGCGGCCGCCGATCGTATTGTCGTGACCGGGACCGGCTACACGCCGCACGGCGACTTTCAGCGTGGCGAGACGGTGCTGGACCGCGCCAACGCGGATCAGACGTCGGATCCGCTCGCGTTGGCGCTGCGCATCGGCGCGCTGTGCAACGACGCCACCATCACCCGCGCCGACGGATCGACGGTGCTGCTGGGTGACCCCACCGAATCGGCGCTCATCGTGGTGGCGGAGAAGGCCGGGTGGGACCACGCCGCGCTCGAGCGCGCGTGGCCGCGCGTGGCCGAGGTGCCGTTCAGCAGCCGGACACACCGCATGATCACCGTGCATCGCGCCTCCGACGGCAGCACGGTGGCCTATGCCAAGGGGGCACCGGCGGCCATGCTCGAGGCGAGCGCGTGGGAGCGGTACGACGGGCAGCGCACACCACTCACGCCTGAACGCCGCGACCGGTGGATGCAGGCCAACGAAGCACTGGCCGCCGACGGGCTGCGTGTGCTGGCCCTGGCGTGGCGGGCGCTCCCCGACGGCGCCGACTACGAGGCGCGGCGTACCGATGAGACGGCGCTCGCGCGCGACCTCACGTTCGTGGGGCTCGTGGGGATGCGCGATCCGCTGCGCGAGGGCGTGGTGGACACCATGGCGGTGTGCCGCACGGCGGGGATCCGCACGATCATGCTGACGGGCGATCAGCTGGGCACGGCCACGGTGATCGCGCGGCAGCTTGGCATCGATGTGGCGGCTGACGGAACACCGCTGCGCGCCGTACACGCGCGCGACCTGACCGGACTCGACGACGACGGCTGGCTGGCCGTCGTGCGGAACACGGCGTTGTTCGCGCGGGTCACGCCCGAACACAAACTCCGCATCGTGGACGCGCTGCAGCGCGACGGGCAGGTGGTCGCGATGACGGGCGACGGGGTCAACGATGCGCCGGCGCTCAAGGCCGCCGACATCGGGATCGCGATGGGCATCCGTGGCACCGAGGTAGCCAAGGATGCCGCCGACATGGTGCTCACCGACGACGACTTCACGACGATCGTGCACGCCATCGAGCAGGGGCGCGTGATCGTGGACAACATTCTGCGCTTCATCCACTATCTGTTTTCGTGCAACATCGCCGAGATCTTCACGGTGTTCGCGGCCATTCTGCTGGGATGGCCGCTGCCGCTCGGTGTGCTGCAGATTCTCTGGCTGAATCTGGTGACCGACATCTTTCCGGCGATGGCGCTCGCGCTCGAGCCGTCGGCACCGGCGGTTATGCAGCGCCCGCCGCGCGCCCCCGATGCGCCGCTGCTCACGCGGCGCTTCGCGTGGCGGATCGCGTGGGAGGGCGGACTCATTGCCGCGTGCACGCTGGTGGCCTTCCGCATGGGGTGGCAGCGCTATGGCGTCACGACCGAGGGGCTGCCGCACGCGGTGACGATGGCGTTCATGACGCTCGCGCTCGCCCAGTTGGTGCATGCCTTCAGCGCGCGTTCACAGCAGCGGTCTGCCTTCGCCGCCCCACGCTTCGCCAACCGGTGGCTGTGGGGCGCGCTGCTGGCCAGCGTGGTGCTGCAGATCGTGACGGTGTCATGGACACCGCTGCGCGCCGTGCTGCGCACCACGACGCTGAGCGGTACCGACTGGCTCGTGGTGGTCACCGCGGCGCTGAGTCCGCTGCTCGTGGTGGAGATCGTGAAGGCGGTGCAGCGCGTGCGGTCGCGCGCTCAGCGCCGTGGCGCTTAGCGCCGCGGCGGACGAGCGGCTGGACGAGCCGGACGCGCGGGTAACGGCAGCAGCGCCGACACCGCCGCGCCGTCCTTGCGCGGATCGGACGCGCCGGCATTGAGCCCGGTGGAGTAATCGCGCCACACCGCCTGACCGGCGCCCATGCGCGTGCTCGAGTAGTCACCGCGCATCACGATCTCGTGCCCCATGGCGGCGAGCGCCTTCAGCGTACCGTCGGGGATGCGCGACTCGAAGTTCACGTCGCACCCCGGAAAGGTTTCCTTGGAAAAGCGCGGGGCGTCGAGCGCCCCCTGAATGTTCATGCCGAAGTCGGCGATGTTCGAGACGAACTGCGCATGCGCCTGCGCCTGATTCCACCCACCCATGATCCCGAAGGCCACGCGCGTATCGCCCTTTTCCATGAAGGCCGGAATGATCGTGTGCAGCGGCCGCTTGCGACCGGCCAGCACGTTTGCGCTGGCGGGATCGAAGGAAAATCCGGCACCGCGATTGTGCCAGACAAAACCGGCATCGGCCACCGTGATCCCCGCGCCGAACCCCACGGTGGAGTAGTTGCTCTGGATGAGGGAGATCATGTTCCCCTCCGCGTCCACCGCACTCAAATACGTGGTGCCGTTATCGGTGCCCACCGGCAGGCCGGCATCGGGGGTGCAGGTGGCCTTCGACGCATTCACGAGCCGCGCGCGCTCGGCGGCATAGCCCTTCGACCGCATCGCGTCCACCGGAATCTTCACGAAGCGCGGATCGCCGTCGAACTTCTGCATGTCGGCGTAGGCCAGCTTCTTCGCCTCGATCATGTGGTGGAGCGCCGGCACCGAGTTGTGGCCCATCGTGGCCAGCGGAAACGTCTCCATGATGTTGAGCATCTCGAGCGCGGCGATCCCCTGTCCGTTGGGCGGCAGCTCGTACACCGTCCACCCGCGGTACGTCGTGGAGATCGGGTCCACCCACTCGGGCTCGTACTCGGCGAGATCGGCGGCCGTCATCGTCCCGCCATGACTCTTGCTGCTGGCCAAGAGCTTCGCAGCCACGGGACCGGTGTAGAACGCAGCCGCACCACCGGCCGCGATCTGCCGGTAGCTCCACGCCAGCTCCGGATTGCGGAACAGGTCACCCACCTGCGGCAGCTTCCCGCCGGGGAGGAAGGTCTTCGCCGTCGGCGCATCCTCGCGCAGCACCTTCTCGCTGTCCTTCCAGTACACGCTTACCACTTCCCCCACGGGAAAGCCGGCCTCGGCGTACGCGATCGACGGCGCGAGCACGTCGGCCAGGCGCTGGCGCCCGAAGCGCGTGAGGAGCCGCTCCCAGCCGCGCACCGCGCCGGGGACCGTGGCGGCATCGATACCGCGCCCGGGCATCGTGGTGCGCCCCTTGGCTCGCAGATGCTCCACGGTGAGCCCCTTCGGCGCCCACCCCGACGCGTTCAGTCCGTACAACTTGCCGGACTTCGCCTCGTACACGATGGCGAACAGATCACCGCCGATGCCGTCGTTCATGGGAGCGACGAGCCCCATCATGGCGTTCATCGCCACGGCCGCGTCGATGGCGTTGCCCCCGCGCTCCAGCACCGCCGCCCCCACCTGCGACGCCAGCACGCTCTCGCTGGCCACCACGCCCTGGCGGGACTGCACCATGGAGCGCGACTGCGAGCGGTCCTGCGCTGACGCGCCACGCGGGGCAAGAACGGACACGAGCGCCGACACGAGCAACACGGCGGGTCGGAACGGGGCGCGAGCGGGCATCCGGCAACTCCGAAAAAGGGGACGGGTGACGACGGGCGAAGCGACGTGAAATATGGGACGCGGGACGGGTGGGGGCGATGTGGGGTGTGGGCGATGTCGAGTGCGGCGACGGTAGGCTGCGTTCGTTGGGTCCCACCCGTGTGAATCGGATGATGCTGGTTTCGCGGGCAGATACGATCATGGTCCCGCAGCCGCCTGGTCCGGCTGGGTGGTTTCCTTGTAAACTGGGTATATTGCCATGATGAAAGCCACAATTGAGTTCGACGACGCGCTGTACCGGCGCCTGAAGGTGGAGGCGGTCCGACGCGGCCGTACGGTGCGTGACCTCGTCGCCGAGGGCGTCCGACACGTGCTCGACACGCCCGCATCACCCGAGGCCACCACCGGGACGGCGGCGTGGCGGCCAGCGTGGTTCGGGTCGTTGGGGGCCTACGCCGCCGACGTCGAGGACCATTCCATGCGCGCCGTCAAGCGCAGCATCGCGAGTGCACGCGCGAGCGACCGGCCACGATGAGCATCGGTCTCGACACGTCGGTCGTACTCCGACTCCTGACCGGGGTGCCGCTCGGACAGGCCGAGGCGGCGCGTCGCATGCTGGCCGCCTCACGCGATACGATCTTCGTCTCCGATCTCGTTGTGAGCGAGTCCTACTTCGCCTTGCGTCATCATTACGAGGTGCCGCATGCCAACGCGGCACGGGCGCTGGCATCACTGCTGGACGACCCACGTGTGCAGTGCACCGGCGTCTCGCGTCAGGTGTTCCGTGACACGGCCACGCGCACCGTCTCGCGCGCGACGCCGGGCCTCATGGATCAGCTGATTCTGGCCGACTATCGGGCGAACATGTGCACGGTCGCGACGTTCGACCGAGATCTGGCCAAAGCAGACGGCGCGCAGTTGCTGAAGGAGTCTCCCCAGCCCCAGTGATCGCGAGGGGACGCGCGCACCCGCCGCTCCCCGCCCCAGCCGCTCACCGCCCCTCGCTATCTTCCGGCGTATGTCCGCCGTCTCCGAACTCCTGCCCCTCGACGCCCACGGGCGTCACCGACTGAAGGTCGCGTTCGTCGGGACGCACGGCGTCGGCAAGACGACGCTGTGTTTCGAGCTCGCCGCGCAGCTCAAGCGCCTCGACCTCG
>JARIEX010000222.1 GCA_031127095.1 Gemmatimonadota bacterium
CCGCGGCCGTACAGCAGCGCCTCGCGCAGAATCCGCAACTGCAGCAGGCAGCGCAACAAGCCGCGCAACGTCGGCGTGGGCTCAACGAGAACTACGCGCGCGAACTGATGGAGCTGCACACGCTGGGCGTGGACGGCGGTTACACGCAGCAGGATGTCATCGAGGTGGCGCGCGCGCTCACCGGATGGACGATCGCGCGCGGTGCGCAGGGTGGCGGCTTTGCCTTTCGTGGCGACGTGCATGATGCAAGTGCCAAGACCATCCTCGGCCAGTCGTTCGCCGCACACAGGGGCATCGAGGAAGGCGAGGCGGTGCTCGATCTGCTGGCGTCGCATCCGAGTACGGCCAGGTTCATCGCCACCAAGTTGGCACGGCGCTTCGTGAGCGACACCCCACCAGCGGCGCTGGTGGAGCGCGCGGCGGCCACGTTCCGTCGTACCAATGGCGACATCCGCGAGGTGGTGCGCACCATCGTGACGAGCCCGGAGTTCTTCGCGTCGGCCAGCTATCGTGCCAAGATGAAGTCACCGTTCGAACTGGTCACGAGCACGATGCGCGCGATGGACGCGCCGCCCGATGCCACGCCGCGCACGTCGCAGCTGGTGAGCCGGTTGGGCCAGCCGATCTTCGGCCATCAGGCGCCGAACGGCTATCCGGAAACCGGCGACGCGTGGATGAACACCGGCGCGATTCTCAATCGCATCAACTTCGGACTGGCCGCGGCATCCGGGCGCGTGCCGGGGATCAGGCTGTCGGCGTGGCCACTCACCGCGCAGATCGCGACGTCGTCGCGTGACGATCAGGTGGACGCCGTGATCGAGGAGCTGTTCGGTGGTGCGGTGTCGTCGGACACGCGACAGGTGCTGCTGACGGGCACCAACCCGTTCCTGCAGCAACATGGCGGCGCCAATGATTCGCTGCTCACCGCCGACGACGATGCGCCCATGATGAATGGCATGGCCAGCGGTGATATGACAGCGAACGCGCGACGGCAGGGCGCCAGTGCGCGACGCGCTGCCCGGGCGCCGGCGGCGCAACAGCAGCAGGCGGCGGGTCGCGAAGCGGTGCGACCGGAACGCGGTGGCACGCTCACGCAGTCGATCGGAGCATTGCCGTCGCTCACCGGACTCACGCAGATCGTAGGCCTCGCGCTCGGGGCTCCTGAATTTCAACGCCGCTGAGCGGGAACCCGATCATGTCTGCCTTCAACAATCCGGTGAATCGCCGGGTGTTTCTCAAGGGTGGCGCGCTGTCGCTGGTCACGCTCGGGCTGTCGCCGAGTTTCCTGCGGCGTACTGCACTGGCGATGGAGTTGCCGCGGGCCGTGCGCGGCAAGACGCTGATCGTGCTCTTTCAGCGTGGGGCGGCCGATGCGCTCAACGTGCTGGTGCCATTCGGCGACACGCGCTACTACGCGGCGCGACCGCAGCTCGCGATTGCCACACCCGCGCGGGTGGGCGGCGCGACGAACGCAGCGGGCGCGATCGATCTCGATGGGTTCTACGGGCTGCATCCGTCGCTGGCGTCGTTCAAGCCGCTGTGGGATCGCGGCCTGCTGGCGCCGATTCATGCGGTGGGAAGTCCGAGTGCCACGCGCTCGCACTTCGACGCGCAGGACTACATGGAAACCGGCACGCCCGACCGCAAAGGCACCACCGACGGCTGGCTCAACCGGTATCTCGCGGTGGTGGGCACGTGTGAGGCGGGGGCGTGTGCGCCGGGCGCCACCGCACCGGCGCCGTTCCGTGCCGTTGCGATGACGGCGCAGACGCCGCGCATTCTCGAGGGCGCGAGTCCGGTGGTGGCGATGAATTCCATCGACGAATTCTCGATCCGCACCAACGGCGGTGAAGCGCAGCGTCGCATCGAGGCGCTGTATCGCACGGGCTCGTCGGATCTGGTGCACGGCAGCGGCAGCGACATGTTCGAAGCACTGAAGGTGCTGCGGGCCGCCAATCCGCAGCAGTACCGGCCGACCGCCGGCGTGGAGTATCCGCGTTCGCAGTTCGGTCAGCGACTGTTGCAGATCGCGCAGTTGATCAAGTCGGGCGTGGGTCTCGAAGTGGCCTTTGCCGACGTGGGCGGCTGGGACACGCACGTGAATCAGGGCGGAGCGCAAGGCCAGCTGGCCACGCGCCTCAGCGACTTCTCGCAGAGCATCGCCGCCCTGGTGGCCGATCTGGGCGACCGCATGGATGACGTGGTGATTCTCACCTGCTCGGAGTTCGGTCGCACGGTGCGACAGAACGGTACCGGCGGCACCGACCACGGCCACGCCGGCGCGATGTTCGTGATCGGCGGATCGCTGCGGTCGACGCAGACGGTGCATGGCCGCTGGCCGGGGTTGGCGCCGGAACAGCTCTACGAAGGGCGCGATCTCGCGCTCACCACCGACTTCCGGGCGGTGTTCAGCGAAATCGCGTCCAAGCATCTCGGCGCGGCGCAGCTGCCGAAGATCTTCCCTGGCTACGGCGGCTTCGAGCGGGAGTGGCTGGGGCTGCTGTAGCTGGTGACGCTCCGGTGCCTGATCACGCGCCGCGCAGACGGCCTGCGGCGGGAGCGTGCGCCACATCACGAGTGGCGGGTTGGTGGGCGTCGCGCCATGCGGCGGCGGATTGTTAGCTTGCAGGTCCGTCTCTTCCGCTGGCACTATCGCACGTCAGGACCGTCTCATCCGCATCCGTCCCGCCCACACCGCACCACGCGCGTCAATGCTCAGGCAGGTCATTGTCACGGCCATGCTGGCCGTCCCGTCGCTGCTCCCCGCGCAGGCGCGTCCGCAGTCCGTCGTGTCGGGCGCAGTGCCAAGCGGCGCGGCGTCCTCCGCCGCCGCCCGCGTGCCCAATGAACTGGGTCGCTTTCCGATCGTGGAATGGCATCAGGTGGTGGCCGCTGACGGCACCTACAAGGTGTCGCGCGAGCGCTTCCGCGCCGAACTGCGCGAGTTACACGCGCGCGGCTATGTGCCGGTGAACCTGTCGGAGCTGCTCGACAAAACGATGAACGTACCAGCCGGCAAGACGCCGGTGCTGTTCACGTTCGACGATGCCTCACCGAGTCAGTTCCGCTACATCGAACGCAGCGGGACGCTGGTGGTCGATCCCACGAGCGCCGTCGGCATGCTGCTCGACTTCATCAAGGCGCACCCCGACTGGAAACCCAAGGGCCTCTTTTGCGCCCTGCCGGCGGCCGAGGCAGGGCACGCGTTCTTCGGCGACAAGGGGATCGACGGCCAGAAAACCGAGTGGCGGTTTCCGAAGCTCCGCTTTCTCGTGCAGCAGGGTTTCGAGCTATGCAATCACACGTTGTGGCACGCGAAGCTCAGCAAGTATTCCGATGCCGTAGTGCAGGAGCAACTCGCACGCGCCGCCATGGCGATTGACTCCGCCGTGCCCGGCTACACGGTGCGCGGGTTGGCGCTGCCCTACGGATTGTGGCCGAAGAACCGTGCGCTCGCGTTCAACGGCGCGTGGTACGACAAGAAGAGCAAGCGCGACGTGCGCTACCGCCATGAGGCGGTGTTCGAAGTGTCCGGCGGCCCGGCGCGCAGCCCGCACGATCCATCGTTCAATCCAAAATCGTTGCCGCGGGTGCCGCTGCAGGGTGGTACCAAACTGTCCAACACGCTCGACCAGATGGACAAGCCCGGCACGTGGGCACGCTACGTGTCCGACGGCAACCCGAACACCGTCGCGAAGCCGTAGCGCGCTCGCCGGCCGTTAGGTCGTGCCGCGCATCTTCTCGGTTTCATCCCAGCGATCGACGGCGCGCCGCAGATGTGGAATGACGATGCTGCCGCCGACGATGAGACCGATGCTCATGGTCTCGAACACTTCGTCGCGCGACACGCCTTCCTCGGCGCAGCGCACGATGTGGTAGGTAATGCAATCATCGCAGCGCAGCACGAGCGAGGCGACGAGTCCGAGCAGCTCCTTCGTCTTGACACTCAGCACACCGCCTTCGTAGGCGCGACCGTCGAGATTGAAGAAGCGATTGATGACCAGATTGTTCTCGCCGAGGATGCGCGTGTTCATCCGCTCACGGAACAGGCGGAACTCGGCGAGGGCGTCGCTTTCCACGTGATCGTGCGGCGGCGTGCTTGGCATCGAGGTGCCGGGCGTCGGGGTGCCGGGCGTCGGGGCGTCGGTCACAGCGAATAGTTGCGGAGGGTGGCGAGCGCCGTTTCGAGCGCGGCACGCTGCTGTTCGGTGGGTGAATTGGCCCACAGCTCTTCGTAGCTGGCAATGGCGAGCGCCAGCGCTTCCTTGTCGTGCTCGGCGGCGGCCAGCGAACTCGCGTTGTCGGCCAGCGCGGCCTTGGCCAGCAGATCGTCAGGGAAGCGTTGCGTGACCTGCAACCAGCGGATGGTGCGATCACGCTGATTGGATTCCGTGAGGGCCCACAGGTGCCACGCGCCGCGATTGAGCGGGTCGGCGGCGAGGGCGCGTGCGGCCAGTTCCCCGACGAGTTCCGGGCCGCGGCCCGACAGCCAGTAGGCGTTGGCCAGAATGACGAGGGCACGGGCATTGCCGGGCTGCTCGTCGACGACCCGTTCGTAGAGGGGGCCCGCCACCTCCGGCATATGCAGCCACGGCTCCGCGGCCGCCACGAGGGCATCGGGGGTGACAGTGGCTCGGAGCGTGTGCAGGCGCTCCATGAGTCCACCGATATTGCCGGAGGCCTCGTAGGCGCCGACGGCATCGGCGAGCGCGGCCGGGAGGTCGAGAGGGGGTGCGATCATAGCACGAAAAGTAGATGGGACCGGCAGTCACGGCAGGTCACAGCGGTCAGAGACGGGTTGCGCGATGGCCCCCTGATCGTAATACTCCAGTGGTCACGTACGGCAGTTCGACGTGCGCGTGACGAGAGCCCACCGACACCGTCTGGTAGCGCCCTGGTGAAAACCATGCGGCGCCGGCGTTCCAGAAGGCGTGAATCGGCCGGCCGGGGATCCGTCGTTCGTCAGCGGTATCCCCACACGACCGGAGACGCGAGGCAATCGCGGTCCCCCGAGGTACCGGACGGCATCCACTGCTGTTTCGGCAAGTGCGACGGCTCTCCGCAACCCGTCCGTAGCGACCCGCA
>JARIEX010000054.1 GCA_031127095.1 Gemmatimonadota bacterium
GTGGTGAGTGCACTCGTAACTCCGAACTTTTACTCAGAACTCGACACTCACTGTTCCTTACGGCGCCAGCCGGCCCATCATTCTTGGGAACGCGATGACTTCGCGGATGTGCTCGATGCCGCAGATCCACGCGATGGTGCGCTCGAGGCCGAGGCCGAAGCCTGAGTGCGTGAAGGTGCCGTACTTGCGGAGGTCGAGGTACCAGCCGTACGCCTCGACCGGGAGTCCTTCGTGCGTGAGGCGCGCGAGGATCTTGTCGTAGTCGTCTTCGCGCTGTGACCCGCCGATGATCTCACCGCGCCCTTCGGGCGCGAGCAGGTCGGCGCAGCGCACGGTGCGTGGATCGAGGGGGTTCTCCTTCATGTAGAACGCCTTCGCTTCCTTCGGATAATTCACGACGAACACCGGGCGCTGATACTCGTCGACGACCAGCGCTTCGTCGGGCGCACCGAGGTCATCGCCCCACACGATGGCGCTGCCCTTGCTCTGCGCGAGCTTCACGGCATCGCCGTAATCGAGCCGCACGAACGGCTGCGACACGCAATCGAGCTTGCTCGTGTCGCGCTCGAGCACTTTGAGCTCTTCCTGACGACGCTCCAGCACGCGCTCCACGAGGTAGCGGACGAACGCTTCCTGCAGATCCATGTTGTCGTCCTGATCGTACCACGCCATCTCCGGTTCGATCATCCAGAACTCGGTGAGGTGACGGCGCGTCTTCGACTTCTCGGCGCGGAACGTGGGGCCGAACGTGTAAATGCGCCCCATCGCGGCGGCGAGGGCTTCGCCGTACAGCTGGCCGGTCTGCGCGAGGTAGGCCGTGCCTTCGTCGAAGTAGTCGGTGCTGAACAGGCCGGCCCGCTCGCCGATGGCGGCGGTCAGGATCGGGGTGTCGCAGCGAATGAAATCGCGCGCGTAGAAGAAGTCATGCACCGCCTGTTCGAGCTCGTGCCGCACGCGCATGATCGCGACCTGGCGCTGACTGCGCAGCCAGAAGGTGCGGTTGTCGAGCAGGAAGTCGATGCCGTGTTCCTTCGGCTGGATCGGATAATCGTTCGGGCTCGTGCCGATCACCTCGAGCGTCTGCACGCCCATCTCGAAGCCGCCCGGCGCGCGCGCGTCGGCGCGCACTTCACCCGTGAGCGCGACCGACGCTTCCTGTGTCAGCGTGGCAAAGGCATCCCACGACGCCTCCGGCACCTCGGACTTGACCAGTACCGCCTGCAGAATCCCCGTGCCATCGCGGGCGACGACGAAGGCCACCTTGCCCTTGGAGCGCAGGTGGGTGACCCACGCGCGGACAGTGACGACGGCACCGACGTGGTGCTTGAGATCGGCGATGCGGGTGCTGGATTGGTTCATCGGGCGCGGCAAGTTGAGGGAGAGCGGTGAAGCTACACCCGAAGCCGCTCGGGCTCCAAGCGGTGCCCCTCCCAATGGGACCTCGCTACCCAACCCGGAACAGCTCCAGCGCGCGGGCGTACCCGACCGTGAGGAGCTGACGCAATCCCTGATGCGCCGGGGCCGTGAGCAGCGGGTCGTCGCGCAGCACACGCTCGGCCACCACGCGCGCCGTTTCGTTGAGCGCCTCGTCGCGCAGTGGGTCGGCGATCCGGAAGGCGGGCAATCCGTGCTGCTTGGCACCGAACAGGTCGCCCATGCCCCGCAGCTGCAGATCGGCGCGTGCGATCTCGAAGCCGTCGTCGGTGCCGGCAAAGAGCCCGAGCCGCTCCGCCGCCTCGGCCCCGACATCGCCCAGCAAGACGCAATACGACTGCTCCGCCCCCCGCCCCACGCGCCCGCGCAACTGGTGCAGCTGCGAGAGCCCGAACCGTTCGGGGTGCTCGATGATCATGACCGTGGCATTGCCCACGTCGATCCCGACCTCGATGACGGTGGTCGCCACGAGCACGTCGATGCTGCCGTCACGGAATTCGCGCATGATGTCGTCGCGCTCCTCCGCGCGCAGCCGCCCGTGCAGCAGCGCCACGCGCCGGTGCGCGAAGGGACCGGCCACCAGCTCCCCGAACATTACCGTGGCCGCCTTGAGCTCCATCTTTTCCGATGTTTCGATCAGCGGGTATACCACGTACACCTGCCGACCGGCGTCGAGCTGCCCGTTGGCGAAGGTGAACACCTTGGCCCGCCCCGACTCGGGGCGCACGACGGTGGTGACGGGCTGACGCCCCGGCGGTCGTTCGTCCAGCACACTCACATCGAGATCGCCGTACAGCGTGAGCGCCAGCGACCGCGGAATGGGGGTGGCGCTCATGAGCAGCACATCGGGCGCCTTGCCTTTCTGCCCCAGCGTGGCCCGCTGCTCCACGCCGAAGCGGTGCTGCTCGTCGATGATCGCGAGCCCGAGGTTGTGAAAGGCCACGTCGCCTTGAATGAGGGCGTGCGTGCCGATGGCGAGCACGGGTTCCGCCGACGCGATCCGCGCGAGGGCGGCGCGGCGCTCCTTGGCCCCCAGCCGACCGGTGAGCAGCACCGGCGTGATGCCGAGCGGCGCCAACAGCGCGCCGATCGAGCGCGCATGCTGCTCGGCCAGCAACTCGGTGGGCGCCATGAACGCCACCTGCGCTCCGTTCTCCATCGCCAGCAGCGCACTGAACACCGCCACGACGGTCTTGCCGGCGCCCACGTCGCCCTGCAACAGCCGGTGCATGCGCCGCGGGCTCTCCATGTCGGCCACGATCTCGCGGATGGCGCGCACCTGCGCCCCGGTGAGGGCATACGGCAGGAGCGCCCGCAACTTGGTGGTGAGGTCGCGTCGGTTCACGAAGGCGGTGCCCCCGCGCGCCTCGCGGGCCACCTGATTGGCCTTGCGATGCAGCAGCTGCACGCAGAGCAGCTCCTCGAACGCCAGCCGTGCGCGCCCCTGCAACGCCTCAGCCACCGACGCGGGGCGATGCACGAGCCGGAACGCCTCGGGCAGATCAGGGACGCCCGCCTGCGTCAGGATCTCCCGCGGCAGCGTTTCCTGCACCAGCGGCAGCAGCTGGTCGAGGTGCGCCTGCACGAGGGCCCGTAGCACGCGCACCGACAGTCCCTCGGTGCTCGAATACACCGCGAGCACGCGTCCGCCGCCGGTGCCTTCCTCCTCGGGGCCGAGGTTGACGAACTCGCGCGGCTGCAGCCGTCGGCCGTGGAAGAAGCGGACCTGACCGGTGCACAAGAGCCAGTCGCCCTTGTTGATCGTGCGATCGAGGAAGGGCTGGCCGGGCCACGCCACTTCGATCATGCCGCTCGCGTCCTGCACGACGGCCTGAAAGACGCGCAGCCCTTTGCGCGTGGGGAGCACGCCCTTGGCGATGACCTGCCCCAGCACGGTGATGTCCGCCCCCACGGCCGCCTGCACGATGCGCGTGACGGTGCTGGCGTCTTCGTAGCGGTGCGGGACATGGCGCAGCAGGTCGCCGGCCATGGTGATGCCGAGGCGGGCCAGCAGTTCACCGCGCGCCGGCCCGACCCCCTTGAGGTAGGTGACCGGCGTGTCGAGCGCGAGCCGCGGTGCCGGACGCGCCGGCGGACGTCGCTTCCGCTCCGGCACCTCGCGCTCACCGCCGAACGCCATCACGCCTCCACCAACTCCCGGGCATACTCGCCAGCATCGAACGGCTCGAGGTCCCCGATCTGTTCGCCGAGCCCGACGAACTTGACCGGCACGTTGAGCGCCTCGTGCACGGCCACCACGATCCCGCCCTTGGCGGTCCCATCGAGCTTGGTGATCACCACGCCGGTCACGGGGACGGCGGCCGAGAAGGTGCGCGCCTGCGCGAGCGCGTTCTGGCCGATGGTGCCGTCGAGCACCAGCAGCACTTCATGCGGAGCATCGGGGAGCCGCTTCGTGATCACGCGGTGAATCTTGCGCAGCTCCGTCATCAGATCGTCACTCGTGTGCAGCCGCCCGGCGGTGTCCACGATCACGATGTCCGCCCCACGCGTCATCCCGGCCTCAACGGCGTCGAAGGCCACCGACGCCGGATCGGACCCGGGCGCGCCCCCCACAAAGTCCACGCCGGCCCGCTCCGCCCACACGCGCAGCTGATCGATCGCCCCCGCGCGGAACGTGTCGGCAGCCCCGAGCAGCACGCGCTTGCCTTGCGACCGGAACTGCGCCGAAAGCTTGCCGATGAAGGTGGTTTTCCCGGCGCCGTTCACACCGATGACCAGGATCACTGTCGGGCCGCTGGCCGCCGTCCGCAGGGCGGGATCGGCGTTCCCGGTGCGCAGCGCCTTCTCGATGCCGGCGGCCAGCGCCGACCGGAACTCCGCTTCGGTTTTCACCTCGCCGCGCTTGGCGCGGTACTCCACGTCGGCCACGAGGGCAAGCGCGGTGGTAACCCCGAAATCCGACTGAATGAGCAGTGTTTCGAGCGCCTCCAGCGAGCCTTCGTCGACGCCCTTGAAGAGCACCGAGACGTCGGTGAATGCGACGTCCTTGAAGCGCTGCCACAGGGAGCGCTTGGGACCTTCATCCTTGCGGCGAAACAGACGAGCCATGATGAACCGGGCAGAGAGAAACGACGACGCGGCAACGGACCGCCGACGCCGGGTGGATCAGCGATAGCCAGCGGCGCGGCGCCCGATCCACTCACCACAGAGCAGGAGCAGAGCCAGCACGAAGGGCCAACCGGCGTCGGCGAGCCGGGGTGCATCCGAGGCGAGCGCACCACGCGAGAGCGCCCCGTCGCGCACCGTGGGCACCCGCGGCACCCATTCGCGCGAGGCGTTCACGACCAGCACGCTGGCCCCGCCATCGGCCTGCACGTCGTACACCCCGGCGGGGAGCGCGGGAGAGGTGGTTTCGAAGCCGTTCCCCGTGAAACGCAGCGCGAGGGAATCGGCCCCTGCCCCGCCCCGGCGGCTGATCCGGACCACAACCACCGAGTCGGTGCCACCGCGGCGCCACGCAATCGGATCGCCGGCCCGCGTGAGCGCCGCAATCGGGCGGGCGGCGCGCACGTCGCCCCGCCCGGCCGCCAGCCAGTCGAAAATGGCGCCCCAGAGCGCGCCGAAGGCCTCGGCGGAACGCCCGCCGCGCAGTGCCCATCCGGCGTACCCGGAGCCGGACACCACAATCGTGCGCGTGCCATTGTCGGTGCGGGCGGCGATCGCCGCCACCGCGTCCCCGCGTTTGCCCAGCTTTGCGACCAGCACCGGCAGCGCACCCGGCGCCGCGCCGGCCAGTGTGAGCGGCGGGAGGGAATCAAGCGGCAGTCCCGACAGGGCCGAGGCCAGCGGCGAGGCGGGCACCCCGGCCGGGTACCACTCCGGTGTCCGAGCCATCTCGCCGGCCTTGGCTACCGCCGTGGGCGGTGCGGGCACCCAGAGCGCCCGTGCACCAGTCGCGGCGCGCCCTGCGGCGGACGGGCGCCACGCGGTGTCGCCGTGCACGATCAGCATACCGGCGGCACCGGCCTGCCGCTTCACCTCGACCTCGCTGATGGGTGCCAGTGTGCCTTCCACGCGCCACACGCCCGGCGCGAGCCGCAGGAAGGCGCGCGTGGGCACGTTGAGCGCGCCACGCAGCACCACCAGCGCCTCACGCACGTCGAGGTCGGGCGCCGTGGACACGAACACCGCCGCGGGGCGGTCCCCGATGTCGAGGGTGGCGGTGAGCGTATCATTGCGCGGCTCCACGTCGGCCGGCACCATCAGCACCGCCCGCACCAGCGCCGAACGCGCCCCGCGGGGCAACGCCACCGTGGTGGTCACGCGCGTGGAGGTGTTGGGGGCGAGAGCCGGAACCGCCACTTGCACGTCGGTGAGACCGTCCACGAGGACGCGAAGCTGCGCATCGGGTGTGGCCGCGGCACCGGCCGTGACCGTGGCGGCCACCGTGATGGTATCGCCGGCCGTGGCCGCCCCGGGGACGGCCAGATCGGACACCGCCGCATCGCGCCGCGGCACCTTGGCCAGCACGCGCACCACCGACCCCACCGGGGCCTCGGCCAGCGATTCGGCGTCGTCGACTTCGCCATCGGTGAGCAGCAGCAGGGGACGTCCCAACGACGCAGCCCGATCGACGGCGCTACGCACCCGCGAGCCCTGATCGTCGGCCACGATGGACCGGACGTCAGCCAGCGCGATGTCACGAATGGAGTCGCCCACCAGCACGACCTGATCCGACGACGGTGCGTCACGGGTGGCGACAGCGGTCACGGTGTCGCGCCAGCGCTGCACCGCGGTGCGCTCGTCGCCGACGGCCCGTCGCGACGAGGCGGAGACGTCGATGGCAATGAGCGGCGGTGCGGGGCGCGACGGAGCCGACGGCGCCCCGAAGAGGATGGCCGCGACGATGGTGACGGCGAGGGCGCGCAGGGCGCCCAGCAACAGCGCCCGGGTGCGCGCGGCGGCGCCGACGCGCCCGTAGGCGAGCCAGGCCGCGGCAACGCCGAGCGCGAGGGCAAGTATCCAGCGAATCACGACAGTAACGTCACCGGTGGGCGCGGTCGGGGAAAGGGGACAGACGGGTCAGCGCATGAGAAAGGGCAAAGCGGCCGCAGCCTCTTTGCCCTCTACGCACGGCACCCGCGTTGAGTTCGGGAAACGCGTCAGTCGCCGTTCGGGTTGGCAACCGCGACGCCCGCCACCTTCGCGGGGGTGGGGGTCGCATCGAGACGCGAGAACAGGCGCGTCTTGAGTTGGATGAACGTGGAGCGCAGGCCGGCGGCCAACGGTTCGCCCGTCACGTTGCGCAGCGCCACGCGTGGATCGCGGTGCTTGCCGCCCACGAGCACTTCGAAATGCAGGTGCGGCGCCGTGGACAGCCCGGTGGTCCCCACATAGGCCACGGTGCGGGCAATGGACACCGACGTGCCGCGACGGATGCCGCTGGCGAAGCCGTTGAGGTGCCCGTAGCGGGTGACGAAGCCGTTGCGGTGGCGGATTTCGAGGACGCGTCCGTAGCCGCCCTTCCAGCCGGCAAAGATCACGGTGCCGTCGCCGAGCGCACGGACCGGCGTGCCTCGGGGCGCGGCGTAGTCCATGCCCTGGTGCGCACGGACGGTGCCCAGGATGGGGTGCCGGCGCAGGCCGAACACACTGGAGATCCGACGGAAGGCGAGCGGCGCGCGCAGGAACGCGGCGCGCATCGATTTTCCGTCGCCGTCGTAGTAGGCGACCTTGGTGCCCTGGGCGAAGCGCATGGTCTCGACGGGCCGTCCATCGATGGTCAGGCGCGCCGCGATGACCTCGCCCGCCCGCACGGCGCCATTCGAGGCCCGCTGCCGCTCGATGAGCACCTTGATGGAGTCACCCGTGCGCAGATCACGACTGAGATCGACGCGGTACTCCAGAATGTCGGCCAGCGCGTACGCGACTTCGCTGCGGACGTTGGACGGAAACGCCTCGGCACCCGACGCGATGGCCGCGGTCAGGGTGGAGGTGACCGTCCCGCCCACGACCACGGTGTCGGTGCTCCACGGCAGGCGCTCTTCCTTCCCGGCCCAGGTGGCCGACGCGGTGCGCGTAAAGCGCACGAGGCGGTCGATGGCCAACTGGAGCACGACTTCGGCGGCGCCGGAGTCGGCGCTGATGGTGCTGGTGACGGTCGTGCCAGCGCGAATTTTCCGGGCATCGATGGCATCGGACGCGAGCAGCGCCCGGGTGGCCTCATCGCGGGGCATCCCAGCCCGTTCGAGCACGGCCAGCAGCGGTTCACCCCGCTTTACAGTGTCCACCCGTGTCCGCCATTTGGCACCGGCAGAAACACGAGACCCCGCAGCGAGGACACTCGCTGCGGGGCGTTCGGGGACGGGACGTCCCAACGCAATAGCAGTGGCTCCCACGCCGGCACAAATGGCGGCGAGCAGAAGCCGGGTGCGTGCGTTGGTCAATCCATCTGTCTCCGTATAAACGTCGGGATTTCCATGTCGTCGAGCTCAGCGCCGGACGACGGGGACACGGAAGGAGCGCGGGGCGGCCGGGGCGTAGCGCCTTCCCAGGTAGGACGAGCCGGAGGCGCCACGGGCCGCGGCGTGGGCCGGTCCCGGGTGGGGAACGGCAACACCGACGGCGAACCCTTGGCGGCCGCGCTCGACGGGAAAGATGCAGAGGTCGGCATGGCGGCGAAAGGGGCCGGGGTCGCGGGCGTCACACTCCGGACCACTCCGTTGCCAACCCCGCCCTGCATCTGCCGGTCGAAGCCGGTCGCGATAACGGTGACGCGGATCTCGTTCATCATGGCGGGCTCATGCACGGCGCCAAAGATGATTTCGGCGTCGTCGCCGACGGCGTCGTGGACAATGTCGTTGATCTGCGTGACTTCACCGAGGGTGAGGTCCTGGCCGCCGGTGATGTTGACGAGCACGCCGGTGGCGCCGGAGATGGAGACGTTGTCGAGCAGCGGCGAGGCGATGGCCTGCTGCGCCGCTTCCATGGCGCGGTTTTCCCCGCGGCCGATGCCGGTGCCCATGAGCGCCGAGCCGCCGTTCTGCATCACGGTGCGCACGTCGGCGAAGTCGACGTTGACCATGCCGGTTTCACTGATGAGCAGCGAGATGCCCTGCGTAGCGTGCAGCAGGACCTCGTCGGCCTTCTTGAGCGCTTCGTGGAACGGGATGCCCTTCCCCACCACGGCGAGCAGCCGCTCGTTAGGCACGATGATCATCGTGTCCACGTGCTTGCGCATCTCGGCGATGCCTTCTTCGGCCTGCCGCATACGCTTGCGCCCTTCGAACAGGAACGGGCGCGTCACGATGCCGACCGTGAGCGCACCGGCTTCGCGCGCGAGCTCACAGATCACCGGCGCCGCCCCCGTGCCGGTGCCGCCGCCCATGCCGCAGGTCACGAACACGAGGTCGGCGTTGCCGAGCACACGCTTGGTGTCCTCGCGGTTTTCATCAATGGCCTGGCGCCCCACGTCGGGGCGCGCGCCGGCGCCGAGGCCACGCGTGAGCTTCTTGCCGATCTGGATCTTGACGTCGGCCTTGGAGTTCATGAGGGCCTGCGCGTCGGTGTTCACCGAGATGAACTCGACGCCCTCGAGCTGCTCCTCGATCATGCGGTTGACGGCGTTGCCACCACCGCCGCCGACCCCCACGACCTTCATGCGGGCTTTCTGCGACGCGTTCTCTTCGAACTCGAAGGTCATCCGGGGGAGCTCCATACGGGGCATGTCGGGCTCAGGGTGATCGCACGGCGCTCCGACAGCAGGCCGGATCGCCCCGGGTTCGCAGGCAGCGAGCTCCGCCGTCATCGGCGGTCCGCGCGCGGACTCGGTAAGGGGGTGTGGAGTATTGTGCCGCGTGGTGCGATTGCTTCCCTAGAATACACATTCGACAGTGCCGCGCAACCCGTGGAATCCGTTGACGTTGGACAGATTTGTCACAACGCCGCGCGGCGTGAAACAGGCCTGTTTTTATCCACATCGCGACCGGGGGCGACGGCTTGTGACATTCGTGAATGGGGCCGCTGAACAGACGCGATACTCGGCGGCGGATTCGAAGAAAAGATCACGCGGAGACGCTGAGGGCGCAGAGGCCGCAGAGTCAAAAGATGACCTCTGCGTTCTCTGCGCTCTCTGCCAACTCTGCGTGATCGGTTCTACGGTATCGGCGTAGCGGGTATCGGCGTAGCGGGTGTCGGGCTAGCGGCTACCCGCCGGTGCGGTGGCCGGCGCCGGCTTCGTCTCCGCGGCGCCACCCGCGTCGTTCCAATTGATGATGCTGTTGAAGACCATGTTGAACTCCCCATGGTTCTGCCAGCGATAGATCGGGTTGTTGGCGAACAGGATCACGCGGCCGTTGCCGTTGACGGCCTTCGGCACATCGACCGCGAAGGGGCGCGCCTTCAGTGAATCGGCGCCGGTCATGAGCCCCGACAGGACCGCCTTGTCGCCCCCCACGTAACGCGCGAGCACGTTCCCTTCGTCGGCGATACCCACCTTGAACGGCGTGCCGCCCACGTACTTCACCGGGATCACCGTCTTGCCGAAGCCGTAGAACACCGGATGCTCCGGACGCGTGATCGAGGCTTCCACCAGCGGGCGCTGCGCCGTGAGTCCCGGCACGGCGGTCTTGTCCACCGTCCGCGCCCAGCCGAACTCGATCGGCAGACGGGCCGATTCGCCGATCGCAATCAGCGTCCCGCCGGCCGTGAGAAACGCCGAGACGGCATCGACCCCCGGTTGGCCGAATCCGCCGGTGAGATCCGGCGTTTCCCCGTACATGCCGAGGAACTTGTACTTGTCGTTCTTGAGATACGGCTGCGCCCGCGCCGCCTTGGGCTGCATCACCGTCTGCCGGCTCAGGTTCTGCTCGGCCATCAGGATCACGTCGTAGTCGCGGCGCAGATTCCCCTGCACGACGCGCTCCTTGTAGATCAGATCGTACGGGATCTTGAACTCGTCGAACGTGAGGCGATACCAGCCGAGATTCTGCGTCCCGCTCCACTGCGAATAGATCGCCACCCGCGGCACATCGGCGTTATGCATCGCCACCGTGGGCATGCGGCCCAGCATCGCGGCGGTGAGACCGAGCGAGTCCACCAACGTGCGCACGCGCGCCGCATACTTGCCGTCGACGACGAACGAACCCGCCGGATACGTGGTATCGCCGACGCTGAAGCTCTGCTCGGCCACCTGCATGGGCACCGTACGCAGCAGATAGCGTAGCGTCACCATGTGGTTGGACCCCATGTGTGCCACCGCGATCGCTGCCGTGCCCGCACCGCCGGTGCGCCCCTTCAGGACGACCTTGTCGACCGGTGAGACGGCCGCCTTGAGGATGGTGCTGTCGCCGATCTCGACGACATCGACATTCATCGCGAGCCCCATCGACCAGCCGCTGTCGTCGTACGTGTTCAGACGCGCGTCGGGATACTGCTGGCGCTCGATGAGATTTTTGGCGAGGCGGCCGTAGGGCTGGTCGCGCTTGATGACGTAGGAGCCGGCGGGATACGTGATCGCACCCACTTTCACCGGGGCGGTGGCCTGCCCCACTTCGATGCGCTGCACGCGCAGCAGGTTCACGAACTCCGCGACGCGCGTCATGTCGCGCTGCAGCGGGATCACGAAGCCGTACGGCGCCTTGACCTTCCCCTCTTCGATGCTGTTGCGCGTCTTGATGTAAAAGTTTTCGAGCACCGTGGCCGGGAACATCGACGCGAGCTGCAACGCCGACAGCACGCCGGTTTGCATGTAGTTCGTATTCGAGCGACGCGTGAAGGTCGCGATATCGTTGAAGCCGATCGGATTGCCGCGATACCACTCGCGATCCTGCGCGCCACCTCGACCCGTGGGCACGGCACCGGCGCGTCCACCGAGACCACCGCCGGGGGCCGGCGCGCCACTGGCGATACCGCGACGCGCGTTGGCCAGCGCGGTGCTGTCGAGATCACGGCCCGACTGCGTCTCGTACATCTTCATGAGACCGTTGTGGTTGTACGCGACGGAGCCGAGATAGCCCGGCGACCAGCCGTCCATGAAGGCATGCGTGTACACGCCCGGCATGCCCCACTTGGTCATCTGCGCCATTTCCCAGTTGCCGAACCACGGCAGCTCGGCGAACAAAATGGGATCGAGATTCGGATTCTGCGGCGGGCCACCCGTGTACGTGTACAGCAACGGCTGCGCTTCGTGCAGATCGTGCATGATCGGCGGATACGCCGTGAAGTACCAGTCGATGATCGCGCGCATCTGGACGAGCTTGATGTTGATGTCGCGATTGTTGTCGTGGTACACGTACTTGCCCCAATACGGCACACCGGCGCCGCCGCCGAAGCCACCACCACCACCACCACCCGCGGGTGCGGGTGCGGCGGCCGGCGCGCCGGCGGGCGCGCGACGCGTGGTGTCACCGGCTACCGGCACCGCCGGTGCCGGCGTCACGACCGGCGTGATCGCCGGTGCCGGAATGGCGGCCGCCATGTCGAGGCCGCGGAAGAACCAGTCCACATTGCGGTCGCGGCCGTCGGCGTCGGCCGCCGGTGTGATCGACACGTACAGCTGCTCACGGATCTGACTGATGAGCGGCGACGTCTCGGTCACGAGCCGGTAGGCCAGCTCCATCAGCATCTCCGACGGGCCGGTTTCGCCGCTGTGCAGGCCCCCCATGAAGTGATAGTGCGGCTTGGTGTCGGCGAGCACGGCCTTCACCTGCGCCTCGGTCATGCCACGCGGATCGGCGATCTTCGCCAGGTTGGCCCGGTTCTGCGCGAGACGCTGCATGTTCGCCTCGGATGCGATCCAGATCACCACGAGTTCACGCCCTTCGTCCGAGCGCCCGATCGTTTCGATCTTCACGCGCGGCGAGGCGGCCGCGAGGGCGCGATAATACTTGAGCTGATCAGCGTAGTACGTGAGCTTGCGCGGCGCGCCGATGTGGTAACCCAGTACGTCGCGCGGCGTGGGAATGCCGGCCACCAGCGGCAGGTGATCGACCAGCGGGCTGCCATGCTTGGGATTGGCGAGCCACTCCTGATAGCTCTGCGCGAAGGTCGGATCCTGCTTCTGATTGGGATCGCGCGTCTCGGTCGTGAGCTGCTGGGCAGCCAACGAGGCAAACGGCGCGCATCCCAGCAGCAGCGCGTGGCGCACGAGCGCGTGGCGCACGAGCGCGTGGCGCACGAGCGTGCGGCGCAGTGTCCGGACACGGGAGAGACCGACGTCGATCACGAAGAAGCTCCGAAAAAGTATGGAGTAAGAAGTACGCAGGACGGAGAAAGCGACGACGGGGTACCGAGACAGCGTCTCCGTACCCCGTAGTCCTTACTCCCTACGTCGCGTGTCCGTTAGAACCAATCCTGCAACCACGTCTTCACGCGGGTGGCGAGCTTGTCGACCCCGGCGCCGGTGAGCGACGGACGACGGGCGATCACGCCACCGAGCGCCACGCGGTGCGCGCCGTACAGCGCCAGCCCCACGGCCGTGGCGAAGCGCGGCTCGGTGATCTGCTCCACCAGCCCGCTCACGTTCTCACCCGGGACGCCCACGCGCACGCCGAGTCCGAAGACGTCGGCGGCGAGTTCACTGATCCCTTCCAGCGCGGCACCGCCGCCCGTGAGCACGACGCCGGCGTTGAGACGGCCGGCGAAGCCCGCCACCTGCACCTCGCGCTGCACTTTGTCGAAGATCTCATCCATGCGCTGGTGGATGATGTGCGTCATCAGTTCACGCGAGATATGCCGCTCGCCGTGCGACGCCGTGGCGGGCATCGCGATGACCTGCTCAGAGTCGACCATGGGCTCGTACGCGCAGCCGTACGCTTCCTTGAGCAGCTCGGCGTCCTGATTCGTAATGCCGAGCCCCTGCACGAGGTCGCTGGTCACGGCGTTGCCGCCCGACGCGATGGTGCCGAGGTGGCGGATCTTGCCTTCGTGGAAGACGGCGAGGTCGGTGGTGCCGGCACCGAGTTCGAGTAGCACCACGCCCTGCTCCTTCTCCTCCTCCGTGAGCACGGCCAGCGCGCTGGCCAGCGGCTCGAGCACGAGTTCGCGGGTCTTGAAGCCGGCCCGTTCGATGCTCTTGCGCAGGTTCATGGCCGGCGAGCTGCCGATCGTGACGAGATACATCTCGGTCTCGAGGCGCGTGCCGATCATGCCCACGGGATCGCGGATCCCGTCGGTTTTGTCCACGCGGTATTCCTGCGGAATGGCGTGCAGCAGTTCGCGGTCCTGCGGAATCGCCATGGCGCGCGCCACCTCGTTCACGCGGTCCACATCGGTGCGCAGGATCTCGTTGCCGCTGATGGCCACCACGCCGGTGGAGCACATGGCCCGCACGTGTTCGCCGGCAATGCCGACGTACAGCGCGTCGGGGGTGACCCCCGCCACACGGCTTGCCTCTTCGACCGCCTTCCGAATGGATCGCGTGGCCTCTTCGATGTCGGACACGACGCCGCGCCGCAACCCCATTGTGCGCGTGTGCCCCACGCCCAGCACGCGCAGCGTCGGCGTGCGTGGCAAGTCGCCGTGGACCGCCGCGACGATGGCGGTGGTGTAGGCGGTGCCGATATCGAGGGCGGCGACAATGGGTTCGGAAGTCATGGCTGTCTGGCGATCACCTGGTCTCGAAAGCGGAGGTCGAGCTCCACCGCACGCAGATGATTCCGCGCGAGGTCCGCTTCCACAGGTAATATGTCCCGGAACCGCGCTACGGTCACGTCGGGGCTGGTTCGCACCGTCACGGCGCCCATCCGGACGCGCAATTCGTCCGGTCCGGCCCGCTCGCCGTGCGACACCCGGGCGTAGAGCCCCGGTGCGTCCTGACGCAAGCCATCGAGGAGGTGCAGCAGGGCGCTGTCGGCGCTGGCCACGACCGGAATGTCGAGGGGGTACCGCACCGGATCGATGGGGAGGAGGCGCCCATCGGCGTCGGCCGGCTGGAGCTGCCCCTGGCGCGGGACGAACGCCACGGGCTCCCGCTCAACCACGCGGATGAGCAGCGTCCCGGGCAGCTGCCGCTCGACGACGACCGTCGCCACCAACGGGTGCGCGCTCACCCGCTCCGCCAGCGGTTCAAGGGGCTGCCACACCGATTGCAGCGTATCGACCTGCAGCCGCGCCACGAGTTCGCTGGGGCGCGCGTAGCGCACTCCCTCAAAGACGACGCGACGCGCGTGGAAGTAGTCCAGCTGCGCCAGCGCCCGGGGGCCCCACCACGGCGCCCCGATCACGGTCCCGGCGGCCGCCAGAGCGGACACCGCACGCAGCCAGCGCACCCACGTGGGGCGCGCGCCGCGAGGGGTCGCCCTGGCCGACGACGACTTTGCGGAGTCGGGAGCGGACCCGGCCACGGGCATCAGGCGCGGAGCGCCGCGAGCAGCTCGGGACCGGTCTTCGTGATGTCGCCGGCACCCATCGTGAGCACGACGTCGCCGGGGCGCACGCGATCGCGCAGCGCCATCGCCGCCTCGCTGCGCGGTCCGCGCCACGCCAGGGCGCCGTCGCGCAGCCGATCGCCGATCAGGTCCGCCGTGACACCGGGCTCGGGCACCTCGCGCGCGCCGTAGATGTCGCACAGCAGCACGAGATCCGCCGCCGACAGCGCATCGGCGAAATCGACCTGCAGGTCACGCGTGCGCGAGTACAGGTGCGGCTGAAAAGCCAGCACCAGCCGCCGGTCGGGGAAGGCATGGCGTGCGGCGGCCACAGTGGCACGCACCTCCGTGGGGTGGTGCGCATAATCGTCCACCACGTCGATCCCCTGCGCAGCCCCGAGTCGCTGAAAGCGCCGCTCGACGCCCCGGAACGCGGCCAGCCCGGGCGCCATCTGCGCCACGGTGCTCCCCATGGCGAGCCCAGCACCGATCGCGGCGAGCGCGTTGCGGACGTTGTGCAGCCCCGGCACGGCGAGCGTGATCGCGCCCAGTACCTCACCGTCGAAATGCACAGTGAAGCGGGCGCCGCTCGCGTCGAGCTGCAGTTGCTGTGCCACGAGGCGTGCGTCGCCGGCGTGCGTGGACGGTGTGATACCGGGCGCCGTGGCCGAATACGCGATCACCTCCGAACGCGCGGCGAGGCGGAGCGACATGGCCCCGTCATCATCGGCGCACCGCACCACGACGCAGGCCGGCGACACGTACTGCTCGAAGGTGCGCCGGATGTCGTCGAGATCGCGATAGATGTCGAGATGATCCGCCTCGACGTTGAGCACCACGGCCACGGCGGGATCGAGGGCCAGAAACGAGCGGTCGTACTCGTCGGCTTCCACCACGTAGGTATCGCCGCCCAGCCGCAGATTGCCGCCCCACAGTCCCACGCGTCCGCCAACCACCCCGGTCGGATCCTGCCCGGCCGCCGCCAGCGCCTCGGTGGTCATCACCGTCGTGGTGGTCTTGCCGTGCGTGCCGGCGATGCCGATAAGCTGCCCGCCGCTCACGGCGTCAGCCAGCGCCTCCGCGCGACGGACGAGTGGAAGCCCCGCGGCACGGGCGGCGACCATCTCAGGGTGTGAGGCGGCGATGGCCGAGGAGTACACGAGCGCGCGTGCGCCATGCACCATGGCGGGGTCGTGCGGCGAAACGCGGATCCCGTAGCGCGCGAGGTCGGGCGCGCCGGTGGGGTTGGCGTCGGTCCCCTGGATGGGAATGCCGCGTCGCGCCAGCAGCTCAGCCAGCGCGCTCATTCCGGCGCCGGCGATCCCCACGAAGTGGACCGGGCGCGGATCGGTCCGGTCGAGCAGGACAGCCGCCGTGCGCGACGGTTCGCGAGTCGTGGTCATAGCGGGGTCGGCGTGGGAGCGCGGCGAAGACAAGCGGGCGACATGCGTGCAATATGGCGGAACGCTCAGCCGATCCCTATCGACGACGCGCCGAGCTGCTCGAGGATCGAGCGGGCGATATCGGCGGCGGCGGTGGGGCGGGCCCGCGCGCGCGCGGCCAGCCGCATACCGGCCAGCTCCGCCGGATCATCGCGCAACGCGCGCACGGCGGCATCGAGGGTGGCCACCGTGAGGTCACGCTGCGGGAGATACCGGGCGGCGCCCACGGCGGCCATGGCCTGCGCGTTGTGGCTCTGGTGATCCTGCGCCGCGGTGGGGAGCGGCACCAGCAGCGCGGGGATCTCCCACGCCAGCAACTCCGCAATGGTCATCGCCCCGGCCCGCGTGACGGCGAGGTCGGCGGCCGCGTACGCCTCGGCGATCGGCGCGAGATACGGGCGCACGCGCACCATCCCCGACTCGCAGCTCAGATAGGCCGACGCCTGCTGTGTACCGGTGGCCCAGATGATGGCGACGCCCCCGGGGAGCCCCTGGCGCGTCCACGCGGCGATGGCCTCGTTGAGCGCCCGCGCCCCCTGACTCCCCCCGACCACGAGGACGACGAAGGCATCGGCCGGCAGCCCCCACGCGCGGCGGGCCTCGTCGCGGGGACGGCGCGTGGCCGGCGGCGGTTCGATGGGACAGCCGAGCGGCAGGACCCGGGTGTGCGCACCGACGGTGAGCCGGTCGGCGGCCTCGGGGAAACCCAGGTACAGTGCCTGCGCGCCCTTGGCGAAGGCGCGGGTGGTGAGCCCCGGATGCGAGTCGGGCTCGTGCAGCATGGTGGCCACCCCGTGCGCGCGCCCCCACGCCAGCGCGACGCCGGCGGCATAGCCGCCGGTGCCGACCACGGCGCGCGGCCGGTCGTGGGCGGCCAGCTGCGAGATCGCGCGCCACGCCCCCACAGCCCCACGCAGCGTGCGCCAGTTGTTCCACGGCGTCCGCCGGTAGAGCGGATGCAGATCGAGCAGCGTGAACCCGAACTCGGTGGTTGGCAGCACGGTGCGCTCGATCCCGCGGCGCGCCCCGATAAAGTGCGGCTCGATGCCGGGGTGTTGGGCCACCAGTGCACGTGCGATGGCGAGGCCCGGATACAGATGCCCGCCGGTGCCGCCGCCGGCGAAGAACACACGGGTGCGTGCGGCCGTCGTCATGCGGGCCGCGATCCGAGGGGATCGGTGGCAGCGGTGCCGTACACCCGTTCTTTGTCGCTGCCGATGTTCACGAGAATGCCCGTCATGGCCAGCGTGAGCACGAGGTTCGATCGTCCGTACGACACGAACGGCAGCGTGAGCCCGGTGTTGGGGAGCAGACCGATGACGACGCCGAGGTGGATGAACGCCGTGAAGACGGTGACGAACGTAATCCCGATCGCGAGGAGCGCCCCGAACGGGGTCTGGGCTCGTTTGGCGATGCGGAAGCCGAGCCACCCGTACAGGGCAAAGGCCAGCGTGATCCCGCCCAGCCCAAGGAAGCCGAACTCCTCGCCCACCACCGAGCCGATGAAGTCGTTGTACGCCAGCGGCAGCCAGCCGCGCTGCTGATTGCCCTGACTGAACCCCACGCCGGCCACACCGCCCGACCCCACGGCGACGAACGACTGATACTGCTGGTCGCCCGTGGCCGACCGCGTGGCCGACTCCTGCTCGTTGGCGAGAAAGCTGGTCACGCGCTTGCGGATGTAGGTGCTCTGCGACGCCTGAAACCCGATGAGCAGCATGCCGACGACGCCGAAGAGCAGGAAGTGCGACACGCGGGCCCCGCCGACGAAGAGCAGCACCGCCATGATGAGGCAGAACAGCATGGCCACCGACACATCGGGCTCGAGGATGGCGAGCAGGCTCAACATCCCGATGACCACCACGAACGGAAGCAGGCCTTTGCCCAGCTGCCGCACCGCCGCCCCTTTTTTCACGAGCAGCATCGGGGTCCACACGAGCACCGCAAACTTGGCCAGCTCCGACGGCTGAAGCGATCCGTTGAAGAGGTAGCGGCGCGATCCGTACACGCTCTTGGAAATGGCTTCGGTGCCGGGCAGGATGATGACGAGCATGAGCAGCAGACTGAGGCCCATGATAGGCCACGCCAACCGGCGCCAGCGATCGGCATCGACTTTGGCACAGATGGCGAACGCGACCGCTCCAGCGAGCACGCCGGTGGCCTGTCGCAGCACGAAAAAGTGCCCGGGGCTGTTGGCCGAGATCGCCTGCAGCGCGCTGGCGCTGTACAGCACCGCGAGCCCGAAGGAGACGAGGACGGCGGTGACGATCATGAGCGCACGGGCCTCGAGCGACATCCGCCAGCGTTCGCGCGTGCCGGGCATCACGCGGGCCCGTTCCCCAGGGTTCATACGGGTGGGCCGGCCAGCGCGTGGGCGAGCCGTGCAAACTCCCGGCCACGCTCCTCGTAGTTCCGGAACATGTCGTAACTCGAGCACGCGGGGGAGAGCAACACGGCGTCGCCGGACGACGCAAGCGTGGCCGCGCGGGCCATGACCCGCTCGAAGCGATCGCGGCCGCAGTGTTCCACGAGGACGCGGCCATGCAGCGGCGCCTCGAGATCGGTCACGATCTGTGCGCCGGCCTCACCGTACGCGAGCACAGCTTTCGCCGTGCGCAGCAGATCGGGGATGAGCGTGGTGTACGGCTCGCCTTTGTGCCGGCCACCCAGCAGGACGATCGTGGGGCGGGTCATACTGGCCAGCGCGACGCGGGTGGAATCCACGTTGGTGGCCTTGGAATCATTGAGCCACTGTACGCCCTGCCGGTCGAGCACCGGCTCGAGCCGGTGCGGCAGCGCGCCAAACGTGGTCACGGCCTGCGCCAGCGTGGCACGCGCCGCCGGGGTGGCGTGGGCCGGGTCGGCCACCATGACGGCCAGCAGGGCCGCGAGCACATTGGCCACGTTGTGATCGCCCGCCAGCGCCACGCGATCGCGCGCCACGAGCGGGGCCCCGAGCAGGTGCAGCATCCCGGTTACGCGATCGAGGTACGCATCCACGTCGGTGCGGTGCACCGAAAAGCGATACCAGTGCCCCGGGATGCCCGCGATCATAGTATCCACCTCGGCGTTGTCGGCGGTGGCCACCCACCGCGACGACACTGTGGCGTTGGCGAACAGGCGCCGCTTGTCAGCGTAGTACTCCGCCACGCCCGCGTAGCGATCGAGATGGTCGGCGCTGAGTGTGGTGAGCACCCCCACGTCGGGGAGGATGCCGGGCGTGTCATGCAGTTGAAACGACGACATTTCGAGGGCGGCCCATGCGGGCGGCGACGGCTGCAGCGCCAGCGCGGACACCGGCGTGCCGATGTTTCCCACGTCGGCCGCGTCGTGCCCCAGGGC
>JARIEX010000055.1 GCA_031127095.1 Gemmatimonadota bacterium
GGTCGTTCACGGCGCCGACGGGGTCGTCGGGCGTGACGCTGACGTTCACGGGCACCACGACGGGGTGGTCGGGCACGGCGGTGCATGCGAACGCCGCGGGCGCGACCTGCTCGATCGGCGCCGGCACGGAAACGCCGGCTGGCCTCGCGGAAGGGCAGCCGGGCGGCGCGACCTGTAAGTAAGGGCGCCCGCGCGGGCACCAGGCGTCCTGACGCCAAGTCCCCGCGCAGGTACCAGCGGGATGGGGGAAGGGGTCGGGCATTTGCCCGGCCCCTTTGCCGTTGATACCACCCTCGCCACGGTTGCCATCGAGGCGGCGTATGCCCATCCTCCGCGTGTGCCCGAAACTCCTACTCCACGGATCCATCACCGGCTGAAGCAGGTGCTCGTTCAGACCAGCGGCGGTGCGCTGGCGGCGGTCATGCTGACGATGTGGGTCACGGAGCATATCCAGCCCCTCGTGCGCTGGCCCGTCGTCGCGGCGCTGGTCTGCCTCGTGTCGATGGTTTGCGCGCGCGTCTTGCGCCGTCAGGTGGTGGCCTTGATCGAGGAGCCGCTGGCGCAGTGTGTGCAGGCCGCCGAGGCGATCGCCAGTGGTGACAACTCGCGTCGGGTGCCAGTCGGGCAGAGCTACGAGTTCGACCAGCTCGCGACCGGCATCAACCGGATGACCGAGCAGATGCTGGCCGCGACCCAGTCGCGGATGCGCGTGGAAAAACTGGCGACCATGGGGCGCATCGCCGCGGGTATTTCGCACGAGATCGGCAACCCGGTGTCGGCGATCGCCAACTACGCGTATGTGCTCCGCATGCGCACCGTCGACGTGCCGGGCACCACGGAGCCGATCGACGCCCTCGAGCGCGAAATCGCGCGCATCGACCGCATCATGCGCGGACTGCTGGACTATGCGCGCCCGATGCGAGTCACGCCGAAGCCGATTGTCGTTGATTCCATCATCGAGGACGTCGTCCGCCTCCTCGACGATCAGGGAATCGTGCGCCGCTTCCGCATCTCGCAGGATCTGGAAGCGCCGGAGGGGGTCGTCTACGCCGAACGGCACGACCTGGAGCAGGTGTTCGTGAACCTCCTGCTCAACGCGGTGGATGCCATGGACCGCGAAGGCACGATTGTGATCAGCAGCCGGATCAATGACGCCACGACGCTCGCCGAGTCGATCGACAAGCGTCGCGGGGATCCCGCGCCGCAGCGGTGGACGCACCGCCCGAGCAAGCGTGCGCTGGCGTGGCTGTCCCGTCCGGAATCGCCGTCGCGATTCCTGCAGATCGTCATGGCCGATTCCGGGACGGGCGTCGCGCCCGAAGACGAGGAGCGCATCTTCGAGCCGTTCTTCTCGACGAAGCAGCCTGGGAAAGGCACCGGTCTCGGGCTCGCCATCGTGGCCAGCACGATCGAGAACCTCGGCGGCACGATCTGGGTGCAGCGCGCGCGCGAAGGCGGCGCCGCGTTCGTGATCCTCCTGCCGCTGCACGCCGGCGCCGGCGGCCTCACCGCCATCCCCGACGCCGAACGATCGGCGTCGTCATGACACCGCCCGCGACGTTCGGATGACACGCGGTTGCGTGCGTCACCATAGCGTGGCGCATGCAATCCTGTCCGCTCGATCCCCCCGACGTGCGTCCACGTCGCGTACGTCCACGCCGCGCGCGTCCACGCCGCGTGCATCCACGCCGCGCGCATCCACATCGGCCGGGCCGTCTGCTCGTGGAATGCCTGGTGGCCGTGGTCCTGCTGGCCATGGCATCGCTCGCGCTGTCGGCGGGTGCCGTCGGTTTGGCCTCGATGGGAGACGACGCCCTGCAGTTGGCGTTGGCGCAGCAGGAGCAAACCCGCGTGGCCGAACGCGCGTTCGTCGCGGCGTGTGATAGCGCCGCACCGGACGCCGCCACGGTTCGCTGGCTGAACGGGCGCCATCGCGTTACGGAAGCGGGAGGGCGCACCGGCCTGCTGCGGCGCACACTCGTCGAAATGACCTGGGTGCCCTCCGCCCTCGCCATGCCGGCCGCACGCCGGCTTCGGGTCAGCACCGCGGCGCGATGCCGATGACCCGTCGAGGGAGTGCGCTGCTCGAACTGCTCGTGGCGCTGCCGCTCGCCACCATGCTCGCGGCCGCGGCCGCCGCCATGCTGGTCGGTGTCTGGCGCCTTGCACGACGAGGAGAGAGTCAACTGGCCGGAACGCGGGAACTCCGGCACGCGCATGCCGCGCTGGCGGCTGACGTCCGCCCACTTCGCGCGCGCGACCTGCGTGACGTGCGGGATACCGCCATCGAATTCGATGCGGTGCTGGGTGTTGGCGTCGTGTGCGCCGCCTCAACGCGGGACCGCATCGACCTCCTCGCCGCCGATCCGGACGATGCGGTGGGGCTCGCCTGGGCCGCGAGCGTGCAGCCCGGCGACGTGGTGTCCCTGTGGCACGCCGACCCAACCGGCGCGCCTCGGCCACTCAACCATGCCACGCCACTCGCCGGGCTCTCGTGGAGCGGGGGGTGTGGTGGTGCCCCGTGGACTGCCGCTTGGGCAGATCGCCGCGCGGTTCGAATCACGCTGACGGTGGCCGGTCCCGATCTTGGCATGATCGGCGCTCCCGCCACGGTGCAGCGACGCGTCCGGTACAGCCTCTACCGCAGCGGTGCCTCATGGTTCCTCGGCAGACGCACCCTGACCGGTGGCCGTTGGGACACCGTGCAGCCCGTCGCCGGGCCGCTACTCTCCCCCGCGCAGGGCGGGATGAGCGTGCAGGCGCTCGATCGCCGGAGTGAGCCGGCGGTCCGACTCGGCGACACGGCGGCGCTCCGCATCACGCTACGGCTGCGGTGGTCCCCGGTGGGGAACGCGCCGCCCCGACCGGACTCGGCCACGATGGACATCGCACTCCGGGGGGAACATGCGCAACGCGATCGCTAGCGCCGGACGCCGAGGATTCGTCCTGCCGTACGTGGTGGTGGTGACGCTGCTGGTGAGCATCCTGTCCTTGGGAGCGCTGACGCTGGCGTGGCGAGGCCACCGTGCCGCCCGCCTGGGCGCCGGCGGCGTACGCGCGCAGCTCGCCGCGGACGAGGGGGGCGCCCTCCAGCTCGATCGCTGGCCGCGCGAGAGCCTCGCGGCGTTGCCGCTCGGGCAGACGCTCCGCACAACCGTCGTGACGGCGATCGGCGATCCGGTGCGCAGCGACATCACGCGTACCCATCCACTTCTGGCGTGGACGCGCGCGCGGGTCGTGCTGAACCGGATCGGCACGCCGGGCGGAGTGCGGCGCGTCGTCCAGCGCGTCGTCTGGCTCGATCCACCGGCGGTGCCGCTCCCTGCCGCACTGACCGTCCTGGGCGCCGTGCGCGGGCAGGGGCAGAGTGGGACATCCGGGGCCGACATCCCGTCCAGTACGGACGCATGTGGCACCCCGCGCGATAGCGCTTCGGTCGCGGCGCTGGTGGCATCGGCCGTCGCGGAGGGGCCGAGCGCGCGCTGGGAGCTCCGTCCGGCGTGGACCACGCCCGCCGACAGCGTGGCCCTGCGCTCGCAGTTCGAGCAGGCGTGGTCCGCGCTGGCCGCCGCGAGCCGGGTCGCGCCGCGGGACAGCACGCCATCGCCACCCGCGCTGTTACCCGGCTGGCACAGCCTGCTGCTCTCCGGTGCCCCCGTGATCCTGCAGGGACCGGCGCGCTGGCGCGGGCTGCTGAGCATCGCCGGCGACCTCATCGTGCGCGATGCGCTGGAGGTCGACGGCCTGCTGGTGGTGCGGGGGCACCTCGACGTGCGTGCCGGGGCGCTGCGCGTCCGCGGCGCGGTCATCGTAGCCCCACCACGCGCCGACGCCGCACCGCCAGAGGGCAACCGGGGTGCCGCCGAGCTCGGCGGGCACACCGCCGTGCAGTACGATCGGTGTGCGGTGCAGATGGCGCTCGCCACGGTCGCGGAACCCCGGCTGATCCCGTTCCTGAGCTGGCTGGCACCGCCGCCCTGATCTGCGGGCGGTTATAATGGCCGTGTACGGAACGCACAGCCGGAGGCCGAGACTGTCACGATGTGGGCAGTTGGGCCACCTGCTCCTCAAGGAGACAGCGTTACCTCGTGAGGAGCCGGTCGTTAGAAGAGAGATATGCCCGGTCATCGTAGGGTCAGTCTGTCCCTCCGGTACAATTAGTCGCCGGGCGGCGGCGAATTCATCACTAGTGCAACCCCATTATCCATGGCGCTCTTCGGCCGAAAGAAAATCACCATCGGACTCGACGTCGGTTCAGGGCTCGTGAAAGCGGTGGTCATCGACCACAGCGGTCCGTCGCCGGAATTGGTGAAGGTTGTGATTACGCCGCTCACCGACACCGCGATCGTCGAGGGTGAGGTCATGGATCCCGGTCTGGTGACTGACGCGATCCGGCAGACTCTCGAAGCGACGGGCGTCAAGACCAAGAGCCTCGTGACCGCGGTCGGTGGACGCGACGTGATCGTCAAAAAGATCTCGATCGAGCGGGTGAAGGAAGCGCAGGCCCGCGAGTTGATGCGCTGGGAGGCCGAGCAGCACGTGCCGTTCGACATGGATTCCGTCGAGCTCGACTTCCAGATCCTCGATCCCGACGGCGACGGCCTCGACATGAGCGTATTGCTCGTCGCGGCCAAACGCGAACTCGTCGAGTCGAAGCGTGCGCTGCTCGAGGATGCAGGATTTCCCCCGTCGGTGATCGACGTCGATGCCTTCGCCTTGCACAATGCGTTCGAGGCGAACTACCCTGACGCGATGCGTGGCACGGTGGCGCTGATCAACATCGGCAACGAGCAGACCAATCTCAACATTCTCGACGACGGCGTCCCCATCCTGACGCGGGATCTGGCGGTGGGCACGCGCCGTTTCCGCGAAGATATGCAGCGCGAACATGGGCTGGGTGTCGACGACGCCGAGGATTTGCTGCGCGGCTTTGATCGCTCGCCGATGCTCGACAGCACCGTGGCGATGCGTGGCGAGGAGCTCGCCGTCGGGATCGAGCGCGCCGCGACCTTCCTGTCCACCGCCTCCCGCAATTCCGGACAGCTCCGCGCCGTGTACGCCTGTGGTGGTGGCGCGCGCGTGCCGGGGCTCGTGGAGTGGTTGTCGAGCCGCCTCCGCCTCCCCGTGCAGCCCGCCAACGCGCTGGCCAGGATCACGGTGCGCGAGGGGGCACTGGAGTTCCTGTCCACCGACGAGGTCGCACCGCTGCTGATGTTGCCGGTGGGACTCGCGCTGCGCGCCGCGGCCTGAGGAACACGACCATGATGCTCCAGATCAATCTCCTTCCCGGCTCCAAGAAGACCACGCGCAGCACGGCCGGACGCACGCTGTCGCTCGGCGCCTTGGGCTCGGGCATCCGTGATCCGTGGCTGCTGGGCGCCGCCGGCGCCGTGGTGGTCGCGGTCGTCGCGGTTGGCCTGCTGTTCACCGCGCAGGGCGCGCGCGCCGCGGACGTGGCGGAACAACTCGATCGCGCCGTACGCGATTCCACGCGATATGCCAAGGTGCTCGACGCCCGCCGTCGGCTCACGGCCGAGCGTGACTCGGTGATGCGCCAGTTGCAGATCATCAAGACCATCGACGAGAACCGCTTCAATTGGGCGCACATTCTCGATGAAGTCAGCCGTGCGTTGCCGGCCTATACGTGGCTGACGACGCTCGAGCAGACGAGTAAGGCCCCGCTGCCGCCGGGTGTGGATACGGTGACCACTGCCCCTGTGCCCGCGAGGGCCGGCGGAAAACCGGTCGCGGTGGTGCTCGACTCGATCGAGGTCCACCCGCCGCTCACCTTCCGCATTGTCGGTCAGACGGTCGATATCCAGGCGCTCACGATGTTCATGCGCCAGATGGAGAGTTCGCCGTTCATTCAGCGCGTGGCGCTGAGCAAATCGGAAATCGTGATCGTCGACGGCAAAGATGTCACGCAGTTCGAGTTGTCGGCGGAGTACGAAGTACCGCCGCCGGGGGTGGTTCGTACATCGCCCCTCGTCGTCCCCGTGCGCTGAGACACGACACCCATGGCCATACTCCCACAAAACCAGCGCGATCAGGTCAAGCTGCTGATCGGCTTCGCGGCGCTGGCGCTCGCCGCCGTGTATTACCTCTATCCGTACTCCGCACGCGAGGTGCTGCTGGCGGACGAGCTCACGCGTGTGGCCGCCCTCGAGGACGCGAATCAGCGGGCGGCGCGCGAATTCGCGTCGGGCAGCATCGAAACGCTGCGCGCTGAAGCGGCGGAAAACCGCTCCGCGCTGCTCGTCATGCGCCGTCTCGTTCCCACGGGGAATGAGGTGCCGGCGCTCCTCGAAGAGATCAGCACGGCCGCGCGCCGCGCCGGACTCGACGTCGGCAGCGTGACGCCCGAGCCGGTGATCGCCGGCCGCAATTTCGACACCTACCGGTACACCGTCACCATCATCGGCGGCTACCACCAGTTCGGCGAATTCCTCGCGAACGTGGGGTCTCTCGCGCGCATCGTGGCGCCGGTGAACTTCTCCATCGTCACCGGGTCGGGCGCGAGCGCCCCCCGCAGCGTGATCCGGACCTCGGAGAAGGACGCCCTCGCCGCCACGATCACCTTGCAGACCTACGTCGAGAAAACGGCGCCGCCCCGGCCGCGCGCGAAGGAGCGTACGTCATGAAGCCGTTGACCATTGCCCTCACCCTGTTGGCCGTTGGCGCGTCCGCGTCGCACGTCGGCGCGCAGCAGCCGCCGCGCGCAGCGGCAATGCCCACGGAAATCGTGCTCCAACGGGAGACGTTCTCGTACAACGGCGGCGGGCGGCGGGATCCGTACAAGTCCCTCATGACCAGCAGTGATGTCCGCCCGCTGCTCAGCGATTTGCGCCTCACGGCCGTCGCGTTCGACCCGGTCGGCAACAACTCCGTCGCCATCCTGCGCGACACGTTCTCGAAGCAGCAGTACCGCATCCGCGTCGGGCAGCAGCTCGGTCGGTTGCGTGTGGCGGCGATCCGTCAGCGGGCCGTGCAGTTCACCATCGAAGAATTCGGATTCAACCGGCAGGAAACGCTGCCACTTAGCAGCGACACGACGAAAGTGAGGAACCCATGATGGGACCGACGACCCTTGCAGTGCTCTCCGCTCTCCTGGCACCTGGCGCGCTCGCGCTGACGGGATCTGCGGCATCCTCGGCCCCTCTGGCCGTCACCTCACCCGCCGATGCCCCGACGCGAGGGCGCGTTCTGGGCGTCGCCGTCGCCCCGGCGTCAGCGGGCGCGGAGGTCGTGCTGGCGCTCGACTCCGGCGTGACCCTCACGCACTTCACGCTCGACGCACCGTCCCGGATCGTGATCGATCTGGGCGGGGCCAGTCTGGCCGTCAGGTCCAGCTACGACGGCAAGGCGCGCGGACCGGTGCGCAACCTGCGCCTGTCGCAGTATCGGACGGATACGGTGCGGCTGGTGATCGACCTCGACGAGTCGCGCCGCTACACCGTCGTCCGTGACGGTGGGCAGGTGCGCATTGTGCTGCAGTCCCCGACCGTCGCCTTCGCGCCGTGGGGGTCCACGCCCACGAGCGATGTGCTGTGGTCGCAGGCTGCGGCGGGTCGGCTCGACCAGCCGGCCGCGATTCCGGCGGTGGCAGCGCCGTTCGATTCCATGCGCAGCAAGCCGGTCGCTGAGGCCCGGGTGCCCGAGACGCCGATCGACGTGGTGCCGACCCCGGCGCCGGTCGTGATCGACGAGCCGATCAGTGCGCCGCTCACCGCCCGGACGCCGGCGACGGTCGCCTCGATGGCAGCCGCGCGGCGCCAGCAGCAGAAGCCGCGCATCACCGTGAGCTACGACGGCACGAATATCCGCGATGTGATCGCGGCGTTCGCCACCTTTTCGGGGCGCACCATCGTCGTCGGCAAGGACGTCGAGGGCAACGTGACGGCGGACATCGCCGACAAGCCGTGGGATGTCGCACTCCAGGCCATCCTGCAGGCGCAGGGATTGGCGGCCACCGAGGACGCCAGCGGCATCATCACGGTGGACAGCTATCGCAATCTCGCCACGAATCAGGCCCTCGAGCCGCTCGTGACGCAGATCGTCGACATCAACTATTCGAAGGCGGTCGTCCTGCGCGGCACCGTGCAGCAGCTGTTGGCCCGCGATTGCACCGGTCTGACCACGATGGCCACCGGCCGCGACATGGGCATGCCGATGAATCAGGGCGGCGGCAGTGGTGGTGGGCAGCAGGATCAGACGGCGGGGCAGGGGTGCGTGGTCCGCGGCTCGGTGGCCGCCGACAGCGCCACCAACAAGCTCATCATCACCGAGGTGCCGTCGCGGCTCCCGGAAATTGTCTCCCGTATTCAGCAGCTCGACATCCGCACGCCGCAGGTCGCGATCAAGGCGAAGATCATCTTCGTCAATCGCACCGGCATCCAGGATATCGGCCTCGCCTACGATCTCGGCACCGGCAACAAGCAGTTCTTCCAGCAGCTCGTGCCGCGGACCGATCCCAATACCCTCACCGCGGTCGATACCGACGGCGACGGCGTGCCGGATGCGACGGGTGGCGGCAAGGCGTACGAAGGACCGGCGCGCATTGCGCTCGGGGGCAACGCGTTGGCCGGTATCGCCAACGCCAACAATGCCATCAAGCCGAACGCGCTCAACCTGATCTACAGCACCGCGCTGGGCCGGTATCAGCTCACGGCGTTCCTGAACGCCCTGCAGACCTCGTCGCTGGCCGACGTGCAGTCGGAGCCGAGCATCACGATCCTGAACAATCGCAGCGCTGAAATCTTCGTTGGTCAGGAAATCCCGATCCGGGTGATCGATGCCAGCGCGGGCGGGCAGGGCGGTGCACAGGGAGGAGGTGGTGGTGGTGGCGGCGGTGGCGGTGCGCAGGGACAACCGAATGCGGCGGCCTTCTTCCCCCGCGCCACGGTGTCCAAAGAGGAGGCCGGTATCAAGCTGTCCGTGACGCCGCAGATCACCAACAACCGCATGGTGCTGCTCAACATCAAGGCCGAGAACTCGAGCGCCGAAATCGCGGCCACCGACGTGGGCGTGATCTTCAACCGCCAGCGCGCGGAGTCGCAGGTGCTCGTGGCCGACGGCGAAGCCGCCGTCATCGGCGGCCTCACGGTCACCGAGACCAATCGCTTCCGCAGCGGGATCCCGGTGCTCATGAACCTGCCGTTCATCGGTCGCCTGTTCTCGCAGAATTCCAAGAACGAGACCAAGCGCGATCTGCTCATTCTGGTCACGCCGCACATCCTGGATGATGGCGCGATCCCGCCGAGCCGCTGACGCGACGAGGACTCAGATACCCATGTCCGACTTCATCCCCGGCCGCACTCCGGTGCGGCCCGCACCTCGCCCCGCCCGACCGGTCGCGCTAGCGGCCCTGGTCGCACTCGCCGCCCTTGGCGCGTGCAGCGGTGACGAAGTGATCGATCCGCCGTTCAAGGACACGATCGTGCCCCGCGTGCAGGTGGCAAAGGGCAATACGGTGGCGGACACGTTGCTGTCCATGACCGTCACCGCCACCGACAACATCGGCCTCAAGCGCATCCGCGTGCTGCTGGCCGGTGGCGTCAGCGCCACCTACGACACCGTGATGACCAGCGCGGTCACGTCGCTCACGGTGAACGTCAATATCCGCGTGCCCGGCAACGCGCCGATCGGGTCCACCGTCAATGCCCGTGCGGTCGCCATCGATGGCGCCGGCAATCTGTCCGATACGTCGCGCCTGGCGCTCACCGTCGGCAATCTCGAGCCGCCGCAGGCAATCGTCACGAGCCCGGTCACCGGATCGCCGGTGGTCTCCGGGAAGTCGCTGGTGATTGCGCTGTCCGGCAAGGCCCGCTACAAGGTGCGCACGCTGGGGTACCAGCTGTCCGGTGCTTACGTGCGACAGGATTCCGTGTCCTTCGGCAACCCGCTCCGCGACTCCATCGCGGTGCTCGACACCCTCGTGGTGCCGGATACCGTCAAGGGGCAGCTCATCACCGTCACCCCGTTCGTGACCGACTCGCTCAACCAGCGCGTCCTCGGCACGGCCGTCCAGTATGCGGTGCAAAGCCCCGCCAACGCGACCACCGTGCCGGTGGTGCGCACCGGTGTTGCGGCGCGGCTCGAGGTCACCGACACGGTGTTCGTCGAGGCCACCGACCCCGTCGGCATTACCGTGCTGGGGTATGAAGTGCGCGGTCTCACCGGCCAGCTCATCGCCATCGACTCGGTCACGTCGACCGGCGCCTTCTCCACCCTCGTGCGCACCTTCCGCACCCGGGTCCCGGTGACGGTGTTCCCGACCGCGGTGACCGTGACCGGCTTTGCCCGGAACGCGAATGGCCGTCGCGACGTGGCCCGCTTCACGTCGGGGGCGCTGCGGCTCGATACCGTGGCGGTGGTGGCCGGGTATACCAGCCCGCTGCCCAGCGGTGGGCAGGTGGCCGACGCCTTCTACTTCCCGCGCACCGACCGGATCTATCTGTCGAACATCGAGCGGAACTGGCTCGAGGTCTACAACCTCACCGACTCCACGTTCCGGGCCCCGATCGCCGTGGGCTCGCGCCCGTGGGGCATCGCGCCGTGGCCGCGCACCCGTGACGGCGTCATGGGCGATACGCTCTTGGTTGCCAACTCCGGGGGGACGAACATCAGTTATGTCGACCTGAAGACCGGTACCAGCGGCCGCGAAGTCTTCCGCTACGCGCTGCCCAACATCGTGGTATACAGCATCACGACGGTCCGTTCCCAGACCACCGAGGCGCCCATTACGCAGCGGACCGTGTACGACTTCAGTGATCGTCCGCAGTACATCGCGGCGACCTGCAGCGGGGGGATCGCCCCCGGCTCGCCCTGCGAGGACGTGATTGCCGTGTACTCGACCACGCCCACGCCCGGTCAGAGCACGCCGTTCCCCAATCAGGGGACGATCCGATGGGAAAATCTGTCGCAGCGTACGTCGCACTTCTTCTTCGAGCAGGCCATCGGGCAGAGTCAGGGGCGCTCCGATACCCTCGAGGTGCAGCGGTTCGCGGCGGCTGGCGTCGGCAGTGATTCGATCCTGGTGCCGTACAAGCAGAACGTGTCGAATGGCAGCGGCGGGACGTTCCCCTACTCGGTGGTCGTCCAACTCGATAAGCTGGCGTTCCGCGATACCACGTACGTCCGTGGGTCGGGCAACTTCCGCCGCGCGGTGTTCGGCGAGGGCGGGCCGGTGCTGGGCAGCCGCGCGCTGACCTACGACGCCACAGCCGGCTTGGACATCACCCCGCCGACGCCGGTCGTGGACCGCGGCATTTCGCGTCCGCTCGATGTCACGGACTTCGTGGCGAACACCTTCTCGCGTGTGCAGGGCGTCGGCATCAACTTCGACGGCGAGCTCAACGCGGTGAAGGGCGACTCCACGTACCTGTTCGACCGCACCCTCCGTCTGCAGGGCATCCTGCAGTCGCGCCCCAGCGTGGGTGGGCTCGACCTGCACCCGCTCAACACCGGTGCGAATTCCGCACCGCTGCGCACGCGACTCGCGTTCGTCGCCTCCAGCGAGCCGGTCATCGACGTGTTCGACACGTATTGCTACCGCAAGATTGCGTCGGTCCCGATCCGGGATCCGATCATCGGCCCGGTACGGGCAACGGTTCGTCCCAATGGCCAGCTCGTGCTGGTCGGTGCGACCATCCGCGGCGTGACCGTGGTGGCGTTGCCCGACAACTTCACGACCACCTGCCAGTAAGCCACGGCCCGTCCGCGTCACGTGCGGGTTACACGGCCCTGGAGCAGTCGCTCCGGGGCCGTCGCTGTTTTCGGCGCCTCACCGGCGCGCAGCGGATCCCGGGGCGCCGCCGTTACCGTTCGCCGCTCCCCTCGCGCTGCGCACTACCATACGTTGCCACAGACTAGGTTCTCAGTGCGCTGACGGACCTTCCGTCGCTCTCCCGTCGCCAGCTCGGTCCCCCATGCTCCGCTTCACTACGGCCGGCGAATCGCACGGACCGGCGCTCGTCTCGATCCTCGAGGGGATGCCGGCCGGTGTGCCGCTGCTCGCCGCCGACGTCGATACCGATCTGGCCCGCCGGCAGCAAGGGTACGGACGCGGGCGCCGCATGCAAATTGAGACCGATCACATCGAGTGGCTCTCCGGCGTGCGCGCCGGTGAGACCCTGGGGTCGCCGGTGGCGATGCTGATCCGGAACAGCGACTGGAAGAACTGGATCGACATCATGGATCCGGCGCCGCGCGACGGAGACGCCGACGGGCCGCGAAAGCGCCATGTGACGCGCGTCCGTCCGGGCCACGCGGACCTCACCGGTCTGCTCAAGTACGATCGAAGCGACGCGCGCGACATCCTCGAGCGCGCGTCTGCCCGTGAGACGACGGCGCGCGTGGCCGCAGGGGCCGTATGCCGCGTCTTGCTGCGCGAGGTGGGGATCCGGGTCGGATCGCACCTCGTGCATCTGGGCGGGGTCGATGCGGCCCGCCCTGTCGCCCTGCCGGACGACCTCAACGCCGCGGCCGACGCCTCACCGCTGCGCACCCTCGACGCGGACGCCGAGGCCGTGATGATGGCCCGGATCGACGCGGCCAAGAAAGAGGGCAACACGCTGGGCGGCATCTGTGAGGTCGTCGTCACCGGCCTGCCGGTGGGGCTCGGGTCGCACGTCTCGTGGGACCGGCGGCTCGACGGGCGGCTCGGTCAGGCGATGCTCTCCATTCCGGCCGTGAAAGGCGTCGAGATCGGGCTTGGCTTCGAAACGGCGCGCCGGACGGGCGCGGAGGTGCACGACGAAATCGAGGCCGCCCCCGGCAGTACCCGGACCGGGCATGTGCGCCGACGCTCCAACCGGGCGGGTGGCACGGAAGGGGGGATGACGACGGGCGAACCGTTGGTGATCCGTGTGGCCATGAAGCCGATCTCCACGCTGATGCGCCCCTTGGCGACGGTGGACACCGCCACCGGCGAGCACGCCGTGGCCGTGGCGGAGCGCAGTGATGTCACGGCCGTCCCGGCCATGGGCGTGATCGCGGAAGCCATGGCGGCCTTCGTGCTGGCCGATGCCTTGTTGGAGAAGTGCGGTGGCGACTCGATGGCGGAAGTGCGGCGCAATCTCGAGGGCTATCTCGCCCGTCTGGATGAGCGCGTCGGGTGAGCGAGGCGATGGGCTGGCAGATTGACGGCCACCTGGTGCTGATCGGGCTGCCCGGGTCGGGGAAGTCCACGGTCGGGCGCGCCGTCGCCAAGCGCCTTTCACGCCCGTTTCTCGATTTCGATGCGGAGATCGAGAAGCGCGAAGGCCTGTCCGTCGCCCGCCTCTTCGCGGAACGCGGGGAGAATGAATTCCGGAAACTGGAAGTGGCGCTCACCCGCGAGTTGGCGGCGGCGCCCCCGATGGTGCTGGCGCCCGGTGGCGGGTGGGTGACGAATCCGGAGGTCATGGCCCTGTTCCGGCCGCCGGGGCGTATCATTCACCTGCAGATTTCCGCGGCCGAGGCCTTGCGCCGGCTGTCCCGCTCCAGGGTCGTCCGCCCGTTACTGGCGCAAGCGGACCCGGCTGTGGCCATGCAGGCGCTCTGGGAGCGCCGATCCGCACTCTACGCCCAGGCCGACGCGGTGGTAAACGTGGAAGGCATTGATTCACAACGACTTATAGATTCCGTGGTGGCGCTTGCCCACGACGGGACTCTGGGGATAGGTTAGGCGATGGATGATCGATGGACCCCTGTCATCGATGAATTGCGCGAACGGTTCGCCGCCGACACGGATGTCGTGGAGGTCGAGGCGTACCTGTCGTCGCAGGGGTATGACCGGCGACAGATTGGTGAGATCCTGTCTCTACTGTTTCGCGATACTACATCGCCCCTCGGGATGGGTGGTGTTCTGATGGCGCGCCAAGCACCGCTCCGCGTTCAGGGGCCGCATGAGCGCGGACGGTTCTCCGCCGAAGCCTGGGGCTACCTGATGCAGTTGGGTGGCTCCGGAGCGGTGAATCTCAACGACTTTGAGCAGTTGGTGGAGCGCGCGCTGGTCCATGTCGACGGTCGCATCAGTCTGGCAGATATCCGCGGGATCGCGGAGGATGTCGGGTTCGATGATGGCGCGATGGATGGCGAGCGTTCCCGGGTACACTGATCTGATGCCAATCAAGAAGGGCACGGCTGCGGCGGGTTCCGGCGTGGCGAAAAAAGTGGTCAAGAAGGCCGCGAAAAAGGCCGTCAAGAAGGCTGTCACGAAGGCCGCGAAACCGGCTGCCGCGACGGCGCCGAAGACGGCGGTCCTGAAACCGGCGGCGAAATCCGCGGCCAAAAAGGTCGCGAAAAAGGCGGCGGCGAAGACATCGGCCACCACGGCGGCGAAGAAGGCCGCCGCGACCAAGGCGCGTGCCCGCACGCGGGTGGCCGACGTCGCCGGTGACGACGAACCCGCGCCGGCCGGTGGCACCGCGCTCGTCATCGTCGAGTCGCCGGCCAAGGCCAAGACCATCGGCAAATACCTCGGGCGCGGCTACACCGTCCGCGCCACCGTCGGTCACGTCCGCGATCTGCCGGCCAAAAAGCTCGGCATCGACATCGAGCACGGCTTCGCCCCCGATTACGTGACCATCGAGGGCAAGGAAGACATCCTCACCGATCTGAAGAAGATCGCCAAGGGCGCCCGCGAAATCTTCATCGCCACCGACCCTGATCGCGAAGGCGAGGCGATCGGCTGGCACGTCGAGCAGTACTTCACGCAGCCGCCGCGGTACGCGGTCACCGCCCCGATCCGGCGCGTGATGTTCCACGAGATCACCAAGGACAAGGTCCAGCAGTCCATGGCGAACCCCATGGATATCGACAATAAAAAGGTCGATGCTCAGCAGGCGCGCCGCGTCCTCGACCGCCTCGTCGGCTACAAGGCCAGCCCGGTCCTGTGGAAGACCGTCAAGAAAGGACTCTCCGCCGGACGCGTCCAGACGGTGGCCCTGCGCATCATCGTGGAGCGTGAGCGGGAGATCCGTGCGTTCACGCCGGTGGAGTATTGGAGCATCGCCGCCGACCTCCAGAAGGGCACGCAGCCCTTCTCGGCCAAGCTGCACCAGATTGACGGCAATAAGCCGGAGATCAGCACCGCCGAGCAGGCCGAGCGCATCCTCGCCGACCTCAAGGGGCAGACACAGTTCACCGTCACCGAGGTCAAACGACGCGAGAAGCGGAAAAACCCCGCCGCGCCGTTCACCACGTCTACGCTGCAGCAGGAAGCGGCCAAGAAGCTGGGCTTCGGCTCCAAGCGGACGATGCGGCTCGCGCAGGACCTCTACGAAGGCATCGACGTGGGCGGCGACGAAGGCCCCGTCGGTCTCATCACGTACATGCGAACCGATTCCTCGCGCGTTTCCGAAACGGCAGCTGGTGCCGCGCGTGACTGGCTGACGCAGGAATACGGCGAGGCGTACCTCGCCGCCGGAATGCAGCTGTACCCGAGCGGCAAGGCGAACGCGCAGGACGCGCACGAAGGCGTGCGTCCCACCGATCCCACCCGCCGACCCGATGATCGGCTCGCCAAGAAGCTCACCGCGGATCAGTTCAAGCTCTATGAACTGATCTGGAAGCGGTTCATGGCGTCACAAATGGCCCCGGCCGTGTTCGATACGACCACGGTGGATTTTGACATCCCGGCCACCAGCCGCGCCTATCTGTTCCGCGCCACTGGGTCCGTCATCAAGTTCGACGGCTTCCTCGCGCTGTACCGCGAAGCGCGCGAAGAGGGCGACGCCAAGGCGCTGGAGGACGAGCAGGCGCTGCCGTTCCTCGAGCTCGCCGAGTCGGTGCCTGTCAAGGCGATCACGCCCACGCAGCACTTCACGGCACCGCCGCCACGTTTCTCCGAGGCCTCGCTGGTCAAGGAGCTCGAGCGGCTGGGCATCGGCCGTCCGTCCACCTACGCCTCCATCATTTCGGTGCTGGCGGAACGACGCTACGTGTCGCTGGAGCAACGCCGCTTTTTCCCCACGCCGCTTGGCGAGACGGTGGAGCGGGTGATGGTCAAGAAATTCCCCGACATCTTCAACGTGCAGTTCACGGCACAGATGGAAGGGGAACTCGACAAGATCGCCGACGGCGAACTGAGCTGGGTTCGGGCCCTCACCGATTTCTGGACGCCGTTTCAGGCCACGCTCAACGACAACGATCTCGACGCGCTCATCGGCGAAGCCTACGATCTGTCGGCGCTCGCCACGGAAAAGTGTCCCGACTGCGGCGGCAAGCTCGTGGCCAAGGGCGGATTTTTCGGGCCCTTCGTGGCGTGTGAAAATCATCCGAAGGCGTGCAAGTACACGCGCCCGATCAAGGGTGAGAAGAAGCCGGCCGAGCTCACGAAGTACATGTGCCAGGAGTGCGGTGAGGCGATGGTGGTGCGCCACGGTCGCTCGGGCGATTTCCTGGGGTGCTCCAAGTTCCCCAAGTGTCGCGGCACGCGCTCGATGCCCACCGGGGTGCAGTGCCCCAAGGACGGCGGCGAGATTGCGGAGCGTCGCAGTAAGAAGCGTGGCAAGGCGTTCTACGGCTGCGAGAATTACCCGAACTGCGACTTCGTGGTGTGGGACAAGCCTGTGGCCGAGACGTGTCCGGAGTGCGGGTACGTCGGGGCCGAGTCCAAGAGCAACAAGACCCGCGGCGCGTTCCGGAAGTGCCTCAAGTGCGCGAACGAGTGGGATGTGCCGAGCCCGGACGAAGCCGAACTGGTGGCCGAAGTGGCCTGACGGTTCGCGTTCGGTTGGATCGTGGAACGGTCGCACGGGCTTTTTGCCTGGTGCGACCGTTTTGCTGTGGGCTACGGGCTGTGGGCTGTGGGCTTTGGTGTGCGCGAGACGCCCGGCGCAAACCGTGGGATCCCCTTGGCGAAATTTTCTGCGGGGGTGGCCGTGCGCCTGTCGCTGCGCTCCGGCGCCGGCGTCACCCCCGCAGAGATTCGCCGCGGGGACCCACGGCCCGCGCTGGGCTGCGTCGAACGCGTACCACGGACCTGCCGCATGTACTGTCCCCCGTGTAGCTCGTTCGGCACGGGGACGCCCCGCTGCCGCCTCTGCGCGGGCGCCGCGATCCCACAGCCCCGCGCCAACACCCGACCGCACGCGCAGCAAGCGGCGAAGGGGTGCTCCCCGATGCCGCACGAGCGTCGACGCCGACCGAAGCCCAAAGCAGCCACGAGACCAGCAACAGCGCGCCCCGTTAGACTTCACGCATGGCATCCAACGAAGTGCAGGTGATCGGCGGCGGACTCGCCGGCAGCGAAGCCGCCTGGCAGCTCGCCGAGCGCGGGCATTCTGTCGTGGTGCATGAAATGCGCCCCGTCCGCGGCACCGCCGCGCATCGCACCGAAAAACTCGGTGAGCTCGTGTGCTCGAACACGTTCAAGAGCACCGAGACCACCAACGCCCACGGCTTGCTGAAAGCCGAAATGCGGCAGCTCGGCTCGCTCATTCTCGACTGCGCCGACCAGTCGCGCGTCCCGGGCGGCTCGGCGCTCACGGTCGATCGCGAGATCTTCTCGCAGCACGTGCACGATCGCATCCATGCGCACCCGCGCATTCGCGTGTCGCGCGAGGAAGTCACGTCGCTCCCCGACGTCGGGATCATCGCCACCGGCCCGCTCACGTCCGATGCGCTGGCCGATGCGATCCGGGCGCGACTCGGGGTCGAGTCACTCGCGTTCTACGATGCGATCGCTCCCGTGGTCTCAATCGAGTCGATCGACCAGAGCATTGCCTTCCGCGCCTCGCGTTGGGGCAAGGAAACCATGGACGGTGCCGGCGAAGAAGGCGCGTATCTCAACTGCGCGTTCACGCGCGACGAATACGAAGCCTTTATCGACGCGCTCACCACCGCCGACCAGTTCACCGCGCACGAGTTCGACGCGGTGCCCTACTTCGAAGGGTGCATGCCCATTGAAGAAATGGCGCGGCGCGGACGCGAGTCGCTGCGCTTCGGCCCCATGAAGCCCATCGGGCTCCAGGATCCGCGTTCCACCACGCGTCCGCACGCCGTCGTGCAGTTGCGCATGGAAGATCGTGGCGGCCGCATGTGGAATCTCGTGGGGTTCCAGACGCGGCTGCGCATTCCGGAGCAGGCACGGGTGTTCCGCATGATCCCCGGTCTGGCCGAGGCCGAGTTTCTGCGCTTCGGCTCCATTCATCGCAACTCGTACGTGAACGCCCCGGCTGCGCTGTCGCCCCACCTGTCGCTGCGTGACGCGCCGCAGCTGATGTTTGCCGGGCAGATCACCGGCGTGGAGGGCTATACCGAAAGCAGCGCCACCGGCATCCTCGCGGGTATCAACCTCGCGCGCCAGATGGCCGGTGACGCGCCGGTCGTGCCACCCCCCAGTACCATGCTGGGTGCGCTCTACCGCTACATGCGCGAGGCCGACCCGAAGCACTTTCAGCCGATGAACGCCAACTTCGGATTGCTCGATGAGCTCGAAGGCGTCGCGCCGAAGGTGCTCAAAGACAAGGTGAAGAAGCGCGAGCTGTTCGCCGAGCGGGCGTTGACCGCGATGTCGGCCTGGCGTGATTCGGCCGGCATCGAATCGGCCACGCTCCACGGGTGATCACGCCGTGAGCGACGAGATCGCGACGCTGGAGACGGCGCGCCCCGACGCGCCGCTCCCGGCCGAGATCGATGAGTTCCTCGTCCATCTCGCAAAGGAGCGCGATCTCTCACCCAACACCGTCCTCGCGTACCGTCGCGATCTGCGGGAGTTCTCCACGTGGCTGGCCGCCACGCGCGGGGCCGACGGCTGGCAGTGGGACGCGCTCGGGCGCACCGACATCCGCGGGTTTCTGGCGCACTGCACGCGTCGCGGGCTCGCCAAGCGCTCCATCGCGCGGCAACTCTCGGCCGTGCGCAGCTTCTTCCGCTGGATGCATCGCGACGAACGCATCGAGGCCAACCCCGCGCGCGCGGTCGCCTCACCGCGGCTCGCGCGGACCCTGCCGGCCTACCTCGACAAGTCGCAGGCGGCACTGCTGCTGGAACACGCCGCCACGCGCGCGCAGAGCCTCGAGTTCACCGACGTGCGCAATCTCGCCATGATCGAGCTGTTCTACTCCAGCGGGCTCCGCCTCTCGGAACTGCGCGGCATCGACCTCGGCGATCTCGACCTGGTGGTGCAGCAGGTGAAAGTGCGCGGCAAGGGGCGGAAGGAACGCATCGTCCCGCTGGGTGACCACGCGCAGCGCGCGTTGCGCAATTATCTCGTGAAGCGCGACGTCCTGCTCGCTGGTCTCAAGGCGGGCCCGCGCAAACCCGCCCGGGCCGCGGTCTTCCTGAGCGAGCGCGGCGCGCGCCTGAGTCCGCGCGGCATCCAGCACGCCGTCGTAACGCTGCTGTCAGCGGTCGACGAAGGGGCCGGGCTCAGCACGCACTCGCTGCGGCACTCCTTCGCCACGCACATGGTCGACGGCGGCGCGGATCTGCGCGCGGTGCAGGAACTGCTCGGGCACGCGAGCATCAGCACGACGCAGATCTACACGCACACCAGTGTCGAGCGTCTCAAAAAGGTCTAC
>JARIEX010000223.1 GCA_031127095.1 Gemmatimonadota bacterium
GGTGTGGGGGAAGGCAGCGAAGGCGGCGGGAGTGGCGGCTTCCATCCACACGCTGCGACACACCTACGGCTCCCGACTCGCCGATTCGGGAGTCGCCCCACGGGATATTGCGTCGCTCATGGGCCACCAGTCGGTGGCCACCACGGAGCGATACTGGAAGACCAAGGATGAGATGGGCCGCAAGCGGGACGCCGTGGAAAAGCTGGGGCTGGCGCTCTCTGCCCCCGTTGTGCCCCCAAGTGGCCCTAGCCCTGCCCCGCCAACCGCTCCGGAACCAGCGAACCTAGCCCAGCTTCACGTCCTCAACCACACCGAGATTAAAAGTGAAAAACGAGGAAATTGACGACTCTCCACTCGGCAAGGTGCGCCTCGACAAGTGGCTGTGGGCCGCGCGGTTCTTCAAGACGCGTGCACTCGCCGCGGAGGCGATCGACGGGGGCAAGGTTGATGTGCATGGTGATCGCGCCAAGCGGGCCAAGCTGGTGCAAGCGGGCGACGAGATCCGGCTCCGACAGGGGCCGATCGAGTGGCAGCTGCTGGTGAAGGGGGTCGCCGAGCGTCGGGGATCGGCCGAGATCGCGCAGCAGTTGTACGAGGAAACGGAGGCCGGACGGCGCAAGCGGGAAGCCGCGCAGCAGCAGCTCCGGAACATGCCGGCCGCGTTTGCGTTTGGTGACAGCAAGCCGGGAAAACGCGATCGTCGGGAGCTGCGCCGCCTCAAAGGCGGCGACTGAGGCGGCGGCCACGATGGGGCATCTGGATGAATTCGCATTCACCCTATCTCAGCTGTAACGTTTTCGCATTATCGTAGGACGGCAGAGTACGGTGCCGGATGCACGCCAAGCGGGCGGGCCCGTGCGGTTCCATCGTCACCGCGTCTGCACGACAGGGTCATGAACACCTCTCACACCGATAGCCGCATGCGCATACTCGTCATCGAAGATGATCGGCTCGTCGCCGATCTCATGCGTCAGGTCCTCGAGGACGATGGCTACGCCGTCGACATCGCCGCCATCGGTGAAGAGGGCCAACGACTCGCGATGGCCACCGCGTACGATGCGATCGTCCTCGATCTTGAGCTGCCCGATCGCAGCGGGCTCTCCGTGCTGCAGGAGCTCCGACGCGAGGGATCCGTCACGCCGATCGTCGTCGCGACAGCACACGACACCGCCGCCGACGTGGTGCGGGCGCTCGATGCCGGCGCCGACGACTACTTGCAGAAACCATTTCCGAACGAAGTGCTGGCGGCGCGCGTGCGCGCCGCGATCCGCCGCGGTGGCGCGCGTTCGATGGAGCGGGTGACTGCCGGCGACCTGACGCTCAACCGCGTCACGCATGACGTGCAGTGCCAAGGGAAACCCGTCACGCTCACCGCGCGTCAGTATGCGCTGCTCGAGTTCCTGGCGATGCGCGCCGGCGAAACCGTGACCCGTCCCATCCTGCTCGAATACGTGTGGCATCTGCAGTTCGATCCGGGATCGAACGTGGTCGACGTGCACGTCGCGCAGCTGCGCAAACGCCTGCGCGAGTCGGGAAGTGTGGTCGATATCCGCACCGTGCGCGGCGAAGGCTACTCGCTCGATCTCGGCTGACCGACCGAACGCCCGACGGCACCAAGCGCCCGTGCGACGATCATCCCGATCGATTCGCCGGGCGCTTGGTACATCACAACCATTGGCGGCGACGCGGCGAGCACCGGCGCGAGCACAGCCTGCACATGCTCGTCGGCGTGATCCCCCAGTACGATCAACGCCGGCATGCCCACACGTAGCGCTTTGGCCAACTCCGCCGGCCGGCTGGCTACCCGTGTGTGCACCCCCGCCGCCCGCAGCCGCGCATCGCTTTGCCGCCGGAGCTCGCGGTCGGCGGCGTACACCACGACCACGGGCGGCGTGTCCACTAAAGCACCGCGATCGCGGAGATCTCGACCAAGATCCCGCGCAGTGCGGCCCCGACCACCGCGCGCGTGGGATACGGCGGCGACATGATCGTGCGATACACCCGGTCAAACGTGCCCCAGTCGTTCTCGTCGGCCAGATACACCGTCATGCTGACCACGTTGGCGAAGGTGGCGCCGCCGGCGATGAGGATCCGTTCCATGTTGGCCAGCGTGAGACGCGTCTGCGCCTCCACATCGCCCTCAAGAATTTCGCCGGTGGCCTGATCGCGCGGCGTCTGCCCGGAGACGAACAGCAAGTTCGAAATATTTGCGGTGCGCACGCCCGGAGAGTAGGCTCCCGCAGGCGCCGGGACGTTCGGCAGCTCGACAGGCGTCCACAGGCGATCCGGCGCGGTGTCTGGGTGTGACATGTTCACAGTCTCGGGGAAGGGGGCGTGATGGCGACGTATCTCGAACAACTCGAGACACCGGTACCGATCGTTGATCTGGATCGGCTCTCGTTCAATCTGGACCGGATGGCGGCATACGCCACCCTGCACGGGCTGCAGCTTCGGCCACATGTAAAGACCCACAAATCGCCGCGCATCGCCGCCGAGCAATTGCGACTCGGCGCCGTGGGTCTCACCTGCGCCACGCTGCGCGAGGCCGAAGTGATGTCGGAGGTGTGCGACGACCTGCTGGTGGCCTATCCGCCCGTCGGTGCGGCCCGCCTCGAGCGGCTCGCGCGTCTGTCACCCGACGTGCGCGTGTCCGTGGCCGCCGACGACGCGCAGACCCTCGATGCGCTGAATGTGGCGGCGCGCCTCGGCCGTCGGCAATTCGACGTGCTCGTCGAAGTCGACCTCGGGATGCATCGCGTAGGGGTGTCGTCGCCCGAGCGCGCCATCGCGATCGCCCGACAGGTCGAGCGTGCGTCAGCGCTGCAGTTTGCCGGGATCCTGTTCTATCCGGGACACATCCGCGACGCCGTGGAGGCGCAGGCGGCGGCCCTGGGGCAGCTCAGTGCCGACATCGCGCAGTATGTCGGCGCGCTCACCGACGCGGGGCTGCCGCCGCGTGTGGTGAGCGGGGGATCCACGCCCGCGGCGTGGCGCATGCACGAAGTGCCCGGCGTGACGGAAGTGCGCCCCGGCACGTACGTGTACAACGACCGCACCACCGCCCGCATCGGGGCCTGCGACTGGGACGATTGCGCGCTGACCATTCTGGCCACGGTGGTGAGCACCGCCGTCAAAGGACAGGCCGTGATTGATGCCGGCACCAAGGCGCTCGGGCGCGAGCCCCTCCGCGCCGAGGGCGACGGGTACGGCGCGTTGCTGGACCACCCCGAGGTGGTCGTGGCCCGCATGTCGGAAGAGCACGGCATCCTCGATCTCACGCAGACCGCGTGGCGCCCCCGCTTGGGCGATCAGGTGCGCGTGGTACCCAACCACGTCTGCATCGCGGTCCACAACTTCGACGAGATCATCGGCGTGCGTGGCCACGCGGTGGAAACCCGCTGGCCGGTGGCGGCGCGCGGGCGCGGCCCGGCCATCGACGAGCTGTCGGAAGGCCCCTCCCGTCCGCGCGCCGTGTAAGGCACTCAGTAGCGCGCGATGGCGCCGGTGCGCCCCCGGGCGAGCTTGACCAGGTCCATCGGCGCCAGCGCCAGCTCGAGCCCGCGGCGCCCGGCGCTGATGTGCACGCGGAGGTGGGCGAGCGCGCTCGCATCGACCACCACCGGTAGTGGTTTTTTCTGCCCCAGTGGACTGATGCCCCCCACCACGTACCCGGTGGCGCGCTCGGCCGCGGCGGGATCGGCCATGCGTGCACGGCGCGCGCCGACGGCCGCCGCCAGCGCTTTCAGATCGAGCATGGCCAGCACCGGCACCACAGCGCACACCAACCCGACGCCCTCGGCATCGGCCACGAGCGTCTTGAACACCGTCGCGGCGTCCAGCCCCAGCGCGTCCACCGCTTCTTTCCCGTACGAGGCGACGGCGGGATCATGGTCGTACGACAGCACCTCATGCGCGATCCCGCGCGCGCGGACCAGCAGGATGGCAGGCGTCATCCCGCAACATTGCCGCTAGCTTCCGGGATCGCCACCGCTGCCGCTGCCATGACCGCTCCCCCGCCCCGCCGCATCCTCCTGATCGATGCCGACGCGTTCTTCGTCGCCGTCGCGCGTCAGGTCGACCCCGAGGGTGCGGGGCGCGCGGCGCTACTGATCGTGGGCGGGCGCCCGGGATCCCGTGGTGTGGTGTGCAGCGCGTCCTACGAATGCCGGGCGTACGGCGTGCGATCCGCGATGCCCATCGCGCGCGCCCTCAAGCTCTGCCCACAGGCCACCTGCGTCCCGGTGCCGCGCGGCGCCTGCAGCGCGCGCAGCCGCGACATCCAGCAGGTGCTCGCGCGCTTCGCGCCCGTCGTGCAGGCGTCCAGCATCGACGAGTGGTACTGCGACATGGGGGGCACCGAGGCGCCGTACGGACACGAGTCGCTGGCCGCCACGGCACAGCGCATCCGCGCGGCGGTGTTCGAATCCACCGGCCTCACCGTCTCCATCGGCGGGGGCGCGTCGCGCCTCGTGGCCAAGATGGCCGTGGAATCGGCCAAGCCCAAGCCGGGCACGGGCGCCACCGGCGTGCACTGTGTCGCCCCCGGTGATGAGGCCGCGTTTCTGGCCCCGCTGCGGCTGGCGGATCTGCCCATGGTGGGCCCGCGCTTCGCCGCCACGCTGGAGCGGATGGGGCTCGAACGGATCGCCGAAGCGCAGCGCTGGACGGTGGCCGCACTCCAGGCTCGGCTCGGCGAACGGGCGGGGGCGTGGCTGCACGGGCGCGTGCGCGGGATCGACCACAGCCTCGTGACGCCGCGCGAGACGCAGAAGCAGGTCAGCCGGGAAGAGACCTTCGGGCGGGATCTGCACGACGACGACCTGATCGAGCGCGAGCTGCTGCGGCTGGCCGTGCGGGTCAGCACCGACCTGCGTCGCCAGGGGCTCCGGGCGCGGACGGTGACCGTGAAGCTCAAGGACGCCGACTTCACCACCCGGTCGGCGCAGCGCACATTGGCCGCCCCGATCGAGTCGGAAAAATCCGTGGCCAAGGCCGCACGGGTGCTCTACCGGGCGCTGCGGGCCAAACGCCGGGTGGGCGTGCGATTGCTGGGTATCGGGCTGTCGCACTT
>JARIEX010000224.1 GCA_031127095.1 Gemmatimonadota bacterium
CGCACCCCTTCCTCGAGCGCGATGTCCACCCACTTCACCATGCGGTTGTGGTAGGTCTTCGACGCCGCCTCGATGAGCGCGTTGAAGCCGATGGGCGCGCCGCCGCTGAGGCGATTGATCGTGCGCAGTCCGTCGCGGAAGTCGTAGCCGTGCACATACGTGAGCGCGAGCGGCTGCACGATGCCGAGGGCGCCGGCGGCGCTCACGGCGGCCACCAGCTCGGGGTTACTGCAGGGGTACATCGGGCCGCAGATGAGCGGAATGCGGATGTGCGCGTGCCGGGTGAGCGGTGTGTCGAAGGCGGGCGTCTCAGTCATCGGGCCGTTTCGCGAGCAGGGTCGGGCGGGGACAAGCGCCAGTGCACGAGGCACCGCGCCACCAGATCGCCGTCGGCATTCATGATGTCGGCCTGCACGTCGTGCGTGATCGGCGCGGTCACGGTGGCCGGCGCCTGCGCGGTGGTGGTGCACACCAGAGTGCCGCGCGCCTTCTTGAGGTACTCGATGGAGAGTCCGGTCACGATGCCACGCACCCCGGGGGGGAGCGCCGTCATCAGCGCCACGCCGCTCGTCATTTCGGCCAGATTCACCAGCGCCACCGCGTGGATGGAGGCCAGGTGATTGCGCACGGCCCGCCGGTCGCGCAGCTGCACGCGCGCGAAGCCGGGGCGGACGTCAGTGAAGACACCGCCGACCGAGCCGGTGTAGGGCGCGGTACGCCCGACCGCCCAGCTGAAGAGGCGTTTGCCGAAGGGCAGGGGCGCAAGGCGCTCCCAGTTATTCAGCAGCAGGGTGCCCGGGGACGGGTTGGTGCGAGGCATAGGGTCGGGAACGGCGGACGAGGACAGGGCGTACCGTTGGGTAGCGTACGCGCTGGGGCGCCGCGCCGCCACCGTGCGGCGTCCGACGGCGTGGGCTGCGTGCTGCCGGATCGTGGTATCTTCCGAGTGTGAATTCTCCCGAACTCTCCCTGACCCGCGATGGATTCGTCTCCCTTCCTCATGTTTGCTGACGTGGGTCGTGGACTCGGCGTGGTGCTGCTGGCGGTGCAGGCGCCTTTGCTGCTGCTCCTGCTGGCGCGGCTCATGCCCGGACGCACGCGACGGCCGCCGATCGCGCCGCGCCTCTCGCCGCGCACCGATACCACGGTCACGGTGGTCGTGGCCACGCTCAACGAAGCCAAACGCATCGGTCCCTGTCTCGAGGGGCTCATGGCGCAGACCGAGCCCATGCTGGAAGTGCTCATCGTGGATAGTCGGTCCACCGATGGCACCCGCGAGCTGGTCGAAGCCGCCTCCGCCCGTGATCCGCGCATTCGCCTGGTGACCGACGATCCGCTGCCGGCCGGATGGGTGGGCAAGGTGTGGGCGCTCGAGACGGGGCTCCGGCAGGCGAAGGGCGCGTGGGTGCTCGGCATCGACGCCGACACCGTGCCCGCGCCTGGACTGGTCGGTGCGGTGGTCGATGCCGTCGAGCAGGACGGCTACGACGTGGCGTCGTTCTCACCGCAGTTCCGCGACCAGACGTCGTCCGAACGGTTCGTGCAACCGGCCATGCTGGTGACGCTCGTGTATCGCTGCGGCGCCGCCGGTGCCACCCAGCCGCCCCCCGATCGCGTACTCGCCAACGGGCAGTGCTTCGTCGCGCGGCGCGCGCTGCTGGAGCAGCACGGCGGGTACGCCCCGGCGCGGGCCTCGTTCTGCGACGACGTGACGCTGGCACGCCATCTCGCCGCGCACGGCGCCCGCGTGGGCTTTTTGGACGGCTCGCGCATCATTCAGGTCAGCGCGTATGTCTCACTGGCCGAGATGTGGCGCGAATGGGGGCGCAGCTTCGACCTCAAGGACGCGACGCCGATGTGGCGCCGCTGGCTCGACGTGGCACTGGTGTGGAGCGCGCAGGCGCTGCCGCTACCGCTGCTGATCGTGCTGGGCGCCATCATGGCATCGGGTGGTGCGCCGTCCACCACCATGCTGGTGGAGGCGCTGGTGCTGGTGAACGCCTCCGCGCTGCTCGTGCGGCTCATGATGCTCGCGGCGTTGCGCCAGAGCTACGCCGAGCGCGGCTGGCCGTTCTGGCTGTCGTGGCTCACGGACATCGCGGCCGCGTGGCGCCTCACGTTGAGCACCGCGCGCACGCCCACCCGCTGGCGCGGCCGTCAGTACGACACCCTGGTCACCGACGGCGCGAACTGACGTGCGGCCGTAGCGGCGCCGCAAACAGCGAAAAACAACCGCTGGAACACGGATCGTACGGATCTACGGAAACGACACGGATAAGCGAACGGCGTTTTTGCTGATCCGTGTTGTTTCCGTCCATCGGCGTCATCCGTGTTCAGGCTGTTGCGGTTCAACCGCCGTACTTCACCGGCGGCGCGTTAGGCGCCCAGCGCGCCGAGCATCGCCCGTGTGAAGGCGGGCAGGTCCTTCGGCACCCGGGCGCTGACGATGTTCCCGTCAACCACAGCGGGTTCGTCGACCCAGTGGGCGCCGGCGTTGGTGAGATCGTCCCGAATCCCCAGCGACGAGGTCATGCGCGTGCCGCGTACGATGCCGGCCGAGATCAGAATCCACGGGCCGTGGCAGATCGTGCCGATGATGCCCCCCTGCTCGTGCACCCGACGCACGAGCGACAGGACCGCGGGATCGCGCCGCAGCTTGTCGGGCGCCCATCCGCCGGGGGCCACGATGCCCCGCAGTGAGGCCGGGTCGAGGTCGGCCACGTGGCCGTCCATGGTGGCCGGATAGCCCCACTTGCCGTGATACATCGCGTCGCCGGTGCCGATCAACGGCGTGTGGTAGCCGGCTTCTTCCAGCCGGAGTTTGGGATACCACACCTCGAGGTCTTCGTAATCGGGGCCGACGAGGATGGCGATGGTGCCGAGAGCGGACATGGGGATCTCATATTCGGGAATACGGCGAGGCCAGCGAGCGAATACGCCGGTGTGTAAAATAGATCGAGATCGGAAACGCACCCCGGCAAGCACCGATGTATCTCGGGGTCGCACCGAGACCGGCCGCCCTTCGCCCCCACCAGCATGAAGCTGATCGTCGCCATCATCCGCCCGGAAAAGCTGGCGGACGTCAAACGTGCGCTCTTCGAAGTCGGCGTGACCGGCATGACGCTCTCCCGTGTCAGCGGACATGGCGGCGAGCGCGACGTCGTGCAGCAGTACCGCGGCGAATCCGTGGTGCTCGAGTTCCACGAAAAGGTCCGCATCGAGATGGCCTGCTCGGAGGAGTTCGTGGAGCGCACGATCGATGCGATCTGCGAGGGTGCGCGCACGGGTGACGTGGGTGACGGCAAGATTTTCGTGCTCCCGCTGGAGCGCACGGTGCGGATCCGCACCGGTGAGCGCGACAATTTCGCCCTCACGGCCGTCAACGCCGATGAGATCATGCGGCAGACGCAGCTCGAGATGCGCGTGCCGCACGCCGGAGAGCGGTAATGCCGGCCGCCGCTATTTCCTCGGGCGATACGGCGTGGGTGCTGATCGCGACGTCACTGGTCCTGCTGATGGTACCCGGGCTCGCGTTTTTCTACGGCGGGCTGGTGCGCACCAAGAGTGCGCTCAACACCATGCTCATGAGCCTCGGCGCGCTCGCGATCGTGACCGTGCAGTGGGTGCTGTTCGGCTACAGCCTCGCGTTCGGGCCCGGCTCCACGTGGATCGGCGGGTTGGCGCATGTGGGCTTTACGGGCGTCACCGCCGCCCCGAATGCCACCTACGCTGCCGCGCTGCCGCATCTGCTGTTCGCCGCCTTTCAGGCGATGTTCGCCGGGATCGCCGTGGCGCTGTTCTCCGGGGCGATCATCGATCGCATGCGCTTTGCGGCGTATCTCACGTTCGGGCTGGTGTGGACCACGCTCGTGTACGATCCGCTCGCGCATTGGGTGTGGGGCGACGGCGGCTGGCTGCGCACGCTCGGGGCACTCGACTTCGCGGGCGGCACCGTGGTGCACATCAGCGCCGGCGTGACGGCGTTGGTGCTGGCCCGCGTGCTGGGGCCGCGGCGTGACTTCAAGCGCATTCCCACGGTGCCGCACAACGTGCCCTTCGCGCTGCTCGGGGCCGGACTGCTGTGGTTCGGCTGGTTCGGCTTCAATGCCGGCTCGGCGCTGGCGGCCGACGGGATCGCGGCGAACGCCCTGGTCACCACGCACGCCGCGGCCGCGTCGAGCTTGATCACGTGGATTGTGATCGAGCTGTACAAGGGTGGGCGGGCCACGGCGGTCGGCGCCGCCACCGGGGCGGTGGTGGGACTCGTGGCCATCACCCCCGCCGCGGGGTTCGTGACGCCGATGTCGGCGCTGGCCATCGGATGTCTGGCGGCTCCGGTGTCGTTCGCGGTGCTCCACTACCGCGCGAAGACGGCGCTGGATGACACGCTCGATGTGTTCGCCTGCCACGGCGTGGCCGGCATCGTGGGCGCGGTGCTCACCGGCGTGTTCGCCTCGAAGGCGGTCAATCCCATCGGCGCCGACGGCCTGCTGCGCGGCAACGCGTCGCTGGTGGGGATTCAGCTGCTCGCCGTGCTGGCCACCGTCGCCTTCGCCGGCGCGGCCAGCGTGGCGATCCTGTCGGCGCTCAAGCTCGTGATGCCGCTCCGGATCCGCGTGGATGAAGAAGTGCAGGGCATCGACATCTCGCAGCACGGCGAGGAGGCCTATCACGGGTCCGACCTCAGCGACCTCACCGGGCGACGCACGGCGCTGGGTGACGCGGTGGTGTTGTCGGCGAGTGATATGCGGCGTGGGGTGGTGCGGCGGGCGTAGGCGCGGGCGCTCACTGCCAACTGCAAACTGCCAACTGCCAACTGCAAACTCCCTAGTAAGCAGGGGGGAGGGTATCAGGGGGCAGGAAGCAGGTGGACCACGCACCTCCTGCACCCTCTTTCCTGATACCCTCCCCCCTGCTTACTGGGGAGTTGGCAGTTCCCCAAAAAAGGGGCGCTCACCATCACGGTGAGCGCCCCTTCCTTAAATCCCAACCAGACGTCACGCCTTCTTTCGATCCTGCAGCCACGTCATCGGGATCATGAACAGCGGTGACAGAAACAGCCCGAG
>JARIEX010000225.1 GCA_031127095.1 Gemmatimonadota bacterium
ATTCGGCGTGTTGCGCGCCGCGCAGCGCGCCGGCATCCCGGCCATCGAGGTGCGCGCGATTGCCAACGACATCGAAGAGGACGACCGCGCGCGGTGGCACTTCGACGCCGCCTTCACCGCGATCACCGGGGTCACGCCGTGGCTCGTGACGGCGCTGGCCGCGTGGCTCGACACCGGCGCGGCGCATGCGTGAGCTCACCTTCGGCTATTCGCCCTGCCCCAACGACACCTTCGCGTTTCACGCGCTCACGCACGGCCTCGTGGACACGCCGCTGCGCATCACGCCGGTGCTGCTCGACATCGAGGAGCTCAACCGGCGTGCCGTCACCGGTGCGTTCGAGATCACCAAGCTGAGCATCGGTGCGTTCGCCTCGGTGGGCGCGCGCTACCGGCTGCTGCGCAGCGGCGCCGCGCTGGGCGACGGGGTCGGACCGCTGGTGGTCACGCGGTCGCCGATGTCACTGGCCGACGCCGTGCGCGGGCGCGTGGCGATCCCGGGGCGCGCCACTACGGCGTACCGGCTGCTCCGGCTCGCCGCACCCGCGCTCGACGATGTGGTGGAGATGCGCTACGACCGGATCCTTCACGCGGTAGCGAGTGGCGAGGTGCACGCCGGTCTCATCATTCACGAAAGCCGCTTTACGTACGCCTCGCACGGTCTGGTCAAAGCGGCCGATCTGGGCGACTGGTGGCAGCACGACACCGGACTGCCCGTGCCGCTGGCCGGCATCTGCGCGCGGGCCGACCTCGATGACGACACGGCCGCCGCCGTGACACAGGCGCTGCGCGCCTCGGTGCAATACGCCTTCGATCACCCCGACGCGAGCCGCGACTACGTGCGCGCCCATGCGCAGGAACTGTCCGACGACGTGTGCGCACAGCACATCGCGCTGTACGTGAACGCCTACAGCCTCGACGTGGGCGACGACGGACTGCGCGCCATCACGCGGCTGGTGTCCACCGCCCCCTAAGGCCGCGCGTGCTGCTGCCGCAGCACTTCGTACACCGCCACCGCGACGGTGGTGGACAGGTTGAGCGAGCGCACACGCTCCGACACGATCGGCAGGTTCACGAACCGTCCCGCATAGCGCTCGTGCAGCGCCGCCGGCAAGCCGCCCGTCTCGCGCCCGAACACCAGCACGGTCCCTTCCGCGGGCGCCAGCGGGGCGTCCCAGAACAGCTGGGTCGCCTTCGTGGAGAAAAAGAACGGCTGGCCGAGGCGCGGCAGTTCGGCCTCGAACGATTCCCAGTTGGGCCACACGCGCACGTCCACGTGCTCCCAGTAGTCCAGCCCCGCGCGCTTCACCTGCGCCTCGTCGAGGGAGAACCCCAGCGGCTCGATCAGATGCAGCGTCGCCCCGGTCGCCAGACAGGTGCGTCCTGCATTCCCGGTATTCCAGTGGATCTCCGGATGCACCAGCACCACGTGGACACTCACCGTCCGCGCTCCGCCCGCCGTGCGTCCGTGCCACCCCGCGTCCTGTTGTTCCGTGTCATGGGTGCAATTGAGACGGCGCGCCTCGCGTGCGCCACCCCGTACGTGGGCCCGGGCACTCGGCGCGGAACCCCGCGTCGTACTCGCGGCTTCTGTTGAGGAAGGTCCGTCGTCCCTCCCTCACCGCCCCGCCCATGTCCGAGCTCACCGTGTTGCCCCGCCCCATCACGCGCACCCGCCGCCGTATCGCGCGCTGGACCACGGCAACCGCTCTGGCTGCGTGCCTCGCCGTGGCCGCCACGGGCACCGCGCACACAGCCGCCGCGCAGTCGGCCACGCGCGAGTTTCCGGCGCCCAACCGGCCCATTTCGCGCATCGTGGCCCCGCGGTGGATCGACGAAGATGACCGCGACGCCTTCGGCGAGGCGGAGAAGGTGATGACCATCCTGAACATCCGCGCCGGACAGCGCGTGGCCGACATCGGCGCCGGCGACGGCTACTACGTGCGACACCTCAGTGAGCGGGTGGGTGCGCGCGGACTGGTGTACGGGCAGGACATCGAGCCGCGCTACCTCGCCATGCTCCGTGAGCGCGTGGCTGACGCCAAGTGGACCAACGTGGAGGTGATCGCGGGGACACCCGGCGATCCCGCGTTGCCCGCGGGCAGTATCGACGTGGCGCTGATGATTCACATGTATCACGAAATCAGCGACCCGTACGCCCTGCTGTACCGGCTCACGCCGGCGTTCCGCGCGGGCGGGCGGTTGGCGATTCTCGATCAGGACGCCCCCACTGACCGGCATGGCACGCCGCCGCGGCTCCTCATCTGCGAACTCGGCGCCGTGGGATACAGCCGTGTGCGCCGCGACGAGATGCCCGACGGCGCCTACGTGATCACCTTCCGCGCGCCCGACGCGGCCAGCCGCCCGCGCGACGCCGCCGATGTCCGCGCGCGGGTCGCCGCCGCCAACTGCCGGCCGTAGGACGACCGCCGGCGTGGCGTGCACCCACGGAGAAACAACGGACCGACTGAGAAGATACTGAGACGTCGTGCGTATCTACGGTCATCCCGTCATATCGCTTACCCATCTCGCCCGCCGCATGCTTCGCTCTTTGCTCGCTCCCGGATGCGAAAAAGCCCCCGCCAGCCCCAACCTGCAATACGTCCCCGCCGACAGCACGCCCTACAAAGTGACTGCGCGCGACAGCTGGTGGACGTTAGCCGATCGGCCGGAAGCAAAAGCCGCCAAGCTTTCCGCGCTCGATCTCTGCGTGTACAACTTCCGCACGCGCGTTCCGGCTGAGATCAACTGGTATCTGCGGAACAAGGTGGGGTGCACCACCGCCACCGGCGACAAACAGAATTACAAGTTTTCCGACGACGCCGCACCGGGAATCGTGTACCTGCCAAAACCGGCGGCGGCGGGCAAGCGCCCACCGCTCGAGATGGAAACCCCCTTTGGGGGCAAGGTGCCGTCATCCAATCCCGCCACCGGCGTGGAAGAATTCACGATCGACAAAGAGTCCAAGATTTTCAGCATGCTGCGCGTGGTGCGTGCACGAGTGAAAATCACCGGCAAGCTGACCGTCAATTGGGGCAGCCTGTCCCCGGACATCAAGGCCAAGGCGTCGGCGAACCTGTTCAAAAAAGAATTCGGTGCCAGCGCCGAAGCGAAGATCGGACAGGACTTGAGCCTGAACTACGGCATGAAGATCAAGGCCGAAGACGTGGGCAATCCGAAGGCGTGGAAGAAAGCGATTGCCGAAGCCTCGGAGGTCTCCGTCAAGAAAAAGTTCAACAATGTGTTCTTCAAGGACGGCAGCACCGGATTCCGCGTGCCGAAGGACGGGCTGTTCTACTTCGTGAAGTTCAGCACGAACGAGGCGAAGCTCGCGCAGGCGGATCTGAGTTGGATTCTCGATCTGCCGCCGGGCGATGCCGGCATCACGGTACGCTTCAGCGGGGAGATCACCATCACGGTCGGCCCGGGTGAAGCGCAGTTGCAGTACGTCGCGAACCTCGTCAGGGGAGCAATCACTCCCGGCGTGGGGGCGATCACTCCCGGCGTGGGGGCGATCGGTGGCCTCGCTGGCTGGGTCGCCTTCGCCGGCTACGGCATTGCGCACACCATGAACAAGGCCGATCGACTCGCCTTTCAATCGTGGTACGTCACGGGCTACGTGGACGCCGTCTTTCCTCCGGTCGGCGCACCGAATCACCAACTGCCCCCCAAACCGGAGGACCGGCGGCGTGCCGAAGAGATGCTGCGCGTGGGGCGCCAGGACGCGGAGATGACCGCGCGCACGGACTACGCCAACGACGGGATGCCGCCGATGCAGGCGTACCGGCTCTATCTGCTTGGCGTGCTCGACGCGGACAACGACCCGTACGCGGCACGTCAAGCACGCGGGCTGTTGCGGGACCATGTCAACAGCAGAGTCAACGCAAAACTCGGCGCGAGTTGAGCGGCCGTTCGGGGTCCGTTCAAGGGGTCTTCACCGCCAGCTGCCCGCAGCCGGCCGCAATGTCGATCCCGCGCCGCTGACGCACCGTACTCGGCAGCGCGAACTCCGCCGCCAGCACCTGCTTAAAACGGGTCGCCGCCTCGGTGCGGGTGGGCGCACCGTCGTAGCCAGTGGTCGGATTGAGCGGAATGAGGTTCACGTGCGCCGGCAACCCGCGCAGCAGCGTACCCACGGCGCGCGCCTGGTCCACGCCGTCGTTCTGCCCCTCGATCAATGTCCACTCGTAGAAGATGCGGCGACCGGTCGTCGCACTGTACGTACGGCACGCGGCCATCAGTTCGTCGAGCGGCCACTTGCGCGCGGAGGGCACCAGCGCCGCCCGCTCAGCCTGCGTGGCCGCGTGCAGCGAGACCGCCAGATGCACCGGACGCTGTTCCGCGGCCATGCGAAGAATGCCCGGCACGACACCCACGGTGCTCAGCGTGATGCGCTCGGCGGCGAGCGCCGGACCATGAGGATCGACGAGAATGTCGATTGCCTGCATCACCGCGTCGTAGTTGTGCAACGGCTCGCCCATCCCCATCAGCACCAGGTTCCGCAGGCGAGTGCCGAGCCCATGGCGCGTCTGACGCATCATGGCGCCGGCGGGCGCCTCGCGGCGCAGCACGCGTGCCACATGCACGGCCTGCGCGACGATTTCGCCCGGTGTGAGATGACGCGTGTACCCCATTTGTCCCGTCGCACAAAAGACGCACCCCATGGCGCAGCCAACCTGTGAACTCACGCAGGCGGTGACGCGCCCCATGAAGCGCATCAGCACGGTCTCGATGGTGGCGGCATCCGGGAGCGACAGCAGATACTTGCGCGTAAAGCCATCGCTCGACGCCGTCTCGAGCGTCGTCGGCAGGACGCCCAGGGTTGTTTCCGCTCGCAGACGCGCGGCCAACGCGGGCAACAGCTCGGGCATGTCGTCAAGCGACGACACGAGGTCGATGTACAAATACCTCCACAGCCGATTGGCATGCACGGGCTTGAGGCCCCAGTGCACCAGCTGCTGCTGGAGCTCAGCGCGCGTGAGGCTGTAGAGATCGCGTGGCGAGGAGGAGTCGGGCATGGCCATACGGGAATGTATCAGACCGCTTTGGCACGAACAGC
>JARIEX010000226.1 GCA_031127095.1 Gemmatimonadota bacterium
CCGCGGCCGTACAGCAGCGCCTCGCGCAGAATCCGCAACTGCAGCAGGCAGCGCAACAAGCCGCGCAACGTCGGCGTGGGCTCAACGAGAACTACGCGCGCGAACTGATGGAGCTGCACACGCTGGGCGTGGACGGCGGCTATACGCAGCAGGATGTGATCGAAGTGGCGCGCGCCCTCACCGGATGGACGATCGCGCGTGGTGCGCAGGGCGGCGGCTTCGCCTTTCGCGGTGAGGTGCATGACGCGAGTGCCAAAACCATTCTCGGCCAATCGTTCGCGGCGAACACGGGGATCGAGGAAGGCGAAGCGGTGCTCGACTTGCTGGCGTCGCATCCAAGTACGGCGACGTTCATCGCCACCAAGTTGGCGCGTCGTTTCGTAAGCGACACCCCACCGGCGGCGCTGGTAGCGCGCGCGACGGCAACGTTCCGTCGCACCAAGGGCGACATCCGCGAGGTGGTGCGCACCATCGTGACCAGCCCCGAGTTCTTCGCGTCGGCCAGCTATCGCGCCAAGGTGAAGTCGCCGTTCGAACTGGTGGCGAGCACGATGCGCGCGATGCACGCGCCGCCCGATGCCACGCCGCGCACGTCGCAGCTGGTGAGCCGGTTGGGCCAGCCGATCTTTGGTCATCAGGCGCCGAACGGCTATCCGGAAACCGGCGACGCGTGGATGAACACCGGCGCGATTCTCAATCGCATCAACTTCGGACTGGCCGCGGCGTCAGGGCGCGTACCGGGGATCAGGCTGTCGACGTGGCCACTCACGGCGCAGATCGCGACGTCGTCGCGCGAAGATCAGGTGGACGCCGTGATCCAGGAGCTGTTCGGCGGTGCAGTGTCGTCGGATACGCGACAGGTGCTGCTCACCGGCACCAATCCGTTCCTGCAGCAACATGGCGGCGCCAATGATTCGCTGCTCACCGCCGACGACGATGCGCCGATCATGAATGGCATGGCCAGTGGCGACATGACCGCGAACGCGCGACGGCAGGGCGCCAGTGCGCGACGCGCCGCACGGGCGCCGGCGGCGCAGCAGCAGCAGGCGGCAGGTCGCGAAGCAGTGCGGCCGGAACGCGGCGCCACGCTTACGCAGTCGATCGGTTCGCTGCCGTCGCTCACGGGATTTGCGCAGATCGTCGGCCTCGCGCTCGGGGCTCCTGAATTTCAACGCCGCTGAGCGGGAATCCGAACATGTCTGCCTTCAACAATCCGGTGAATCGCCGGGTGTTTCTCAAGGGCGGCGCGCTGTCGCTGGTCACGCTCGGGCTGTCGCCGAGTTTCCTGCGGCGCACCGCGCTGGCGATGGAGTTGCCGCGCGCGGTGCGCGGCAAGACGCTGATCGTGCTCTTTCAGCGCGGGGCCGCCGACGCGCTCAACGTGCTGGTGCCATTCGGCGACACGAGCTACTCCGCGGCGCGTCCGCAGCTCGCGATCGCCACCCCCGCGCGGGTGGGTGGCTCGGTGAACGCAGCGGGCGCGATCGATCTCGATGGGTTCTACGGTCTGCATCCGTCGCTGGCGTCGTTCAAGCCGCTGTGGGATCTCGGCCTGCTGGCGCCGATCCATGCGGTGGGAAGTCCGAGTGCGACGCGCTCGCACTTCGATGCGCAGGACTACATGGAAACCGGCACGCCCGACCGCAAAGGCACCACCGACGGCTGGCTCAATCGGTATCTCGCGGTGGAGGGCACGTGCGAGGCGTCATCATGCGCACCGGGTGCGACCTCCGCGCCGTTTCGCGCGGTCGCGATGACGGCGCAGACGCCACGCATGCTGGAAGGCGCGAATCCGGTGGTGGCGATGAGCTCCATCGACGAATTCTCGATCCGCACCAACGGCGGTGAAGCGCAGCGTCGCATCGAGGCGTTATATCGCACCGGATCGTCGGATCTGGTGCACGGCAGCGGCAGCGACATGTTCGAAGCGCTCAAGGTGCTGCGCGCCGCCAATCCACAGCAGTATCGCCCGGCCGCCGGTGTGGAGTATCCGCGTTCGCAGTTCGGTCAGCGACTGCTGCAGATCGCGCAATTGATCAAGTCGGGCGTGGGGCTCGAAGTGGCCTTCGCCGACGTGGGCGGCTGGGACACGCACGTAAATCAGGGTGGCGCGCAGGGGCAGTTGGCCACGCGCCTCGGCGACTTCTCGCAGAGCATCGCCGCCCTGGTGGCCGACCTGGGCGACCGCATGGACGACGTGGTGATCGTCACCTGCTCGGAGTTCGGGCGCACGGTGCGACAGAACGGTACCGGCGGCACCGACCACGGCCACGCCGGCGCGATGTTCGTGATCGGCGGATCACTGCGGTCGGCGAAGAAAGTACACGGCCGCTGGCCTGGGTTGGCGCCGGAACAGCTGTACGAAGGGCGCGATCTCGCGCTCACCACCGACTTCCGGGCGGTGTTCAGCGAACTCGCGTCGAAACATCTCGGCGCGGCACAGCTGCCGAAGATCTTCCCCGGCTACGGCGGACTCGAGCGGGAGTGGCTGGGGCTGCTGTAGCGGGCGACGGTCCGGTGCCTGATCACCCGCCGCGCACACGGCCTGCGGCAGAAGCGTGCGCCACATCACCAGCGGCTTGCGGTGGGCGTCGCGCCACGCGGCGGCGAATTGTTAGCTTGCAGGTTCGTCGCTTCCGCTGGCACTATCGCACGTCAGGACCGTCTCATCCGCATCCGTCCCGTCCACACCGCACCACGCGCGTCAATGCTCCGGCAGGTCATTGTCACGGCCATGCTGGCCGTCCCGTCGCTGCTCCCCGCGCAGGCGCGTCCGCAGTCCGTCGTGTCAAGCGGTGCGGCGCCCTCCACCGCCCGCGTGCCCAATGAACTGGGTCGCTTTCCCATTGTGGAGTGGCATCAGGTGGTGGCCGCCGACGGCACGTACAAAGTGTCGCGCGAGCGCTTCCGCGCCGAACTGCGCGAGTTGCACGCGCGCGGCTATGTGCCGGTGAACCTGTCGGAGCTACTCGACAAGACAATCAACGTGCCGGCCGGCAAGACGCCGGTGCTGTTCACCTTCGACGATGCGTCACCAAGTCAGTTCCGCTACATCGAACGCAACGGCACCCTGGTGGTCGATCCCACGAGCGCGGTCGGCATGCTGCTTGACTTCATCAAGGTGCACCCCGACTGGAAACCCAAGGGGCTCTTTTGCGCCCTGCCGGCGGCCGAGGCCGGGCACGCGTTTTTCGGCGACAAGGGGATCGATGGCCAGAAAACCGCGTGGCGATTCCCGAAGCTCCGCTTTCTCGTGCAGCAGGGCTTCGAGTTGTGCAACCACACCCTGTGGCACGCAAAGCTCAGCAAGTACTCCGACGCCGTGGTGCAGGAACAACTGGCGCGCGCGGCCATGGCCATCGACTCGGCCGTACCGGGATACCGTGTGCGCGGGTTGGCGCTGCCCTATGGGTTGTGGCCGAAGAACCGTGCGCTCGCGTTCAACGGCGCGTGGTACGACAAGAGGAGCAAGCGCGATGTGCGCTACCGCCACGAGGCCGTGTTCGAAGTGTCGGGCGGCCCGGCGCGCAGTCCGTACGATCCGGCGTTCGATGCCAGGTCGTTGCCGCGGGTGCCCCTGCAAGGGGGCACCAAACTGTCCAACACGCTCGACCAGATGGACAAGCCCGGCAAGTGGGCGCGCTTTGTATCCGACGGCAATCCGAAAACCGTCGTGACGCCGTAGCGCGCGTGCCGGCCGTTACGTCGTGCCGCGCATCCTCTCGGTTTCATCCCAGCGATCGACGGCGCGCCGCAGATGCGGAATCACGATGCTGCCGCCGACGATGAGACCGATGCTCATGGTCTCGAACACTTCGTCGCGCGACACGCCTTCTTCGGCGCAGCGCACGATGTGGTAGGTAATGCAGTCGTCGCACCGCAACACGAGCGACGCCACGAGACCGAGCAGTTCCTTCGTTTTCACGCTCAGCGCACCGCCCTCGTAGGCGCGACCGTCGAGATTGAAGAAGCGATTGATGACGAGATTGTTTTCGCCCAGGATGCGCGTGTTCATGCGCTCGCGGAACAGGCGGAACTCGGCGAGTGCATCGCTTTCCGCGTGCTCGTGCGGCGGCGTGCTTGGCATCGGGGTGCCGGGTGTCGGGGCGTCGGTCACAGCGAATAGTTGCGGAGGGTGGCGAGCGCGGTTTCCAGCGCGGCACGCTGCTGTTCGGTGGGCGAGTTGGCCCACAGCTCTTCGTAGCTCGTAATGGCAAGCGCCAGCGCTTCCTTGTCGTGCTCGGCGGCGGCCAGCGAGCTCGCGTTATCGGCCAGTGCGGCCTTGGCCAGCAGATCGTCGGGAAAGCGCTGCGTCACCTGCAACCAGCGGATGGTGCGATCGCGCTGATTGGATTCCGTGAGGGCCCACAGGTGCCACGCACCGCGGTTGAGCGGGTCGGCGGCGAGGGCACGCGCGGCCAATTCCCCGACGAGTTCCGGGCCGCGGCCGGAGAGCCAGTGGGCGTTGGCCAGGATGACGAGGGCGCGCGCGTTGCCGGGCTGCTCGTCGACCACGCGTTCATAGAGGGGCCCCGCCACCTCCGGCATGTGCAGCCACGGCTCCGCCGCCGCCACGAGCGCATCGGGGGTGACGGTCGCACGGAGCGCATGCAGACGCTCCATGAGTCCGCCGATGTTGCCGGAGGCTTCGTAGGCGCCGACGGCATCGGCGAGCGCGGCCGGGAGGTCGTGAGGAGGAGCGATCATGTCGGGAAAAGTAGATGGGACCGGAGGTCACGGCAGGTCACAGCCCTCACTGACGGGTTGCGCGATTGCCCCCTCATCGTAATACTCCAGTGGTCACGTACGGCAGTTCGACGTGCGCGTGACGAGAGCCCACCGACACCGTCTGGTAGCGCCCTGGTGAAAACCATGCGGCGCGGCCGTTCCAGACCGCGTGAATCGGCCGGCCGGGGGATCCGTCGTTCGTCAGCGGTATCCCCACACGACCGGAGACGCGAGGCAATCGCGGTCCCCCGAGGTACCGGACGGCATCCACTGCTGTTTCGGCAAGTGCGACGGCTCTCCGCAACCCGTCCGTAGCGACCCGCA
>JARIEX010000227.1 GCA_031127095.1 Gemmatimonadota bacterium
GCCAGCGCTGCTCTGGCTCACCCCGCGCTGATGCTCGGCTCCGCGGTGTTACCCATCATCCCGGTCTAAGCGTTACCCATCATCCCGACTGAACACTGTTGGCTTGGGGCACTGGGTTCTGAGTAATGGGTACTGGGTTTGCCGAATCCCCAGCACCTGCCGTGACCGCTGCGTACTGACTGATATGCCTCAGCTCCCGCCATCGCGGCGTTTTTCGTGTCTGCCCCTCGCCGCCGCGCTGCTGCTGGCCGCCCCCTCCGCTCGCGCCCAGGGCCCCAACCTTGATCGCGTGGTTGTGCCGGTCAATCCGGAAGCGGTGGCCAGGCCATCGTTCCGCGCGGCGCGCGCCCCGAGCCCCATTGTCGTGGACGGCACGCTCGATGACGCCGCCTGGGCCGCCGCCCCCATGCTCACCGACTTCGTGCAGCAGCTGCCGAGCACCGGCTATCCGGCGCGGTTCCGCACCGAGGTACGGGTGCTGTACGACGCCACCAATCTCTACGTCGCGAGCGTCAACTACGACCCGGAGCCGGAAAAGGCGATCACGGTTGGACTCGAGCGCGACTTCGTGTCGTCGAACAGCGACATCTTTGGCGTAGTGTTCGACACGTTCAACGACAAGCGCAACTCCTTCCTGTTCCTCATAAATCCGAAGGGGGCGGTGCGCGACGAGCAGACGTTCAACGACTCGCGCAACATCGTCGAAGCGTGGGATGGCATCTCCACCGTGCGCACGGTGCAACGCGATTCGAGCTGGACGCTCGAAATGCGGATCCCGCTCAAGACGCTGCGTTTCGATGCCACGCGCGATCCACAGACGTGGGGCATCAACTTTATCCGTCGCGTGCGTCGCGTGAACGAAACGTCGTACTGGGCACCCCTCGAGCGACAGTACCGCGTGCACCGCATGTCGAAGGCCGGCACGATGGATGGCATCACCGGGCTCAAGCAGGGACGCAATCTGCAGATCAAGCCGTACGCGCTCGCCGGCAATTCGGTGGGCGCGCAGGTGCCGAGTGGCTCGCTGGGCAGCAAGGCCGACATCGGCGGTGATCTCAAGTACGGCCTCACGCCGTCGCTCACGCTCGATCTCACGGCCAACACCGACTTCTCGCAGGTGGAAGTCGATCAGCAGGTGGTGAACCTCACGCGCTTCGGCATTCTCTTCCCCGAACGCCGCGAGTTCTTCATCGAGAACTCCGGCTCGTTCACCTTGGGTGACGTGGCCGAGCGCAACTATCGGATGGGCGCGTCGTTGAGTGATTTCACCTTGTTCAACTCACGCCAGATCGGCCTCACGAAGGATGGGCTTCCCATTCCCATTGCCGGCGGCGGTCGTCTCACCGGCCGCGTGGGTGGGTGGGAAGTGGGACTACTCGACATGCAAACGCAGCGCGCCGGCACCACGCCAACCGAGAACTTCGCCGTGGCGCGCGTACGACGAAACATCTTCGGCAACTCGGACATCGGACTGCTGGCCGCCAATCGTCAGGCCACCGACAGCAGCGGCACCTACAATCGTTCGTACGGTGTCGACGCCAACATCCGTCTGCTGGGCAACCTGATCATCAACTCGTACTTCGCGGTCAGCGATGCCGACACGGCCAGCTCGAACGGCACGGCCGGTCGCGTGTCAGCGGCGTATCGCGGCAAGCTCTGGAACACGTCGGCGATGTACAAGCGCGTGTCGGACCACTTCGATCCCGGCATCGGCTTCGTAAACCGTCGCGGCTTCCAGCAGACGTACGCCACCGCCGGTATTCACGCGCGTCCGAAGCTCAAGGGGATTCAGGAACTCAACCCGTATGTCGAAGCGGACCTGTACACCGATCTCGACGGCAGCGCCCAGTCGCATCAGATCACAGCCGCACTGGACGTCTTCTTTCAGCCCGATGGTGAACTCAAGCTCCAAGTGAACGACTGGTTCGACCGTCTCGATCGCCCCTTTACGCCGTTCCCGGGGCGTTCGATCCCCGTGGGCCGCTACAACTTCCGCAATGCGAAGGCCACCTACACCTCCACGCAGCGCTATCCGCTGTACGGCAACGTCGGCGTGCAGGTGGGCGATTTCTACAACGGCACCAACACCACGCTGAGCGGCGGACTCACCTGGCGCCCGCGCTACGACATCAGCTTCGAGGGCACGTACCAGCACAATGATGTGTCGCTGCCCAGCGGCGCCTTTGCCGCCGACCTCGCGGGCGTGCGCCTGAAGTACGCGTACTCCACCACGCTCTTCGGCAGCACGTTCGTGCAATACAATACGCAGTCACGCAGCTTCGTGACCAACGCCCGGCTGGCCTGGCGCTATGCACCGCTCAGCGACGTATTCCTCGTGTATACGGAACGACAGAACACGTTCACGAACGTCCGCAACGAGCGGTCGGTGGCGATCAAGGTCACGCGGATGGTGGCGTTCTAACGGCAGGAACGGCAACTGAAACTGCTGGAACACGGAGACAACGGATCGCACCGATTGCACAGATCAGCACACAACTTGATTGAAACGCGCTGTTGATCCTTGGTGTCGTTTATCGGTGTAATCGGTGCAATCCGTTTGCTCCGTGTTCCCGCTGTTAGCGATCTATAGGCCGTGTGGTCCGTGTTCCAGTCGGGTCGCGTGCAAGAAATTGATCCAGGCGTAGATTCGGGCATGCCTTTTTTCAGCCCTCGCCCCCTTCGGGGCACCGTTGCCGCGGCCTTCGCGGCCCTGCTCGTGGTGCCGCACACTGTGCTCCATGCGCAGCCGGCCTCGCCGAGCCGCAGCTATCCGCAGCTACTGTCTCTGTTCACCGAGTGGCGCTCCTTCGAAGAACCGCCGCGCCGCGACGGCATTCCCGATTACACCCCGCCCACCAACGCGCGCCGGCTTGCCGCTCTGCGCGCTATGCAGGCGAAGCTCCGTGCCATCGATACCACCGGCTGGCGCGTGCCGGAGCAGGTGGACTGGCACCTGGTGCGGGCCGAGATGAATGGCATGCAGTATCACCTCACCGTGCTCACGCCGTTTTCGCGCGACCCGGCGTACTACGCCTCGGTACGCACCGAAGAGAGCGACACGCCGGCCGAAGAAGGCCCCATGATTCACGGGGCGGTCCGCTTGTGGCAGTACCCCGTGTGGCCGCGCACCGTACTCGATCAGTCACGCGCCCTCAACGCCGACGAATCACGCCGTCTTGCCGCGCAGTTGAACACGATCGCCCCGCTGCTGCGTCAGGCGCGCGTGAATCTGGCCAAGGGCAACGCCAAGGACTTGTGGGTGGGCGCCGTCAAGACCTTCGAAGAACAACACGAGGCACTCGGCACACTGGCCACGTTGGTGGGCGCCGCCAACCCGAACGACAGCGCGCTCAAGGCAGCGATTGCTGGCGCCGCGAGTGCGACCGAGTCGTTTACCGGCTGGCTGCGCACCGAAGCAGCGAAGAAAACTGGCCCCTCGGGCATCGGCAAAGCCCAGTACACCTGGTTCCTCAAGAACGTGCTGCTGGTGCCGCTGTCGTGGGAAGAGGAAGTCACGATCACGCGACGTGAACTCGCGCGGGCACATGCGTCGCTCCGTCTCGAAGAGACGCGCAACACGAAGCTGCCGCCAATGCCGGTGGCGGGGTCGGCCGCCGAGTTCGCGACGATGCAAGCCGAGGCGCTGCCGAAGTACATGCAGTTCTTCCGCGATCAGGGCATCGTGACCGTCGAACCGTGGATGGAGCGCGCGCTGCGCGAACGGTTCCAGTCGTACTCGCCCGAGGCCACGCGCAATTTCTTCTCGCAGGCCACGCACCGCGATCCGCGCACGCTGTGGACGCACCTCTGGCATTGGTGGGACAACGGTCGTTTCCGCGAGCATCCGCACGCCAATCCCATCCGCCGCACGCCGCTGCTGTACAACGTGTGGATGAGCCGGGCCGAAGGCATGGCCACGTCGATGGAAGAGTGGATGATGCAGGCAGGGCTCTACGACAGTTCGCCGCGTTCGCGCGAGATCGTCTGGACCATGCTCGCGGCGCGCGCCGCCCGCGGTCTCGGCAATCTGTACGCGCACTCGAACGAGCTCACGATGGCCGACGCCGCGTCGATGCACGTGAGCTGGACGCCGCGTGGCTGGATGCGCCGCGATCCGCTGCTCGGATTCGAGCAGCATCTGTATCTGCGGCAGCCCGGATACGGCGCGAGCTACGTGACCGGAGGGCGCCTGATGGAGGAGACGATGGCCGAGCGCGCCCGCCAGCTCGGCAACGCCTTCACCATGCAACGCTTCTTCGACGAAGTGAACACGGTCGGGATGATCCCCGTGTCACTCGTGTATTGGGAACTCACCGGCGATGCGCGGATGATCCGCGAACTGCAGCCCGGGGTGGGACCGCGCCCGTTCCGGTAACGGGCGACTGGTCAGGCTGTCTTGTGCTTGGCCAGACGCGGGAACCAGTTGAGCAGCTTCACGGCGGCGACGACTTCCGGCCGTAGCGTCCAGCGCGTCTGCGGCGCTTCGGCGCCGCCGTCGGCGAACGTGGCAAACACCGAGGCCTGCGGCGCCTTCGGGGGCACGGTGTACAGCAGACGGCCGGCGAGCTTCGCGCCGAACCGGCCGTAGTTGAGATTCACCGCGCCCGGCTTCTCGAAGCCGGCGGCGTCGGCGAGTTCGGTGGTCGTGAGCGTGTAGTCGGGGGCCAGACAGTGCGCGCGCAGCATGCTCCACTGCGCATCGGAGATCGTGTTGGCCACGTGCAGCAGGCGCAGCGCCTTGTGATACTCGGTCGATGTGGGCATCGCCGCCGCCGTCGGTGCGGCAGCCGGGGTCGCTGGGGTCACGGGCAAATCTCCTGAAAAGAGGTACAGCCGCGCTGAGGAGATCGCCGCCGTCACATCGCACACATCACGTCAACACGCGGATCACACGCCGACGGACGGGAAAGGCACCTGCATGCTACCCTTGGAACATCCCTCAGGTCGTCCCCGCGCGCAACGGCCCACGGCGAATCGTCACCCGATTCCCATCGATCGCGGCCGTGCGACGTCACAATTGTGCTGGTTTCCGCACCTTCACACCCT
>JARIEX010000228.1 GCA_031127095.1 Gemmatimonadota bacterium
GCGTCGGCGCGCGCGCGCGTGACCGCCCGGTGGCCGCACACGAATTCGAGGCGCGTGTGTCCCTTGGTCTTCTCGGCGCGGCGCAGCAACAGCGCCCCGATCTCTCCGGTGCTGTCCACGTGGGTCCCGCCGCAGGCGCCGCGGTCGATCCCCTCGATCGTCACGATGCGCAGCTCGCCGTCGCGGTCGCTTGGCTTCCGGAGCCCCGTGGCCGCTGCAGCGTCTTCGAACGAGATCGTAACTGGCCGGTTCTGCACGATGAGTGCGTTGGCGCGGCGCTCGAGGTCGGCGAGTGCCGCCGGATCGATGTCCTCGGCGGCCACGTCCACGGTGTTGGTGTCGTCCCCGAAGTGCACGCTGAGCGTGGGCCAGTCGAAGTGGTCGGCGAGCATCGCCGAGAGCAGATGCTGCCCCGTGTGCTGCTGCATGTGATCGAAGCGTCGCGTCATGTCGATCTGGCCCACGAGCATGGCGCCGACGGGGACACCGATCGGCTCCGCGAGGCAGTGCGCGATGCGGTCGTCTTCGTCGATGACATCGACCACTGCGATGCCGCCCAGCGTACCCAGATCGTGGGGCTGGCCGCCGGAGGTGGGATAGAACGCCGTGCGGTCCAGATATACACGGCGGCCATCGTCGGCGATGTCGAGCACGGCGGCCGTGAAGCGGTCGAGACGCGCGTCGGTGTAGTACAGGCGGTCGGTCATCCGGGGGGCAGGAGCGTCGAGGGGAGTGTCGGGCAGCGGGGACGGGTGCCGATGGTATCTTCCTACGATATGCTGACGCGTAATATGCTGCTTCCGCTGCCGACCGCGATGGTCCGGCGTGTCGCCACCGGCACCGCGCTGGCGTTTGCGGTAGCTGGGAGCACCGCGTGCACCAGCCGGTTCTTCCGGTTGACGCCGGAGACCGGCGCTTCCGTGTCACTCCCCGCGGTGACGCCCGCTGTGGTGCCGGCCGCAGCGGAGCCCCCGGAGCCCGAGCCGGCCCCGGCGCCGTCCGATTCGGCGGGTGTCGCGCGCCTGGAGCGGTTGCTGCAGGTATGGCATCTGGTGTCGCTGTATCACCCGGCTGTGATCGAACGCGGGGCCCCGTGGGATTCGGCGTTCATCCGTGCGGCAACGGTGGTGCGGTCGGCCAATGATCCACAACAGTTGGCGGGGGCCTACCGTCGCCTGCTGTCGGTGCTGCAGGACCCGCTCACGCGGGTGGAGCTGATCGATGAGGCCAGCGCGACGGATGCGACCTTGGCGCCGCCGACCGTTGCGTTCAGCAGCGAGCTGACGCGTGACAGTGTGCTGATTGTGCGCGTTCCGCTGGGTGCGGCGCAGCAGGTGCTGTTCACCGACAGTGCCGCCGCGATGGTGCACGGGGTGCTGGCGAAGGCGCCGCCGCGCGTCGTGCTCGACGTGCGCGGGTCGGGTGCGCTGACCGGTCCCGCGGCTGATTCGCTCAGTGCCGTGGTGGACCGGTTTGTGGCGCACGCGGGACTGGTGACGCAGCTGAACCGTACGCTGACGGCGGCCAGCACCGAGCGCATGCGGCGCGTGGGCGGTGCGCGGGTGGCCGATGGCCAGTGGTCGCCCGACGACGTCTGGATGGCGCGCTCGGGCGCGCCGGTGTTCGCCGCCGCGTCGACAACGCCTCGAGTCATGGTGCTCGCGAATCGCGCCACCGTGCTGCCGCGCGCGTTGCTGTCGCTGGTGGCCGTTGGCCACGCCACGCTGCTGGCCGAGGAAGGGGTGGACGATACGCCGCTCGTGTCGAGCGTGGTGCTGCCGATTGCCGATGGGCTCACGGTGCGGGTGCGCACGGGTGAGCTGGTGCACGCCGACGGCAGCACCGGGTTGGTGGCTGACTCTGTGCTGCCGCGCGCCGCCCTGCCGGCGGACAGTGTGCCGGTGCTACGCGCAGCACTGTCGCTGCTGCGCACCGGCCGTGCGGTCCGCGGCCGCGACAGCGCGTCGCGCCTCCCGGTGCGGCGCCTCCCTGCGGTGCTGCCGTCGTACTACGACAGCGATCCGTATCCGTTCATGGGGGCCCGTCTGCTGGCGGCGGCGCGTCTGTGGAGCGCCATCCGGGTGCGTCATGTGCATCGCGATCTGTATGACGACGACATGGACGCGGTGCTGACGCGCACGATTCCCGCGCTCGAGGCTGCGCGCACGGCCACGGAGTATGCGGCGGCGCTGCTGCCCATGGTGTCGGCGCTCGACGACACGCCGGCGAATTTGCGCGGCGCCTCGGTTGATACCGTGCGTGGCATGGCGTCGGTGCCATTCCGCGTGCGCTGGATCGAGGATCGCGTGATCATCACCGATGTGGTGCGCGACTCCGTCACGACCGCCCTCGGCATCGACAGCGGCATGGAGGTCACGGCGGCCGACGGCTTTCCGGTGCCGGCGTGGATCATCGATCATCGCACGGCGGTGTCGGCGCCCAACGCATGGTCGCGGCTGCGCACGCTGATGCCGTTGCTGACCCGCGGCCCCAGCGGCGGTGCGCTGTTCCGCCTGCGCGACCTGGCCAATCGCGAGCGGCAGCTGAACGTGCCGCGCCGCGACGGCTATCTCGCGCCGCTCGCCTTGCCGGAACGCCCCACCATGCGCGCGGTGCGTGCCTTGCCCGGCGACCTGATGTATGTCGACGTGGAGCGGCTGTCGGTCGATTCGCTCACGGCACTGCTGGCGCGTTCGCGCGGTGCCCGCGCGTGGATGCTGGATTTGCGCGGCACCCTCGGTGATGGGCAGGCCGACGCCGTGCTGGCGGCGGTGCGCGCGGTGCCGGCGGCCGTGACGGCCCGCGAGGTGCGGCGGTACGATGGTGACCCCTGCGTGATGTCCACGCTGCGCGAGGCGCGCGCGCGGTGCCCGCTGCTGCGCGACACGCGCGCACGCGTGAGCGTGGGTGATACCGCCGGTCACTACACCGGCGCGATCGTGGCGTTGATCGATGAGCGGACCACCGGCGCGATGGAGCGCCTGGCGATTGCGCTCGATGCCGTCGCGCGCGTGACGTTCATCGGGTCATCCAGTGCGGGTGCACCGGGCGAGGTGATGTCGGTGGGGTTGCCCGGCGGGCTCACGGTGGCGTTGCCCATCGTCGAGCTGCGCCGCGCCGACGATGCGCAGTTGCAGCGCGTGGGCATCACCCCGAGTGTCGAGGCGCGCCTTACGGTGCGCGGCGTGCGCAGCGGCTTCGACGATGTGATCGAGCGGGCGCAGCAGTGGCTCGGGCAGCAGCTCGATCCGCCAGCGCGCCGGCGTCGATAGCCGGTGGCGGTGCATACCACCACGCCCCTGCCGATCGACGAAATCCTTCCGTCGTTGCGCGCCGCGCTGGCCGCGCGCACCGTGGCGGTGCTCGAGGCGCCGCCGGGTGCAGGTAAGACCACGCGCGTGCCGCTGGCGCTGATCGACGAGCCGTGGCTCGCGGGCACGAAGCTGGTGATGCTGGAGCCACGCCGGCTCGCGGCCCGCGCGGCGGCGTCGTACATGGCGTCGACGCTGGGTGAAGCGGTGGGGCAGACGGTGGGCTATCGCGTGCGTGGCGAGACGCGGATCTCGACGCAGACGCGCATTGAAGTGGTCACCGAAGGTGTGCTGGCGCGCATGCTGAGCAGTGATGCCGCGCTCGAGGACATCGGGTGTGTGATCTTCGACGAATTTCACGAGCGGTCGCTGCACGCCGACCTCGGGTTGGCGCTGGTGCTGGAAACGCAGCGCCATCTGCGCGATGAGCTGCGGGTGCTGGTGATGTCGGCCACGCTCGATGGCGTCGCCGTGTCGGCGTTGCTGACCGACGCGGGTGGGCCGGCGCCGGTGCTGCGCAGCGAGGGACGCATGTTTCCCATCGAGACGCGCTATCGCGCCCCGCGTCGCGACGAGCGGGTTGAGGCGACGACGGCGCGTGTGGTTCGCGAAGCGCTCGACGCCACCGAGGGTGATGTGCTGGTGTTCCTGCCGGGCGCCGGTGAGCAGCGCCGCGTGGCGGAACGTCTCACGGGCGACGCGATGGCCGGCGTGCGGGTGCACACGTTGCACGGCAGCATGCCACTGGCCGAGCAGGACGCCGCGCTCGCGCCAGCGCGGCCGGGTACACGCAAAGTGGTGCTGAGCACGAGTGTGGCGGAAACGAGTCTCACCGTGGCCGGCGTGCGTGTGGTGGTGGACTGCGGCCTGTCACGCGTGCCGCGTTACGATGCCTCGGCCGGGCTCACGCGACTGCACACGGTGCGGGTGAGCCGGGCGTCGGCCGATCAGCGTCGTGGTCGTGCGGGGCGCACGGCGCCCGGTGTGAGCTATCGGCTGTGGGATCAGCACGAGGATCACACGTTGCTGCCCAGCACGCGTCCGGAAATTGTGGACGCCGACTTGTCGTCGTTGGCGCTCGAGCTGGCCGACGCCGGTATCAGCGATCCGACCACGCTGCGCTGGCTCGACGTGCCGCGGGCCGGGCCGTTTGCGCAGGCGCGGGCGCTGTTGGCGCAGCTGGGTGCACTCGATGACACGGGGCGCATTACGCCGCACGGACGTCGCATGGCGGCGTTGCCGTTGCAGCCACGCTTGGCGCACTTGGCGATTACCGCCGCTGAGCGTGGGGCACTGCCGCTCGGTGCGGCGATCGCGGCGTTGCTGGAGGAGCGCGACATCGTGCGCTACGACGGCCTGCCACCGCAGTCGGATCTGCGGCTGCGCACGGAGCTGTTGCGCCGTGATGGCGCACAGGGCGCCGCGGGCGTGGCGGTGGATCGCGATGGTGTGCGTCGCGTGCGACAGACGGCCGATGATCTCGCGCGTCGGATGGCGGGCGGCGGCCAGCGTGCGGCGCCGTCGCGCGCGTCGTGGGATGACGCCGACACGGGTTCGTTGCTGGCGTTGGCGTATCCCGACCGCGTGGCGCAGCGTCGCAGCGGCGCCGAGCCGCGGTACCTGCTGCGCAATGGCAGCGGGGCCGTGCTGGCCAAGCACGACGCGCTGCACGAGGCGCCGTATCTGGCGATCGCCGATCTCGAAGGCAC
>JARIEX010000229.1 GCA_031127095.1 Gemmatimonadota bacterium
GAGAGTTGTCAACGGGTTTTTCCGTAGGTGGGGGCTCTGGGCTCCCGAGGCTTGGGCTAGGGGCTCTGGGCTCCCGAGGCGTGGGCTGGGGGCTCTGGGCTCCCGAGGCTTGGGCTGGGGGCTCTGGGCTCCCGAGGCTTGGGCTGGGGGCTCTGGGCTCCCGAGGCTTGGGGCTAAGGGGGCTATGGGCTCTCGGCCGTGGGCCGTGGGCCGTGGGCTGTGGGCCCACGGCCGTTTTCCGGGGGGGGGGCGCGTACTTCTGGTGATGGGGTTTCCGCTCGCGACGCTATTCTCGGCGCTATGCAAGATTTCACCAAACTTCGGGTGTGGCATGAAGCCCATGCCTTCGCGGTCGCGATCGACCGCGCCTTGGCCAACGCCGCACGAGGACGCGCGGATCTGATCAATCAGCTCCGGCGCTCTGCCGAGTCGATCCCCGCGAACATCGCGGAAGGATCAGGGCAGCTCACTGACCCCCAATTCGCGCGATTCCTCGCGGTCGCACTCGGCTCCACCACCGAATCGACGAATCACCTGATGCTCGCGCGAGACACACGCGTTATCGCCACCAGCACAGCCGAGGAGCTCCTCGCGCACGCCGGCCGCATCCGAGGCATGCTCATCAACCTCCTCAAACGCCTGAAGCACTGACCTCTGAGCTCCGACCTCTGAGGTTCTCCCAAGGCCCAAGGCCCAAGGCGCACGGCCGTGAGCCGTAAGCCCCAAGCCCCCAGCCCGTTCAGCCCACAGCCCACAGCCCCCAGCTCAAACCGTACAAACCTCCACCGCCTCCCCCAACGATTTCATCCCTTCCCTCCTCGCCATGAACTCATGCGCAAAAACCCCACGATATCCCGTCCCCGCAATGAACTCGGCGATCCCGCGGTAGTTCAGCTCTTGCCCCCCATCGATCTCATTCCGCCCCGGTACCCCTGCCGTATGGAAATGCGCGATCCACGGGAGGTTGTCCTTGATCGTGGCGATCACATTCCCTTCCATCACCTGCATGTGGTAGATGTCGTACAGCAGGCGGAAGCTCGGTGAGTTCACCCCTTTCGCCACCTCGACCGCCCACGCCGTGTGATCCGCGTGGTAGTCCTTGTGGTCCACCTTGCTGTTCAGCATTTCCATGCACAGCACGACACCGTGCTGTTCGGCAACGGGCATCAGTCGCTTGAGACCCGCGATGCAGTTCGCGATCCCTTCGCCGTCGGACATCCCGCCGCGATTGCCGCTGAACACCACGATCTTGTGCACGCCGGCCGCGGCGGCCTGAGGGATCATCGCTTCCCCGTCGGCTACCAGCTTGTCGTGCTGATTGAGCCGGTTGAAGCCCACCGGGATCGTGCCGAAGCTGTTGCCCATCGTGCACTGCAGGCCGTACTGCTTGGGCACCAGCCATTCGTCGGCGCCCAGCAGGTCGATGCCCATCAGCCCCATGCTCTTTCCCGACGCGCACAGATCGTTGATCGGGGTCCGGGCAAAGCACCAGCGCGCCACCGACTGATTGAGCCGGCCGGCGCGCACCGCGCTGGCCGACAGGCCACCTGCGCGTACGTCGGCCGACGCGGCGGCCAGCGGAGACGCGGCGCCGGCCGCGGCGACGGCGCCGAGGGCGAGCAGAGCGTCGCGGCGCGACACCGCCGAACGATCGGGACGTGTCGGCATCAGAGAGCTCTCCGCTTCAGTTCACCGACCGCGTGCGCGGCGGCGCGCGCGGTGAGCGCCATGTAGGTGATCGAGGGATTCTGGCAGGCGCTGCTCGACATCGCGGCGCCGTCGGTGATGAACAGGTTGGGCACATCCCACGCCTGATTCCAGCCGTTCAGGACGCCGTCCTTGGCCGTGGTGGACATGCGCGCGCCGCCCATCTCGTGAATGCAGTGGCCGGGCGGATGCATGGTCGTGTTGGGGCGCACGTTGATCGCGCCGGCGGCTTCGAGGATTTCGACGGCGCTGGCCGAGACGTCCTTGTTCATGGCGATTTCGTTCTCGCGCCAGCGCACATCGATGCGCGCGGCGGGAATGCCCCACTTGTCCTTCGTGGTCCCGTCCAGCGTGATCCGGTTGTCGGCGTGCGGCAGTGTTTCGCACCAGCCGCCGATGCTGATCCCCCACGGCCCCAGATCGTCGATCAGCGACTGCTTGAACGCCGCGCCGAACCCCGCCATGCCGCTGCCGCGTCCCCAGCCGGCACGACTCGAGCCGCCCTGCATGCCGTAGCCGCGCAGGAAATCCGGGTGCGCCGTGGTCACGTTGCGGAAGCGCGCTACATAAATGCCGTTCGGCCGACGACCGATCGTGCGCTTGTCGAGGTAGCCCGGCATCGTGCCGCCGGCGCCGGAGCCGTAGTGATGGTCCATCACGTAGCGCCCCAGCGTGCCGCTGGAGTTGGCGAGGCCGTCGGGCCACCGCGTGCTGCTGGAGTTCAGCAACAGGCGCACCGACTCGATCGTGGAGGCGCACAGAAACACCACCTTGGCCTCGTACACGACGTCCTGCTGCGTACGGGCATCGATCACCCGCACACCGCGCGCGCGACCGCGCTTGGCGTCATACAGCACCTCGGCCACCACGCTGTGTGGACGCAGCGTGAGCCGTCCCGTTTTCTGTGCCGCGGGGAGCGTGCTGCCGATGCTGTTGAAATACGAGTGCGTCGCACAGCCGCGTTCGCACGGGCCACAGTAGTGGCACGCGGCGCGCCCGTTGTGGTTCTGCGTGAGCACCGCCGCGCGACCAATCGTCATCACGCGCTCGCCGTTGAACGCCTTCAGGATGCGTTCGCGCGCGACCCGTTCCACGACGGTCATCTCCATCGGTGGCAGGAACTCGCCATCGGGGAGCTGCGCCAGCCCTTCCTTGGCACCGGTCACACCGATAAACCGCTCCACGTGCGAATACCACGGCGCGATGTCCTTGTACCGGATCGGCCAGTCGGTGCCGTGCCCGTCCTTTGCGTTGGCCTCGAAGTCGAGGTCGCTCCAGCGATACACCTGACGCCCCCACGTGATCGAGCGCCCGCCCACCTGCCGCCCGCGGAACCACTTGAAGGGCGCGGTGTCGGGTGCCACGTACGGGTTGTCACGGTCGTTCACGAAGAACTTGTGCCCGGTTTCGTCGCAGGCGTAGCACTGCCGCTGCACCGGCTGCTCCTGCTCCAGCGCGTTGCGGTCGCCCCAGCCGCGGTACTTCATGTCGTACGGCTGGATGTGCTCCACGAAATCCTTGCCGCCAAAATCCACCGGGCCGCCCGCTTCCAGCACCAGCGTGGCCAGTCCGCGTTCGGTGAGCTCCTTGGCCGCCCACCCGCCGCTGATGCCGGAGCCCACCACGATCGCGTCGAACACGCGACGCTGCGGCTGGGCATCCATCGTCAGGTCGTCACTCATCGCGGCCTCCGTTGCGGGCGGGCATGTCCGCGGCGCCGTCAAAGCGACCCGGCATGATTTCGGTTTTGAGCACGTCGCGCTGCACGCGCTCGCTGGTGAAATAGCCGTGCACCACCAGTCCCTTCACGCGGGCGTAGCCGCGCGCGGCAACCGCGTTGCGATCGTATGGCGTGTCGAGCGCCGTCATCACCACGGCCAGCGTGTCGCCACGCAGCGACGCCAGCGGCTGGCCACCGATGGCGCGCGCCTGCGCGTCGATGGCGTCGAGGCCGGTGGTCAGCGCCAGCCGGTCGGCGTCGGTGTAGTAGTCGGCGGCGATCACGTCGATCCACGCCACCACGCCCACGTCGGTCGCACTCGGCGTGTCGGTGCGCGGAATGATCGCGTCGGCCAGGGCGGCCAGCGTGGCGCGCTGCGCCGCTGACAGGACGGCGGGCTGCCCCGTGGCCGCGGCGGAGCGGAGCCACGCCGCCTGCGCCTCGCCGGGAAGGAGCGTCAGGGCTGCCGCGGCAGCCGCCGCGATCAGCAGTTCTCGTCGATGCATGGCCAACCGGGCAGAGGGGGCAGGCGAGTACCACGGCCCCCGCAGCCGGATCAGCCGGGGAGCACTACTGCACTTGGATGTACAGCGGCGTCGGCCACAGGCGCAAGATCGCCTCGCGCGTGGTGGGCGGATTGTCGTTCTTGGCCTTGCTGAACTGCTTCCAGCCGGTGAACTGCACCGGCTCCTTTTTGATGTCGCGGTAGTACGTGTCCCGCTTGAGCCACGGGGCCCCGAAGCCGTCCATGTGCATCACGAACTGCACCTTGGGGTCGAGCGTGATGTTGCGGACATTCGTCACGCCCTTCGGCGTGAAGCGGTGCACCACCAGGATCTTGGGCGGCAGTTTGTGCTTGTCCACCAGATTCGCGAGAAAGCGGATCGCGTAGTTGATGTCGGCCGCATCGTAGGTGCCGATCCGGCGCCCCGGCACGGCGCCGCTGGCCTTCATGGAGAACTCCGGGTCGATACCCAGATGCACGTCGGGGCGCATCAGGAACTTCTCGATCCACGGCAGCTCCTGCGCGAGGGTGCTCTGGCCCACCTGCAAGTCCACGAACAGCAGCGCGTTCCGCGACTTCGCCCAGCCGTACACTTTCTCGATCAGCGCGCTGTCCATCCGCGTGCGGTACTTCCCGCTCGGTCCGGGATCGGGGTTGGCCACCATGGCGATCAGGTGCAACGCCGGCTGCGCCGGGTGCGCCGGATCGAGACGCGTCCACTCCGCCGCCTCGCGATCGAGCTTGCGCAGCATCTCCTCGGTTTCGAACTCGCCCAGGATTCCCATCCGCTTGGAGAGCGGATTGCCGTAGTAGGCAATCACGCGCTTGGCCGGCAACACCGAGCCCGGCAGCGGGGCCGGCAACTTCACGGGCCACAGTGAATCGAGATCACTCCCGGTCCCCTTGAACGCCAGATGCCGGTCGCCGGCCTGTGAGCCCACCGCGCCCGCGCTGCGCTTGCGCGTGGAATCACCCGCGGCGGCGGTGCCCGATGATGCGCGCGTCGATTTCGCCTTGGCCTTGGCCTTCGGCTTTGCCTTGGACTTCGTCTTGGACGTTGCCTTCGGCTTCGCCGCGGTCGTGGAGG
>JARIEX010000056.1 GCA_031127095.1 Gemmatimonadota bacterium
TGCATGGCTTCACGGCTGTGGAACTCCGTCGTGAACACGGACAGCATGGTCAGCACGAGGCCGCTCATGTACGCCACCACCCACGGCATCAGCGCCGACGGCGCGTCACCCGTCGCCGCGTGATCCGCGTTGCGCCCCTGCACGGCGTTGGCCATCACGAGCGCGCCGCCCAGAATGCTGATGAACCCGAGGGCGAGCACCGCGTGCGGCGGGCTCACGATTTTCACATCCAGGCCGTACGCCGCGTGCCACCAGTCGTCGAACGGCGCCGACGTGACCATGGCCACCGCGCCCCAGATGCACAGCCATCCGCCCAGTGGCCCGTTGAAGAGCCGCCACACGGTCACCCCATCGGCTGGAGGCACCGCCGTGAAGAACGAGCGTCGGAGCACTTCGGCGCCACACGCCAGCCCCGCCACGGCGCCGCCGGTGTAGATCGCCAGATGCGCCGGCGTCCAGAACGTGTCGCGGCCGATCGTCATGTGCCACGAGATGTCCCACACCAGTCCCACGATCACGCTGGTGGCCGCGAACACCACCGCCGACAGCTGCCACGGCACGGCGCTCGCCGTCGTGTGCGCGACGCCCTGCAGACGGCCCGCCGCGTGATCGCGGGCCGGCATGGAAACGGCGGAAGGATTCATGACAAGAAAATTACGAGGCAACAGGAATCGCACGAGAGCGCAGACCGGAAAATTACCGCGCGGGGCGGATGCCGCGCGCCTCGAGCAACACGCGCACGGAGTCGATCGGCAACGGCAACACGCGCCCCGCACGCGAGGCCACCGGCGTGGCCGTCAGTAACGCGTTGTACAGCGCCTCCTCCGTGGCTTCCGTCACCGCTTGAAACAGCGCGGACATCGCGTCGTTCCCCACTTCGTCGTTGGTGTTGAGCGCCGCCTCGGGCGCGCGCCGCACCCGGCGCGACGTGGAGAACGCGATCACGTAATCGCCCGACCCGTTGGACGCGCTCGACCCAGTGCGGGCCAGCCCCATCACGGCGCGCGCCGCCAGCCGTTCGAGGTTACGCGACAGCAGCGGGGCATCGGTGGCGATCACGATCATGCACGAGCCGTCGCCGCGTTCGGCCCCGACATCCCCCGGCGCGGGAGCTTCAAACGGCGAGCGACCGGCACCAGCCGGTTGGACGTCGCGCTGAAAGGCGTACCGCCCCAGCAGCTGCCCCACGGGCACCCCCGCCATTTGCAAAACGCCGCCGTAATTGCCCTGCACCAGCACCCCGATGGTGTGACCGCCCAGCGAGGCCGGCAGCACCCGCGACGACGTCCCGATCCCACCCTTCCAACCGAACATCACGGTCCCGTGCCCGGCCCCGACACTCCCCTCGGCCACCGCGCCGGTATCCGCCGCCGCCAACGCGCGCCCGACCGCCGCCGCGAGTCCCGGGCGCGCGCGCGTGGCGTTGAGCTGCCCGTCGTTGGTCTCACCCACCACCGGATTAATCGAGCGCACGTTGTCGTTTTCCGGCTTGGCCAGCATATACTGCGCCAGCGCATCGCCCACCTGCCAGATGCACAGCGTGCAGGTGAGCAGCACGGGGGTTTCGAGCTCGCCGAGTTCGCGCAGCTGGGTGACCCCGAGCAGCTTGCCGAAGCCGTTTCCCACGTGCAGCGCCGCCGGCACGCGGTCGCGGTACAGATCGCCCCCGTGCGGCACGATGGCCGTCACGCCCGTGCGGATGGAGTCGCCCAGGGTGATCGTGGCGTGTCCCACCCGCACCCCCGCCACGTCGGTGATCGCATTGTGGGGGCCGGGGGTGAACACCCCGGGGGCGAGCCCCAGCGTGCGGGCGCGCGACTGGGCGGCGGCGGGGACCGTGGCCAACACGAGGGCGAGCCCGAGAAGCGGGGCGAAAACGCGGCGACACGACATAGAGAAAGACATCCGGGCGCTGAAGGCGGACTGACGGGGACGACGGTGACCTCTGCATATTGCGCGCATGTCGCTCCGCCCGCTTTACGGACATGTCGCGCTGCGGCGCCGGATCACCGCGGCCGCCGCCGATGACCGGCTGCCCGCCAGTCTCATGCTGCAGGGCCACCGCGGGGTGGGCAAACAGCGGCTCGCCCTCTGGCTCGGGCAGTACCTGCTCTGCGACCGCGCCCTGAGCGCGCGCCTCGAGGCCCCCTGTGGCGAGTGTCAGCAGTGCCGGTATGCCGCGCGCGCCGTGCACCCCGACCTGCATTGGTTCTTTCCACGCCCTCGGCTCACGAATCCGTCGGTGGACGATGTGAAGGCCGATTTCCGCGAGGCGATTGCCGAGCGGATGGAAGCCGAAGGACTCTGGGCGCCGTCGGAGGGCACCGAGGGGCTGCACGTGGGGACGATCCGGGCGCTGGTACAACTCGCCGCGGTGCGCCCCGCGATGGCCGCCCGCACCGTGTTCGTGGTGGGTGACGCCGAACGCATGGTGTCCCAGGAAGGGGCCGATCAGGCGGCGAACGCCTTTCTCAAGCTGCTCGAAGAGCCACCGCCCGGCACCACGATCATTCTCACGACGAGCGAACCCGGGAACCTGCTCCCCACCATCAAGTCGCGCGTGGTGTCGATCCGCGTGCCGACCCTGAGCCGCGCCGACACCGAGGCGTTTCTCGCGGATCCGGTGGTGGCGCGGCGCATGGCCCGGATGCCGCACGAGGAAGCGATCGCCCGCATGAACGGCGCCCCCGGTGCACTGTTGGCGGGCGATGCCATGGCGGCCGCGTTGGCGGGGGCGCGCCGACTGCTGGAGGCCGCGCTGCAGCCGTCCACACCCGATGGCGCCGCCGAACGCGTGAAGGCGGCGGCGCGACAGGGCGTGGCCGGTGCGCGTGGCGCATTCACCGACACCCTCGACGCGCTCACGCATCTCTTGCACGCGCGCGCCCGCCAGTTGGTCGGCGGCGGACGCGACGCCGACGCGCGGCGCGCGGCATCGGCCGTCGTGCTGGTGGAACAGGCGAAAGCCAAAGCCCAGGGCAACGTGAGCCCGCAGCTTCTTGGCGCGTCACTTCTTGCTTCCCTTCACCGGACCCTGCGCCCGTGATTCCAGACAAGCCGGAACAGCCCGGACGCGCGTTCTCGCACCTCGATGCGGCCGGACATTTCACCATGGTGGACGTCGGCGACAAGCCGATGTCGGTGCGCACGGCGCTCGCCTCGGGCGCCATCCGGATGGCCCCGGAAACACTCAAAGCCATACAGGACAACACGTTAAAGAAGGGTGACGTGATCCCCGTGGCCCGTCTGGCGGGGATTCAGGCCGCCAAGCGGACCGCCGACCTCATCCCCCTCTGCCACCCGCTCCCGTTGTCCGCGATCGAGGTCCGGGTTAGCATTGATACATCCCTGCCGGGCCTTCGGGTCGAGGGATTCGTCAGAACCACCTCGACGACTGGGGTGGAGATGGAAGCCTTGACGGCCGTTTCCGTGTCCTTGCTCGCGATCTACGACATGGCGAAGGCCGTTGACCGGACGATGGTGATTTCCGACATCGTGCTGCGTGAAAAACGCGGCGGCACGACGGGAGACTTCATCAGCAGTCCGTGAGTGACCTGCTGATCGGGAGGGCCAATGCACCACTCGTCCGACAGAATCCCGAGCCGCGACGCGGTGGCTCGTCGGCGACGGATGTCTCGTCGCCACGTTACGCGTCCGTTGCTCCGGGTGTTCACGGCCGCCGTGGTCGTTACCACCCTGGCCGTGTCGGCTACCGCCACCCGCCGCGTGCCCCCCGTACCCGGCACCCCGGTACCGGTGGAGCCGGGCACCCCGAGCACCCGTCGGGGGCCGCTGGCGTCACCGGTCGCCATGTTGCCGCTCCCGCCGCTGTGGCGGCCAGCCGGCGACGTCCTGTCCCGGACCACGCGCGCCACCGGGCGTACCCTGCCGTTCGGACTCGATCCCCGGGAGGGGGTCCGTGGCGAATCGCTGGGCCGCTGGCATCGCGTGTATCTCTACAGCGCGAAGTACCGGATCAAACTGGAGTTGGCCCGCAAAATCTTTGACGCGGCGGTCGCCGCCGGCATTGAACCGGAACTTGGCTTCCGCCTGATCCGCGTGGAGAGCGTGTTCAACCCGCGTGCGGTCAGTCCGGCCGGTGCCCTCGGGCTCACCCAGCTCATGCTCGGCACAGCGCGCGAATTCGAACCCGCCGTGACCCGCCAACAGCTGCTCGACCCCGAGGTGAACCTCAGGATCGGCTTCCGGTACCTGCGCGCCCTGATCCGCGAACAGAAGGGCGATCTCAAGCTGGCGCTGCTGGTGTACAACCGCGGCCCCGTGGCGGTGCAGCGGTCGATCAGCTTGGGGCTCGACCCGGCGAACGGCTACGAAAGCCTGATCACGAAGGGATACCGCGGGCGGGGCGTGCTGGAATGAGGTGGGGGCACGGCACGTTCAAGGAGTGCTAGCGCGGCGGCGTCTTCTTTTTTGAGGACGCCGTCTTCTTTTTCGCGGTCGACTTCTTCGTGGTCGCCTTCTTCGCCGTCGACTTCTTGGCCGTCGACTTCTTCGCCGTCGCCTTCTTGGCCGTCGCCTTCTTGGCCGTCGCCTTCTTGACCGTCGACTTCGTGGCCGCGCTGCTGCCGCTGCGCACCCGCAACGTCTGGCCGGCCATCACGCGCGAACCCTTGATGCCGTTCAGCGACTTGAGGCGGGTCACCGTGGTGCCATAGCGCTTGGCGATCGCCCCCAGCGACTCGCCGCGCTTCACCACGTGAATGCCGCGCGACGACAACGTGGTCGACGACGATCCGCCGTACCGCTCAATGGCGGGGTCAGGAATGTCGCGGGCATAGCTCAGCGCCAACGCGGTGGGTATACGGAGCGACTGCCCCGCCACGAGCCGCCCCTTCCGGGTGGACTTCATGGTGGGATTGAAGGCGCGCAATTGCTTCAGCGTGAGACCGTGCTGGTCCGCGAAGCGCGTCGGCGTGGTGCTCGTGCCCACCACGGGGCGAACGTGGTACCCAAGGCGCTCCTCGGCTGGCATGCTGTCCAGCGCCCAGCGCGCCCGTTCGGCCGTCCCGGCGGGTATCCGAACCCAAAGATCGGCATCCGGCGGCGCAATGCCACGCAGGATGGCCGGATTGAGGTCCCGCAGCTCGAGCTTCGTCGTACCGGTGGCGGCGGCCACGCTGCCCAGCGCCGTCCCGGCCGCCACCAACGCCGAGTCGTACCCGTACTCCGGCAGCGAATCGATCACGAGGCCGTACCGCGCCGGCATCTTGGCCACCAGCGCCGCCGCAATCAGCTGCGGCACGTAATTCTTGGTTTCCGCGCGCAGATAGTCCTGCTCGGCCAGCGCAAAAAATCGATCATCACCGGCCGTGCCATCCAGTTCGCCGGCAAAACGCGTGAGCCCGCGCGCCACCCGCCCCGGACCGCCGTTGTACGCGGCAGCCGCCAGATACAGGGAGCCGTCGAACTGCTTCTGCAGGTCCCGCAGAAAGCGGATGGCCCCGTCGGTGGCACGGGCCGGATCGCGCCGTTCGTCCACCCACCAATCCACGCGCATCCCCACCAAGCGTGCGGTCCCGCTCATGAACTGCCACATCCCCACCGCCGCCGCGCGAGAATAGGCGTGCGGGTCGTAGCCGCTTTCGATCAGCGCCAGATAGGTGAGGTCCTCCGGCATGCCGCCGGCCCGCAGCTTGGCGCGGATCATCGGCTCGTAGCGCGTCCCGCGTGACAGGCGCGCCGAAAAGGTCTCACGACCCCGCCCCGTGGAAAACAGCCCCACGTAGTGCTCCACCCGATCGTGCGTTTCGTACGAGCGCACGTCGAGGTCCCACAGGGGCTCCTCGATGGCATCCGCCGTGGAATCCGCGTCGGCATCCGCCGCGACATCGCCGGTATCGCCGAACGGTCTGACCGCCGGCTGCAGCAGCGCGCTGTCGCCACCGAACACGGCCACCGCGGTGCGCACCACCTCGTCGGGCGTGGCACGATCGACCGGCGCGGGCGCAACCACAGGCGCCTCGATCGTCGGGGCGGCCGCCGGCACCACGGCACTGGGCGGCGGCGCGACTGTAATCGGCGCCGCGCCTCCCCCGAACCGGGCGCAGGCGCCCAGGAACAACAGGGGGAGGCAGAGCGGCCCGCGGACCGACAGACGGTTCGGTCGCGCGACGGCGCGGAAAGCGGTCAGAAAAATCACATGGGAATTCTAGTGGATCATCGGCCAGTCGGCCGATCTGTCGCCGGCCGGTGCGCCGCGCGCTCCGGCCACGGCGCGCCGTTACGCGTCAGCCGACGGCGCCTCGACCAGCGGTATCGCCAGCCGGTTGGCGGCGTGGCACGCGGCCCGTGCCGTCGCGATCAACGGGTCGCCGTCCACGACGGCCGCCCCCACGATGCGCGTGACGACGCCGTCGCGCGTGGCGAACGCCGCCACCATGATCACGGTCGCGTCAAACGCCCGCACGGGTTTCACGCCGATCAGTTCGAAGGCGCACGTGCCGCCCGCGACCTGCGCCAGCGCCGCGAGGGTCCAGCGCGGCCAACCGGAGATCGCCGCCAGGACACGCGGTGCCCTCCTGCCGGCACACCACCGGCGGCGCATCGTCCGGTCCCGCCAGCGCCACGGACACGCGCGACATCGCCGATGGGCCGCGCTCCAGTCGGCAGTGCAACAGCCGGAGGCGCGGGTCCGCCCCCTCCGCCACACCGGGGAGCGCGGTCAGGCGGTCGGCGTACAACGCAGAGAGGATCATCAGGGGACCGTCGAGCAGAAAGGTGAACCGCTACCGGGGTGACGAACCGCCCGTGGTGCTGTCACCGCGCGCTGTGACGCACGTCGCAGAGGGTGAGTTCTGGGCGAGGCTCGAGCTCGGAAACGGCCAACTGCTGAGTGAGCAGGGAGGAGGGTGTCAGGAAGGAGGAGGCAGGATCACGGCGCGGCCGTCCTGCGTTCTCCACCCGGATACCCTCCCCCCTGCCTCCTAAGCATTTGGCAGTTCCTACCGAAGCACCGGGTACGCCGCGATCAACGCAATCGCTTGCCCCACCAGCACGTCGCCGGGATAGTGCACGCCCAGCATCACGCGCGAGAAACCCACCAACAGCGCCACAATCAGCAGCGGGATGGTGAGCGACGGCATCGCGGCCGCGAGTCCGACGGCCACCGCCATGGCGGCACAGGCGTGTCCGCTGGGAAACGAGAACTGATCGGGGACGAGCACGAGGGGATCGGGCCCGTCGCCGCCACGCCACGCCGTGGGGCGCGGGCGGCCCGCCAGACGCTTCACGATCTGCACCACCGCGTGCGACGCACCCAGCAGCAGCAGGGTGCGCCACGCCATCGCGACCGTGACCCCGGGCAACGCCGCCGAGGCGATGCTCAGGGCGATGCTGGCCCGCGCGCCGCCCACATGGGTGAGCGTGGTCCAGAAGCGGCGACGCGACCGCGCGGACGTGGCCGTCAGCACGAGGCGGAGAAACAGCGCGCGATCGCGCGCATCGAGTCGGGCCAATAGTGGGCTCATGGAACACGATGATCGCGCGCCTCGGCCACGGGCTGGTGATCAGCGCGCCACGCGCCGGTCACACCACCATCTCGATGTCGTCACAACGCCAAGGGCCGGCGCCACTCCGTCTGTGCCGGGTGACATCTGCCGTGCGGCGTCGCGAGGATCAGGCGTCGGGCATCAGTCCGGCTTCCAGCGCAAAGCGGGTGAGCCCGGCCACGCTGTGAATCTCGAGCTTGCGCATCAGACTTTCGCGATGCGCCTCCACCGTGCGCCGGCTGATTCCCAGCTCTGCCGCGATCGCCTTGTTCGTGAGCCCGCGCGCCACGCCCCCCAGCACATCGCGCTCCCGCGGCGTGAGCAATTCGAGCTGGAGATGCGTCGCGGACACCGGCGCGGCCTCGCTGGCGCTGAGGCGCTTCACCACGGCGGGACTGAAGAACGTGCCGCCCGCATGGACCGCGTGAATCGCCGCCCGCAGCTCTTCGCCCGCCGAGTCCTTCAGCAGATAGCCGTGCGTGCCGATGCGCATCCCTTCCCGCACGTATTCGCTCTGGTCGTGCATGCTCAGCATGAGGATGCGCGCCGACGGCAACAGCGCACGCAACCGCGCGGCCGCGTGCAGGCCGGTCTCCTCGGGCATGGTGATATCCAGCACGACGACATCCGGCGCGTACTGCTGCGCCAGCTCCACCGCGATGCGGCCGTTGGCCGCCTCCGCCACCACTTCGATGCCGGGATCGGCATCGAGGACATAGCGTAACCCCTCACGCACGAGCGCGTGATCGTCGGCAATCAGCACGCGGATGCGCGTCGGTGCCGGCCCAGACTGCTGAAAATGCGTCACGCGTGGCTCACGAGGGACCGACAGGGTTGGCGCGGCCGACATCCACACGCGGGGCGCGGATCCGCACCTCGGCGCCCTTGCCGCGATTGGCGATCACCACGTCACCACCGATCGCGAAGATCCGCTCGCGCATGCCGGTCAGCCCCATGCGATGCTCGGCGTCACGAATGCGCCCGTTGCGTCCCACGGGAAATCCCGTGCCGTCGTCACACACACAGAGCGCTAAACCGCCGTCATCAACGGTGACCAGCACCTCGACCTGCGTGGCGTGCGCGTGACGCACGACGTTCGACAGCGCTTCTTGCAACGCACGGAACAGCGCCAGATCCGCGTCGGGGTGCAACGGCGGGAACAGGGCGGGCGCATCGAAGGTGGCGCGGATGCCGCTGCGCTCGGTGAAATCGGTCACGAGTGAATGCAGCGCGGGGCGCAGCCCCAGATCATCGAGCAAGGTGGGGCGCAGATCGCTGGTGACCTGCCGGATGCTGGCGATGCCGGTATCCACCAGCGACAGCAGACGATCGAGCCGCGGCGAGGCGCCCTCGGCCAGCAGCGGACGCAACGCTTCGAGCTGCATTTTGACCGCCGAAAACACCTGCGCCGTTTCGTCGTGCAGTTCGCGCGACAGGCGACGGCGCTCGTCTTCATGCTGGCGCACCATGCGGGCCGACAGCCGCTCGAGCGCCGTGGTGCGCGTAGCCAGCTGCCGGTCGAGCGCCGATTGTTCAAGGGCCGCGCCGACCTGCTGTCCCAGCGTGAGCAGGAAGTCGTCGTCGAGCGCGGTGAATGGATTCCGCACGTCGCCCGCCATCACGAGCGCGCCCACGAGTCGCGTGCCCGATCCCACGGGCAACGCGGCGATGAACGGCTGCTGGCCGGCCGCCGACACCAGCTGCGGACGCCGCGACAGCCGCATACGCGTGAGGGCGTCGAGTACCGCCTGTTCGGGGGTGGCGTTGTCCCACCCGGCGCACGATCCGGCGCCGCGCACGAAGCGCCCGCGCGTGGCCGACGACACCGCGTCGGCCGCCGCCTCGTCATTAGCCTCGCCCGCCATGGGCTCTCCGCCATCGCGCCACGCGGTGAGGGCGCCTTCCAGCGCGTCGGTCCCCCCGGTGTCGTCGGCGCCGTCGGCGTCGAACACATACATGGCCGTGCCCCGCACGCCGGGCAGGGCGAGCGGCCGTGACAACAGCACGTCGAGCGGGTCGGTGGTGCGATCGCGGCGCTGCAGATCACCGGAGAGCGCGGACAGCGCGCGCACGCCGCGTCCGAGATCATCGAGCACCAACAACACGAGGCCGAACCCGACCAGCAGTTCGAAGGAGATGTCGAGGTAGTAGCCCCACGGCGTCCACGCCCCCTGCGCCCGCAGGAACGGATAGTCGAGGTGGTGCAGCCCCCACAGGAAGAACGACACGGCCAGCAAGCGCGCGCCGGTGGACTGCGCAATGCGGTGATGGCGCCAGAACACCCACCCCGTCCACAGCGTGGCCCCACTCAGGAACAACACCGCCGGCAGCGCCGCCCACAGGAAGTGATCGAGCTGGTAGATCGCCACATACGACCAGAGCGCCGGAAAGAGCGCCAGCAGCAGATACGCCGCACGCGCCTTGGGCTGTCGCAGAAACACGATGGCCGACCAGAGCAGCGCCAGCGCGGTCCAGCCGGTGGTCACCTGATGCCAGTACAGCCACACCCGTTCGCCCGTGAGCAGAAAGCTCAGGATGCACAGCAGCCGCGCCACGTACACGCTCCACGCCACGGCAAACCAGCCGAACCACGGACGCCGGTAACGCACGTACAAGTGCGCACACAGCGCCGCGAGTCCGGTGGTGATGGCGCCTTGCAGCAGCGTGGCGGCCAACTCGGTGGCCAGCAGCGGCGGCGGCGCCTGCAGCATGTCGCCCTGCGCGACGGCCGGCAGCACCGAGAGCACTTGCGACGCGACGGCCGCCAAGAGGGGCATCATGCGGTCAGGCGTCCGGTTGCACGTGATACACGGTGCGCGACGGGTACGCGAAGCTCGACCCGTGCGCGCGGATGATGCGCATGAACGTCAGCAGCATGTCGTGCCGGATGCGCAGGAACTCCTGCCATTCCGTGGTCATGAACCACGCGAGCACATCGAGCCGGATGGCGGACTCGGTGAAGCCCACCACGTGCACGCGCACGATCTCGTCGAACACCAGCGGGTGCGCGCGCAGCGCGGCCTCGAGGGCGTCGCGGATGCGTTCGATCTGCTCCGGGGTGGTGTCGTAGGTGAGGTCGATCGCGGTGCGCAGCAGGATGCGATCGCGCTCACCGAAGGTTTCGATGCGCTCGTCGGCCAGCCGGCCGTTGGGGATGCGCACGACGGTGCGGTCCACGGTGCGCAGGCTGGTGGAGCGGAGCCCGATCCGCTCCACGGCCCCTTCGGTGGTGCCGGCGCGCACCCAGTCGCCCACACGGAAGGCGTTGTCGGCCGCCAGCGACACGCTGCCGAAGAGATGCTCCACGGTTTTCTGCGCGGCCAGTGCCACCGCGATACCGCCGATGCCAAGTCCGGCCAGCAGCGTGCCCACCGGATAGCCGAACTGCGCCAGCGCCACAAGCAGCGCCACGATGCCGACGGTGACCCGCAGGATATTGCCGAACAGCGGCACGAGCGTGCGGGCCTGGGCCCCCTGCCCCGTGGCCGAGGCGGCGTTGGTTACGCGGTCCTGTGCCAGCCGGATGATGCGCAGCAGCCCCCAGAAGAGCGCCAGCAGCACGAGGCCGCGGGTGAGCGACGTGGCAAAGGCCGCAATGCGGGTGTTGAGCGCGAGCGGCGCGAGCAGCGGCGAGAGGGCCAGCGACGCCGCCCACAACCGGAACGGCCCGCGTAGCTGCTCGAGGAGCAGGTTGTCCCAGTCGGTCACGGTGCGCTGTGCGATCCGTCCCAGGATCGTGCGCAGCAGCGCGCCGAGCGCCCACGCCAGCAGCACCACGAGCGGGAGCGCGATCGCGAGGCCGATCCACTGCCACAGGTAGAGATTGAGCGGGCCGTCGCGCCGGAGCGACGCCGGCAACCGTTCACGGAGCCACGGGGCTCCGAGGTTCTCGAACCAGCCGTCCACCGAGGCCACCGTGCTCTGCGAAAACACCCAACGCACCGCGCCACCCGACGGCGCGGCGATACGCACCAGCCGCACCGGTTCCTCGCGGCCGTTGGCCCCGGGCAACACCGCGATGCGGTCGCCCGTGGCGTCGCCGTCGGTGGTATCCCCGGCCACCGCGCCGGACACCGTGCGCACGTCGAGGGCGAGGCGTTGCTCGAGCACGCTCGAGAGCCGGCGCGCCAGTTGCGGGGCGCGCCCCCGCGACCCGACTGGCACGGACAGATACGCCGCCGCCCCGGTCCAGTCGCCGGCATCGGCCAGGCGCAGAAACGACTCCAGCGCACCACGCGGCGAGGCGGGCGACACGGCCGGGGCACTGTCGGCGGCGCTGGCGCGCGCGGGCAGACCGAACTGCGCTCCGGCGGCGTGCGGGAGCATCAGAGTGGCGGCCGCCAGGAGCAGCGCCGCGGAGAGGAAACTGCGACCACGCATACGCAAAGATACCCGTGTACCCGGCGAATGACCGGCAAGTGCCCCGGGTGGGACTCGAACCCACGACCTATGGCTTAAAAGGCCACTGCTCTACCAACTGAGCTACCGGAGCGCCGACCCGCGGTACCGCAGGCCAGCCTCTCAATTTAGCGAAATGCCGCGCGCCACGCACAGGGGAGCGGCGCGCAAAATCGCGGCGGAATGCGCCGCGACCGCAGCCGCTACCGCAGCCGCTACCGCAGCCGCAGCGTCAGCCGGTGTCCCGCCCCCTCGCGGAGCGTCTCCCACCCGTAGTCGAGGGTCACGCGATCCACCGTGATCCCGCCGCCCGCGGTGAACGGCTGCTCGGCGCGCAGCTGCGGGCGCCGCCCGCCCACGCGCCCCGTGAACGACACCCCCTCAATGGGGACGTAACTCACCTCCACTCCGCCGCGTGGGTAGAGCGCACCGTCCCGACGCACGTCGAGCTCCGCCGTGCCCGCAACATCCACCCACGCGCCGATGCCACGCGGGGCGGTCGCAATCCCGAGCGCGAGTTGCGTGGGCAACGCCTCTCGGCGGCCGGCCACCGCGAGGCGCGACCCCAGATGCTGGACGGCCACCCCTACCGTGCTCCCCAGAAACGGCAGCGACTTCGACGCGCCGAGATCGAACGCGACACCGCGGGCCTGATCGTCCGCCACACGCTCGTTGAGGTACGTGGCCGCCACGCCCCAGCGCAGCTGCTTCCACGTGAGCGACGCCGCCACCGATGCCGCCAGACTGCTGGTACCGGGCACAGTCGCCCGCGTCAGCACCTCACTGGCGGCCGGAAACACGCCGGACGACGGCGCAGCGTCGAGCATGTGCACACCGACGCCGATGCCGAGTGGCCCGATGGTGGAGCTGCTGGCGAACTGTCCGGCCGTGGCCCCGCTGGCGTAGCGTTCAGCGCCCACGGCGAGCGCGGTGGCGGTCCCCACCAGCGCCGGATTGCCGAATACCGCATCGGCGTCGCGCAGCGCCACGCGCGCCCCGCCCAACGACAACACGCGGGCCGTGGCCGGCAGTTTCAGCACGAGCGGCGCGTACCGCTCGCGTTGGTCCGGTGCCTTCGGCCCCGCCGGCGTGGGCGCCTGCGCCCGGGCGGTGGACGTGACCGCGGTCGTGACCATCGCCGCAACCAGCGCGCCACGGCGAAGGAGCATGAACGGGCGGCTCATCGCGCCGCTCCCGTCGTGGGGGCGGTGAACTCAGGGCGCATGGTGGAGAAGCCGATGTGGTCCAGGATGATCGTGCCGGCCGCGCTGCGGTCGAAGCGCCACCGCACGCGGGTGAGGCGAGACGCCTCGAAGCCCGGCGTCACACGCGCAAAATCGGCCAGCGGAATCGCGTACGTCTGCAACACGATCTCGGACACACTGGCGAAGCGCTGCTTGTCGCGGCCGGCGCGCCGATACACGTAGGCCGGGAGCGGACGACGCACCACGCCGTACGTGGATAACAGCACCGAGGCCGTACGCCCGCCGGCATCAGTCGCTTCGATCGAGAGATCGACCGGCACCGTGTCGGGCTTCGTGTCTTTGGCCGACGGCTTCTTCGACGCCGGCTTCTTCGGCGCCTTGGACAGCGAGTCGGTCTTCTTCGTGGTATCGCGCGCGGCCGCCCGAGGGCCGGGCTTCGCATCGGTCGGCGTGAGCGAGAACACCAGCGACGCCGCGCCGTCCACACGCCACGCGGCGCGCAGCGAATCGCTGACCTGCATGGTGAACGACGCCGCCGTGCCCAGCTTCGTCGTGTCGTCGCCGGCAATCCGGTTGTTCCAGCCGATCGTCACCGCATTATGCGCCTGCGTGGACCCGCGCGAGCGGAACGGCACCGGCGACTCCTTCCACACCGCCAGCGAGTCGCCGGCGAACGTGATCCCGGGCACCGACCCGGAGGTCACGTCCACGTCTTCCTCGAAATCGGCCGCCGTGCGGAAGGCGCTCTCCTGAAAGCGCGTGGTGTACATGGTTTTGGGCAGCCACGCCCCCGCCACGCGATGATCGCGGAACAGCGGGAGATACTCGCTCTTCCCGCGCAACGTGGCCTCGAGAAATGCCGCGATGTACACCTCGGCGAACCGGCGCTGCGCCTGCGGCGTCAGCAGCCCACGCACATCCAGCGACCGCGCGCTGCGCGGCCCGCCGTCGAGATTCCCCCACGTGGTGTTCCACTGCCCATGATTGGCGCGGTACACGAACACCGCCGACTTGAACCACGGCTTCCCATCGGTGAAACGGAGGCGCTCGTACTGCGCGAGTCCGTTGAACGTAGACACGTCGCCGTCGTGCGAGCCGTGCATGAGCAGGTAGTTGTAATTGGCCACCGGCGTCGGCTTGTCGGCCGGGCGGTACTGCCCGTCCACCGGCGCGATCGCCACGAGTGACTTGATGGCAAAGTTGAAGTCGAACTTCACCGTGGCGTCGTCGGGATAGTACGCCAAGCGATTGAACGCGCCGGCCACCGTGACCGCCTCACCGCCGCGCGAGTGCCCCATCAGCGCGATCTGCTGCATGTCCACCTTCCCCTGCAGCGGCGATCCGGTGGAGTCGTTGAAGCGCTTCCACGATTGCAGATGCTTGAGCAGCATCCAGCCGCGCGCATCGTTCTCGCCGCGGATGTTGCCGTTCAGAAAATTCTCGTCCACCGAGGCCACGATGAATCCCCGCGACGCGAGCAACTCGCCGAGGTAGTCGTAACCCGGATCGGAGAAGTCCTTCATGTCGTGGTTGCCGTGCACCACCAGCACCAGCGGAAACGGCCCCGCCGCATCGGGATACCACACGCGCCCGTTCACGGGGAGCTTCGTGAAGTCGAAGCCCCAGTACTTCTTGCGGATCTGGGCCTGCGTGGGGTCGGGCGCACTCGCAAACTTGGCGCCGTTCACCACCGCCGTTTTCAGCGTGACCGAGTCGCGATAGACGGCGCGCTGCTTGTCGGTGCCGCTGCCGTAGTACAGCGTCTTCACCGCGAAGCTGCCCTTCGTCGACGGATCCGGCGCGGTGAGCGACTGCCGGGCCAGCACGGTGTCCGAATCATCGCGCGCCAACGTGAGCGGCGCCGCGCACGCACCGGCCGTGAGGGCCAGCAGGAGGGCGGGCAGCACGCGCCGCCCGATCGTGGTCCCGCAATGCCGCCACTGTGCCATAATGCCCATCGCGAAAGAGTCTGTCTGATCGGCACGGACGCCGATCGTGGTAAGTACTCCTCCGCAGCCGATCAGCGCAACGACGGGTGCTCGCGCACCGGGCGGTGCAAGGCGCGGTAGTCGTCCAGCAGCGCCTCCCATACGGCATCCCACGTCTTCGTCGCGGCGAACCCCACAGCGCGGGCCGCCGCCGCTCGAACGCGATCCCGGTCGTCCACCAGCCCCACAATGGTCTCCGCAAACGCGTCGGCACGACCGGGGGGCACCAGCCAGCCGCCCCCGGAGTGCAACTGCTCGCGGGTCGGCCCCACGTCGGCACCGATCACCGGCAGCCCGGACGCCATCGCCTCCAGCATCACGTTGCCAAAGGTGTCGGTCGTACTTGGAAACAGAAACACGTCACCCGACGCGTAGGCTTCACTCAGCGCCTGCCCGTGCAGCGCCCCCGTCAGCAGTGTGCCGGCCGGTGCACGGCGCCGCACCTCAGCCTCGTACGGGCCGTCGCCCACCACCAGCACCCGCACCCGGCCGGGACGGGCACGCTCCACCAGCGCCAGCGCGTCGAGCGCCACGTCGAGCCCTTTCTCGGCCGCAAGCCGCCCCACGTACGACAGCACCAGCGTGTCCTCCGTGGCACCCAGCCGCTCGCGAAGCGCCTCCGACCGGTGGTGCGGCGCAAAGCGACCACCGTCCACGCCACGCGACCAGACAGCCGTGCGCACGAATCCCTGAGCGTTCACTTCGTCAACGATGGCGCTTGTGGGACAGTACGTGCGCAACCCCCCGTTGTGAAACCAGCGCAGGAAATGCCAGCCGGGGCGCGCCAGCAGGCCAAGCCGGTAGTACTCCGCGTAGGCGGTGAAGCTGGTGTGGTACGACGACACAAAGGGAATCCCCAGCGCTCGTGCGGCGCGGCGGCCCGCCAACCCCACGCCGAATTCCGTCGCCGCATGCACGAGGGTCGGAGCGAACGCCCGCAGTTCGGCCTGCACCCGCCGCTGCGACGGCCAGGCGAGCCGGAGCTGCGGATACGCCCAGAACGCGCGGCTCGGGAATCGCGCCACGTGCGACGACGGCGCACTGTCCGGATCGTGCGGCGCGAACACCCGTACCACCCCACCGCGCGCCTCAACGGCCTCCGTGAGACGCTCGAGCGTGCGCGCCACCCCGTTCACCTGCGGGGCGTACGTGTCGGTGAAGAGGGCGAGGCGAAGCGAGGCCGGACTCACCGTACACCCGCCGGACGCGCACTGCGGAGCACCGGTGGCACTTCGCGCCGCAGCACGCTGCGATACACGGTGAACAGCCGATCGAACACCGTCTCCCAGCCGTGTTCGGCCACGGCGTACGCGCGCCCCCGCGCGCCCAGCGCCGCGAGATCCTCCCCGAACAGGGTCACGGCCTCGTCGGCCAGTGACGTGGGCTCCCCCCGCTGAAACACCCGCCCGGCGCCGCTGGCCTCCACCCGCTCCACCACGGCGCCCTCGCTCACCGTCAGCACCGGCGTGCCGCTGGCCAGCGCCTCGATCGCGGACAGGCCGAACGTCTCGATCGGCCCTGCGGCCACGTACACATCGAGCGCCGCCAGCAGGTCGGCCAGGGTCGCGCGATCCTGCACGAAGGGCACAAAGTGCACGCGGTGCCCATACGGGTGGGCGCGCAAGGTCGCCTCCATCGGGCCGGCACCGACCAACGCCAACCGGGCACCGCAGCGGCGCTCCACCTCGGCCCATCCGTCGAGCACGGTCTCCAGCTCCTTCTCCCGCGCGAAGCGCCCCACAAATGCCGCCAGAGGCCCGGCCGGCAAGCCCAATCGCGCGCGCGTGGCATCGGCATCGGCGCGCCGCGCCGGCGTGAAGGCGGCGAGATCAACCCCGAGCGGCACCTGCGCCACGCGATCGATCCCGACGCGCGCCAATTCCCGCGCGGAGTACGCCGAGGCCACGATGGTGAGGGGGACCAGTGCATCCAGCCGGCGCATGTAGCGCCACGTCGCATCGCGCAGCGCACGCTGGACCAGACCACCGGTGTCCGCCGCGGGCGCAAACTGACGTGGCAGATTCGTGTGATAGAAACACACCATCGGCACCGCGCTGCTGCGGGTGGCGTGGCGCACCATCCACGGCACGAGAAACGGACTACCGATCTCGATGATGTCGGCGTGCTCGTGCCGCAGCAGATGCGCGATGCTGCGCGTCGCGAACATGAAGCGATAGGGCTTCTGTCCGGGAATGCGCGGGCCGCGGAGGCGGCAGAGGCGCACCCCGTCCGCGTCGGTCACGCGGTCGCGGTGCCCGGGAACGACCAGCGTGTGCCGCAACGTGGGACGCGCCGCGACGTACTTCGCCTTTTCGAGCAGATACGTCCGGATTCCGCCGCTGGTCTCGCCGAACCACTCGGTGATATCGAGCACGGCGAGCTCCGCGTCGGGGCGGAGCCGCGGCGGGAGCGTGGCCTGACGCATCGGTCCGGCAAAACCGCCTGGCCCCTCGGCTGTGAGTTGCGCGGACCAACCGGCTGCAGACATCGACAACGACGGACTCCTCGGCGGGAAACGACCGCCGCGCGGACGCGCACGGTGGGAACCCCAACGTATCGCGCACGGCCGCGGGCTTTCCCGCCGTCGCGTCACGAGGTCGTCACAAACCGCACACACTACAGCGGCGCCTTCGCCAGCCACTCCCCACCGTCGATCACGAAAATCGCGCCCGTGATCCAATCGCCGGCCGGTGAGGCGAGAAACGCCACCATGTTCGCGATGTCACGCGGCGAGCCCCACCGCCCGAGTGGAATGCCCTTCTTCGCGTACTCGGCCATCCGCTCCTCGGCCGCCGCGAACACGTCAGGCACGCCGCTGTCGGCCGGCGGCGTGAACGCCTTGCGCACGCCGTCGGTCGGGATCGGTCCCGGCGCGATGGCATTCACGCGGATGCGCTGCGGTGCCCACTCCACGGCCAGCGTGCGCGTCAGGGCGTCGACACCGGCCTTGGCGGCCGTGGCGTGCGCCATCATGGGCCAGCCTCGGTAGTGCAGCGTCATGGACGTGCTCACGATGCGTCCCCCACCCTGCGCCGCCATGATCGGATACACCGCCTGCGAGCAATAGAAGGTGCCGTACAGGTCGATCTCCACCACGCTCTTCCACGCATTCGGCGACAGCGTCGCGCTGGGCGCGTAAAAATTGCCGGCCGCGTTGTTCACGAGCACATCGATACGCCCCAGCCGTTGCGCGATGCCATCGACGGCGGCCTTCACCTGCTCGGGATCGCGCACATCGAGCTGTACCGCGGTGACCTTGCCGCCGCGCGATGC
>JARIEX010000057.1 GCA_031127095.1 Gemmatimonadota bacterium
GTGGTCACGAACAGGTCGCTCTGCGCACCGCCGCGCTCGTTCTCCAGCATCCAGCGGGACCAGCGCCCGAAGAATTCCGTTTCCGCGACCAGTGTGTCGGCCTCTTCCCGGTACCGGTAGCGCGCGCTCCACACGCGGATGTCGCCGCCGACGCCGGGCCGGTCGGGCGATTCCACGGTGCCCCCGATCACGGTCAGGGCGCCCGCGATGCGGCCACTCTCCACCAGAATCGCGTCGCCGTTCAGCACCACAACCTGGCCCGTCACGACACCCGCCAGCCGGGCGCGTCCATTCAGCACCGCCAGATCGCCACGCACCGTGTCATTGGCGGCGAGCGTGATGTCGCCACGCATACGCCGCGTGGACGGTGCATTCCATACGGCCGTGACGGCCAGTGAGATCTCACGTGGCACACCGCCGAGCCGCCGCGCACGCTCGGCCTCCTGCGCCGGATCCCGCTGGGCGCGAGCGGTCGCCACCGGCAGCGCCGTTCCCGCAGCGATGATCTGCAACAGGACGATCGCGCCACGCAGCCCATGGGCCCGCAACGGGCGGGGCATTCCAGCCATCATGCAACACTCCGGCAAAAGGACACGACGTCACTCACCCAGTGCGGCCAGTCCGAGGCGACGCATCCGGCGATACAGGTTGGGGCGATCGGTTTGCAGTCGGCGCGCAGCCTCCGCCACGTTGCCGTCGCTCTGCGCCAGGGCGGCCGAGATCAGGCGCCGCTCGTACGCATCGATGGCGTCGCTGAGCGGCAGCGTGGGGAGAGCCTCGTCCGTGGATGACGTGCCGCCGCCGGCTGCGGTGGTGAAGGGGTCGGCGGCTGTCGCGGGGATCACCTGAACGACCTCGGCCCGCCCCACGGTGCTGCCGGCGTGCAGGATCGCGAGGCGCTCCACGACGTTGGCCAGTTCACGCACGTTGCCGGGCCAGCGATACCCGCTCAAGGCGCCCAATGCCGACTCGTGCCACTCCACCAGCGGCCGGCCCGTGCGCGTACGATGCCGGGCCGAGAAGTGCCGCACGAGCGCCGGCAGATCGCCGGGGCGATCGCGCAGCGGCGGCAGGACCATCGGGATCACGTTGAGGCGAAAGAACAGATCCTCGCGGAAGCTGCCGTCGGCCACGGCGCGACCGAGGTCCTTGTTCGTCGCCGCCAGAATGCGCACGTCGATCGTGATCGGCTTGCCACCGCCCACGCGTTCGATTTCGCGCGCCTCGATGGCGCGTAGCAGCTTGGCCTGCGCTTCCGCCCCCAGGTCGCCCACTTCGTCGAGGAAGAGTGTGCCCGTGTGCGCGAGCTCGAAGCGACCAAGGCGTCGATCGGTGGCACCGGTGAAGGCGCCGCGCTCGTGCCCGAACATCTCGCTCTCCACCAGATCGCGTGGAATGGCCGCGCAGTTCACCCGCACGAAGGGGCGGTCGCGCCGCGGACTGGCCAGATGCAGGGCCGCGGCGACGAGCTCCTTGCCCGTGCCCGATTCGCCGGTAATGAGCACGCGCGCGTCGGTCGGTCCTACGCGGGCGATCAACGCCCGCACGTCGTCCATCACCGACGACTGGCCCACCATCTCGCCCGAAATGCCGAGGTCTTCGCGCAGCGCCGCCGCGGCGCGGCGCGCCTGACGCAGTTCGAACGCCGAGGCGAGGGCGAGCAGTACCCCCTCGGGAGTGAGCGGCTTTTCGAGAAACGTGAACGCGCCCAGCTTGGTGGCGCGCACCGCATCGGTGAGGGCGGCGCGCCCGCTCATCATGACCACCGGCATGTCGGGGCGGCGCTCGCGCAATTTCTGCAGGAGCGCGAGCCCGTCGAGCTCACCCGGCATCATGAGGTCCACCAGTGCGACATCCGGCTCATTCGCCTCGGCGAGGACGAGTCCGGCGACGCCGTCGGCGGCATCGCGCACGTCGTACCCCTCGGCGCTCAGCAGCGCGCCGACCATGCGCCGGATGTTCGGTTCGTCGTCAACGATCAGGACGCTGGGCATGGTGGTGGCCGCTTACCGGTTGGCGTCGAGCGGGACCGCGACGGCGGCCGGACGCTGTTCCAGCAGCTTCGACGTGAAGCGCTGCGCCTCGCTCAGCCGTTCCATCTCGATGGCAACGGTGTCGATGTTGCGCTCCATGGCGTCCAACCGCTGCGCCAGCTGCGCGTCGAGCGCGTGGTCGGCACGCACGGCGCGCCCGCGGCGATCGAGGTAGCGCGCCACGGCGCGGGCAATCGGCCAGCCGATGAACACGGCGATCACCGATGCCGCCACCGCCCACGATATCTGCACCACGCCCTGCGGTACGACATTGTTGAGCGGAATGGTCGTGGTGTTGGTGCCCTGCGTGAGCACGACGTTGCCGCCCTTCACGTTGACGCTGACGTTGTCGCCGGTCCCGTTTCCGGTGAAGACGATCGTGCCCGGCGGGAGTGGTGCGTCGGGGGCGACGATGAGCTGTCCGCTTGGCAGCCGCACGAGTGGCTGGTCCGGTTGTCCCTGCGTTTGACGCGTCATCAGCTCTCCGTGAAATCAGCCCGCTCATGCAGCGGCAGACGTAATGAAATCGTGGTGCCGACGCCCACGGTGCTCGTGGCGTCGATGGATCCCCGATGGGCTTCCATGGTCTGCCGGGCAATGGCGAGACCAAGCCCCGTACCGCCGGGCTTCGTGGTGACGTACGGGTCGAAGATGCGTGCGAGCGCGTCGGGGGGAATGCCGCAGCCGGTGTCGCGGATGATGATCGTGACCTGCGCCGCCGCCGCGCGGACCGCGATGTCGATCTGCCCCGCGGGTCCGCACGCATCGACGGCGTTGAGCAGCACGTTGGTGACCGCGCGCACCAGCGGCTCATGAAAGCCATGGACCAATGGCAGGGCGTCGTCGCACACGATCGTAACCGGCAGCCGCTCCGGCACGGTGCTGCGCGCTACCCGGGTCACCAGCTCCGCCACGTCGATGTCGGCGGCGGGGCCGTCCGGGAGGCGGCCGAACTGCGCGAAGCTCCGGGCCATGGTTTCCAGGCGGGCGGCTTCCTCGGCCAGGACCTCCACGGTATCCCGCAACTCCTCGGGCGCGGTGCGTCGCAGCCGGTCGACGGCAAAGCGAATGGGAGTGAGCGGATTCTTGAGCTCGTGCGCAAACCGTCGCGCGGACTCGCGAAACGCCTCGGCGCGCTCGGCATCGAGCGCACGCCGCCGTCCGGTCTCGAGTTCGTGCGCCATGGTCCGCATCCCCGTCCGCAGGACTTCGAATTCCGGGGCGCCGCGGCGCTCCGGTTGTGCCGGGATCGCCCGCCCCATGCGGATCAGTCCCGTCCAGCCCACCAACTCGTCCAGCGGCCGGCTGAGCTGCCGACTCAAGTGCCCCGCCACCCGTGAGGCCCCGACCGCGACCAGCGCCACCACCAGCACCGCGCCCGCCACCACCAGTCGCATGGAGCGACCGGCCACGTAGTCGAACCGCCGCGCCAGCTCCACGGACTGCCGCAACTCGGCCTCATGACGCCGCACCGCCTCGCGCCCCGCCACGGTAAGTGGTGCGCTTCGGGTCGCGGCGACGGCCTGCTCGCCACTCTGGGCGATCCGCTCCCACGCCGAGCGGGCCGAGAGGAGCGACAGCGCACGGCTGGCCGCCCCGGCCCAGACCAGCGTGACCGCGACCGTGGGCACGAGCGCGAACAGGATGAGCGTGGCGAACAGCCGCGAGCGGAACGGAGCCAGCGATGCCCCCCTACGGCGCGATTCGGGGGCGGGTTTCTCCCCCGGGCCCTCGGCGGCGGGCGAATCGCCGGAATGCCCCGCATCACGGTTTGGCTTCCGCATCTCGTTCATAGTCAGTAATTTACGTGGCTGTACCCGGTCCCGGAGTGGAATGGCATCGTCGTGGTCCCTCGCCCCCCTGGTCGAGCGCTGTGCGCAGGAGCATCCCGCGCGCGTGCTCGCCACTGATGGTGAACGGACGTGGACCTATCAGCAGGTGGACGCCGATGCGTCCTCCCTGGCTGCCGCGTTCTCCGAATTGGGGCTCGGCACGGGCGATCGCATCGCGGTCAACCTGCCGAACGGCGTGGAGTGGATCATCGCCATCCTGGCCGCGGCGAAACTGGGCGCCGTCGTGGTGCCGGTCAGTCCGCAGCTCAGTGTGCACGACCTCCGGTACCAGCTGCGCCATGCCGAAGCGAGTGCCGTCGTCACCATCGAACAGTGGGACGGCGTCGATTTTCTGGAGCGGTTCGAAGAACTCCTCGGCGATCTGCCCGACCTGCAGTATGTGGTGACGGTCGGGGTCGAGGACCTGTGGTACGACGACCGGATCTTCCAGTTCGGAGATCTCGTCTCGAGCGGGGCCGGGCGACCGGTGCCGCGGCCAGCGGTGTATGACGAAACGGCCGATCTGGCCGTCATGTACACGTCGGGAACGATGGGCAAGCCCAAGGGCGTGCCGCTGTCGCACCGGGCGCTGGTGGAAAACGCGGTGCGTGTGGCGGAGATCCTCGAGATTTCGCCCGACGACCGTGTGCTCGGAGCGGTCCCGTTCTTCGCCATCTTCGGCTTCGGCGTCATGCTGGGCACGATGGCACGTGGCGCGACGATCGTGTTGCAACCGTCCTTCGACCCGGCGCGCGCTCTGGCGCTCATCGCCGACGCCAAGGTCACGGTGCTGCACGGCGTGCCCACGCAGTATCACCTCCTCATGCGTGAGGAGTCGTTCGATGCGTCGCGACTCACGTCGCTGCGTGCCGGTGTCATGGCCGGCAGTTCGGTGGACGGGGCGCTGGTGCGCCGGGTGCGTCGCTGGTGCGATGTGCTCGTGGCGTACGGCCTCACGGAAACCGGACCCGTGGTCACGATCACCCGCTTTGCCGACAGCGACGACCGTCGCGTGAGCAGTGTGGGCTGCGCCCTGCCGGGCGTCGAGATCATGGCGATGGATCTCATGACGGGAGCGCTGCACGGACCGGAAGCGGTCGGCGAGATCGCCGTTCGCGGGTCCAATCTCATGCGGGGGTATCTCCGCATGCCGGCCGAGACCGCCAAGGTCACGACGCCGGACGGATTTTTCCTGACCGGTGATCTGGGGATCATCGATGAGGATGGCTATGTGAAGATTGTCGGGCGGCGGCAGGAGACGATTTCGCGGGGGGGCATGCAGCTCTACCCGCGCGAACTCGAGGATCGTCTGCGTGCGCATCCGGCAGTGGACGATGTGTGCGTGATCGGCGTGCCCCATGATGTCATGGGAGAGCTGGTGTGCGCGTGCATCGTGCCAGTTGAAGGGGCGGTCATCACCGGGAGCGAGATCAAACGATTCGCCCAGGACACGATGGCTGCCGACAAGGTTCCCGATTTCGTCCGCTTCTTCGATGTCTTTCCCATGACGGGAAGTGGCAAAGTGCGGCGGCGAGAACTCGCGCGGGCAATCGCGCTGAGTGCGAACACGATGAGCGCTGCGGCGCTGCACGGTCACGCACTCGATCACTCCGTTTCGTATCCAGGCTAGTTCATGAGTCGACAAGATTACCGGTCCCGCTCCGCGGCGCCGTCCCGTACCATCGCGCCGTTTCATCGCGGCCCTCAGGCGGTCTCGCCCGTGACGTCACCGAACGCCGCCCCGCCGGCCCACGCGCCGAACGCCGCGCTGCTCATCGATTTCGACAACGTCACGATGGGTATCCGCTCCGACCTGCAGGGCGAGCTCAACAACCTGCTCTCGTCGGACATCGTCAAGGGCAAGGTCGCGGTGCGCCGCGCCTACGCCGACTGGCGCCGTTATCCGCAGTACATCGTGCCGCTCACCGAAGCGTCGATCGACCTGATCTTCGCGCCGGCCTACGGCTCCTCCAAGAAGAACGCGACCGACATCCGTCTCGCCATCGACGCCATGGAGCTCGTGTTCACGCGCCCCGAGATCGGGACGTTCGTGCTGCTCTCCGGCGACTCCGACTTCTCGAGCATGGTGATCAAGCTCAAGGAATACGGGAAGTACGTGATCGGCGTCGGCATCCGCGAGTCGTCGAGCGACCTGCTCGTCATGAACTGCGACGAGTACTACTCGTACAACGCACTCGCCGGCCTCACCAAGACGGGCGACGACGAGTCCACCCGCTGGGATCCGTGGGAGCTCGTGACCGAGTCGGTCAATCGCATGAAGCGCAACGGTGATGTGATGCGCTCCGACCGGCTCAAGCAGGTCATGCAGGAGATCGACTCGTCGTTCGACGAGAAGAATCTCGGTATGCCGAAGTTCTCGCGCTTCGTGCAGGACGCCGCCCATAAGGGACTGCTCAAGATCACCAAGCTCGAGAGCGGCCAGCTCGAAGTCGACACGCCCGATGGCAGCATCGCCCCGGCGTCGACGCCGGGCGCGGCCGCGCCGACGGACGCGCGTCGCGACGAGAGCGATCGTGAGCGCGACGAGCGTCGTGGGCGCCGCGGGCGTCGTGGCCGCGGGCGCGATCGCTTCGATCGCACACCGGTCGAGGGCGAAGTGCGTGATGCGGCGCAGGATGCCGCCGACGCCGAGCATGATGCGGCCGACGCCGCGGCGGAAGCGGCCGAGTTGGCCGGTGAGTCGATGACGTCCGATCAGACCACCGAGGTCGCGGCGGATGCCGGGGCACCGGAGGGCGGGGCACCGGAGGCTGAGGTGACGGTGGCCGGCGAAGGCGAGCGGGAAGCGCGTCGTGGTCGCAACCGTCGGGGCCGTGGCCGCGATCGCTTCCGCGATCGTGAGGGTCGTGAGCCGCGCGTCGAGGGAGAGGTCTCCGCGGAAAGTGCGGCCGATGTTGCGGCGGACGCCTCGGCGGACGTGTCGGTGGCCGCGGTGGCGCCGGCATTCGTGCCGGCCGCTCCGGCGGTTGTGGCGCCTGCGGTCGTGGCGCCTGCGGTCGTGGCGCCTGCGGTCGTGGCGGCGCCGAGCTTCGGCTCAGTGGTGGCCAGTCACATCGGTAGCAGCGGCGAGCGGCTGACACGCAGCGAGGCGTTCGATCTCGTGCGCCGCGCCGTGGAAGCGCTGGTGCAGGGAGACGATTCCACCAGCGCCAGCGCGGCGCGCACCAAGGCGTTTGAGCTTCTCGGCCGCGATAGCGAGTCGCTGAGCGCCCGCATGTTCGAGCGCATTCTGCAGGACGCGCATGACGCGAACATGATCGACCTCCGTCGCCGTGGACACGACTTCGAAGTCGCGCGGGCGGCGGATGCCGCGTCGATCGTGGAGCAGCTCAAGGTGGTGGACGAGGCCCAGAAGGCCGAAGCCAAGGCGGCAGCGGCGCTGCTGCCGCAGGCGCCCCGTGGGATGGGTGCCCGTGGCGTTGCCCCGCGCGGCGGATCGCGTGGACGTGGTCCGGTGGGCCCGCCGGCCGACCTCCTGATGTTCGGCGTGGTCGGTGCCCGTCCCGCAGCAGCCGGCGCGCCGGCGGCCAACGGATCGGTCGCTCCGATCTCCGCGGCGGTGGAGACGGCGCCCGTGGCGGTGGTGTCCGTCGCGACGCCGGCCGCTCCGGCGGTGGTCGAGACGCCGGCTCCCGCCGCGGCGCCTGCTGCGGCGCCTGCCGCGGTTCGTGGTCGTGGTGCCAAGCCACAGGCCAAGGCGGCGCCGGTGAAGGCGGCGCCGGTGAAGGTGGCGCCGGCGAAGGTGGCGCCGGCGAAGGCGCCCGCGCCTGCCGCCAAGAAGGGGGCGGCCAAGGCTCCGGCGAAGCCGGTGGCCAAGGCAGCGCCCAAGGCAGCGCAGAAGGCGGTCAAGGCTCCGGCCAAGGCCCCCGCCAAGGCTCCGGCCAAGGCAGCCAAGGTTGCACCCAAGGCTCCGGCCCCGGCGGCCAAGAAGGCGGCGGCGAAGGCCCCGGCCAAGAAGGCCGCCAAGAAGCGGTAATTTGCCGCCCTGACGCAAAAACCCGGCACTCACATGAGTGCCGGGTTTTTGCGTTGGCGCATCGGGTTTGGGGTGATTCGAGTGGTGGCGCCTAGCGCAGCAGCCCCACCAGTTTCCCCACGTCCTTGAACGCCGCGATCACGGCGTCGAGGTCATCCTTGCTATGCGCCGCGCTCACCTGACAGCGCACGCGCGCCTCCCCTTTGGGGACCACCGGGAATCCGAACCCGGTGACGAACACGCCACGGTCGAGCATCATCTCGCTGACTTTGATGGCCAGCGCCGTCTCACCCACGATGATCGGAATGATGGGTGTTTCGCCGGGGAGCGGATGAAAGCCCGCCTCCTGAATCGCCGCACGGAAATAGGCGGCGTTGTCGTGCAGCTTGGTGACCAGCTCGGGGTGCGCTTCGGTGTACTCCACGGCGGCCAGTGAACTGGCCGTGACCGTGGGCGGCAGTGCATTCGAGAACAGCTGTGGACGCGAGCGTTGCGTCATCATGTCGCAGAGCGCGGCCGGGCCGGCGATGAATCCGCCGGCGGCGCCGCCGAGGGCCTTGCCGAGCGTCGAGGTGATGATGTCGACCTCGCCCATCACGCCGAAATGTTCGGCGGTGCCGCGTCCCGTCTTGCCCAGCACGCCGGTGGCATGCGAATCGTCCATGACCACGATCGCGTCATGCTCGCGGGCGATTTGCAGGATCTCGGGGAGCTTGGCAATCGAGCCTTCCATCGAGAACACGCCATCGGTCCAGATGATCTTCCGCTTGGCGTCCTTGGCGCCGCGCAGCTTCTCGCGGAGGTCGTCCATGTCGCTGTGCTGGTACACGGCGGTCGTGCACTTGGTGATCGACTTGGCCAGGCGCACTGAGTCGATGATCGAGGCATGGTTGAGCGCGTCGGACACCACGAAGTCGCCTTCGCGGGCAATCGTGGGGGTGAGCGCCTCGTTGGCGTTCCAGGCCGACACGAACGAGAGCGACGCCTCGGTGCCGACGAATCGGGCGAGTGCGGTTTCGAGTTCGCGATGCACCGTGAAGGTGCCGCAGATGAAGCGGACCGAGGCGGTGCCGGCGCCGTACTGCTCGAGCGCGTGAATGCCCGCCTGGACGACCGCCGGTTCGTTGGCGAGGCCGAGGTAGTTGTTGGACGACAGCACGATCACCTCGCCGCGTCCTTCCATGCGCACGCGGGCCCCCTGCGGCGACTCGAGGTAGTTGAGGCGCTTGTAGGTGCCGGCGGCCTTGAGGGCGTCGAGCTCGGCCTGCAGTTCAGTCTTGAGTGACATGGAAAACCCGGTCTACAGCTGGAAGATGATCTTGCCGGCGTCGCCGGATTTGATCAGGTGCATGGCGTCATCGACCGCGTCGAGTGGGAGGCGGTGCGTGATCACGGGGGTCGGATCGAAGTTGCCGGAGGCGACGAAGCGCGACATCTGGTGCCACGTGTCGTACATGCGACGGCCGACCACGCCGTAGATCGTGAGCCCCTTGAAGATGATCTCGGTGGCAAAATCGATGTCGATCGTCTTGGACGGAATGCCGAGCATGTTGACGCGGCCGGCGGGGCGGCAGAGCGCGAAGGCCTGATGGACGGCGGCGGGAACGCCTGACATTTCGAGTACGACGTCGGCGCCGTTGCCGTCGGACGCCTTCATGACGGCCGCCTTGGCGTCGTCGGGGTGGACGGCGTCGTGCGCGCCCATGGTGCGGGCCAGCTCGAGACGCTTGGGGTTCACGTCGGTGGCGATGATGCGCGCGGCGCCGGCGGCTTTGCAGATGCCCACGGCAAAGGCGCCAATGGGACCGCAGCCGGTGATGAGCACGACCGCGCCCGGGATGTTGGCGGTGAGCGCCGTGTGAAAGGCGTTCCCCATGGGGTCGTGAATCCCGCCGATGTCGTAACTGATCGCATCGTCGAGATGCCAGACATTGGTGGCGGGCATCGCGATGTACTCGGCGAAGCAGCCGTCGCGGTCGACCCCGATGATTTTCGTGGCGGGGTCGGCGTGGGCGTTGCCCGTCCGGCTGAACAGGGAGCGCTCGTCGACGATGTGCCCCTCGGCGGTGACGCGATCGCCGACCTTCACGCTCTGCACGAAGCTGCCGACCGCGACCACGTCACCGGCAAATTCGTGGCCGCAGATGAACGGCGGCTTGCAGCGACCGGAGGCCCAGGCGTCCCACTCGTAGATATGCACGTCGGTGCCGCAGACGCCGGCACTGCGCACGCGAATGAGCACCTCGTCGTCGCGGATCGTGGGCTCCGGCACCTCGGTCAGAGTCAGGCCACGCCCGGCCGATTGCTTCACCAGCGCTTTCATGTTGCTCCCAGGAGAGATCGTCGTGCGGTTCGAACGCGAAAACTCGCACGCGCACAGAGCGCGTGGAAGGCCGGATTTTCGGCGCCGCGGCGACGTCGCGTCATGTAATCGCGCGCGTTCTTTATACGCGCTATTGCGCGGAAGAATTATCCACGCGTATATTCGCGTGAATTCAACGACTTGCGTGCTCTGTCCACATCCGGGTCTCCGTGGTTCTCGCAACACGGCAACAGAGTGCGCAATCCTCATCGGCAACGCGTGGCCATAAAACGGCACGAGTTCCTCGAGCATCTCCCGGCCGCCTCGGCGGCCACCTCTTGCGTGGCGGACCGCGGTACGGTTCCGGCCACGGTGTCGCTGTCGCTGCTCGCGCCCACGCGCGGAGCGACGGCGCGCTCCGCTGTCGCCGTTGCGATGCGTGAGCCGCGCGCCCCACGTGTCAGCGCCAACACCGGCACCATCGGCAGCCAGTGCCAGGTCCGCCGGATTCCCCACCTGCGTTCATCTACGTCACGGCCGTGGTTCACGCCGGTGACGTGTGCTGCTTCGTCCCGTCGCCGTGCGACGCGGACTTCCACCTGCACGACTCCTCAGGAGACCGTGTAGCGCATCAGTCCGCGGTGCATGCGCCGCGTCTGGTGTGAGCTCACCTTTCCACCGGGGGAAAGGGAGTGCGATCCAAACCTCCTCGAGAGGATTTTCGAAATGGCTCCTGCCAAGAAGGCCGCCAAGAAGGCGGCAAAGAAGGGTGGCCGTAAGGTCGCGAAGAAGGCGACCCGCAAGGTCGCGAAGAAGGCCGCCAAGAAGGGCGCGAAGAAGGCCGTGAAGAAGGTGGCCAAGAAGGCGACGAAGAAGGTTGCCAAGAAGGCCACGAAGAAGGTGGCCAAGAAGGCTGCTAAGAAGGGCGCGAAGAAGGCCACCAAGAAGGTTGCCAAGAAGGCTGCGAAGAAGGTTGCCAAGAAGGCGACCAAGCGCGCCAAGAAGGTTGTCGCTCCGGCTCCGGTCGCCGCGTAATCACGCGTTCGTGCCGTTTGCAGGTGATCAAACGCGAAGGCGCCGGCATGTCTGCCGGCGCCTTTCACGTTCTTCGCACTCTGCTGGCCTGCGACCGCCCGATCAGGAGGCCGTGACGAGCGTCTCCGGCTCAGCCATGAGGTCGTCGGCGGCCGCGAGCACGTCATCGGGCACCGGCCCCCAGACGAAGGCGGCGAAACGCGACGGTCGATCGCCGGGTCCACCATCGGCAATGACGATCCCGATGGGTTCACGCTGCTGCAGCAATGACATGGATTCTTTCAGACGCATGGCGGGCGATCCTCCACCCCGTGGTATGGCACGCAGGTCATCGACGTCGACGACCTTTCGCCTCCGTACAGTGCATATGTGATGCCACGAGGTCACATCCTGTAACGCGTTGCAACGAAAGGCCTTGTAAAACAAACGCCGACGGAGGGCCGTCGGCGGTGTCCTACTGACACGTCATCGACGTATCACATCCGTGTTGAAGTGACACGCTGCCCTAGGCGACGGCCATTTGTTTCCGTGCCATGAACGTTTCGCGCAGTCCAACGGTGTTCTCGACCGAGATGGTCCAGCCGAGGTACCGCGAACGGAGCTCCTCGAGCGGGAAGCCGTCGTGGAGGCTCTCGGCGCCGGCCGCCAGCGTTTCCACCAGATGCACGCCGCCATCGGCGGTGGCACTCTTGAGCACTTCGATCACGCGCGCACGATCGTGCGTGGTGAGCCCGGCAAACGCGGTGGGTGAACAGACGACGGCATGCAACTCGACGTCGGGTGCCCAGCCCCCCAGGTCGGCGCAGTAGCCGCGAACGCGCTCGGTGAGCCCCGCCGCTTCCGCGGCGCGCACCACGCGCTCCACGGCGTCCACGGCAGGCTCCACGGCGGTCACGGCGCAGCCACGCGCCGCCAGATACAGCGCCGGCCCCTCACGTTCGGCGCCCGCCACCAGCACGTGCCGATCACTGGAGTCGGCCAAGGCACGCACCAGCATGGCATTGGGATCGATGCCCCAGTGCTCCGGCCGCTGGAACTGCGCGAGCATCTTGAGGCGCCGACGCTTCCAGGTGGCGTACGTGGGCAGCCGCAGGCGCTTGGTGATGAGCCGATCGACTTCCTGCCACACGACCATCTCGGTGAGCGCGATCTGGTCCGCGTTGCGCAGGACTTCGACAGCCTCATCGCCGATCTTGAGCAACGCATTGCGCGACACCGAGTCCTTGTAGTCCTCGATTTCGCGCTCGACGTACAGCTCGTACTCGTACTTGAGAGATCGGGGAGAATGGATGGCGGTGCCCCGTGGGTGTGGATGAATGTGGATAAAGTAGGTGCCACCGGCGGAAACGCAAGTGGCGTGAACTACCGGATTTGTGATCCAAGAACTTCCAAGTCGCTTTCTGCGTTACAGTTGGGATGGTGCCGCGACAGTGCGGACGGTTCGCGTGTCACGTCATCGACCAGCTGGCGCGCCTCGTTCCGGCATTGTGACGAATCGCGACAGCATCGGATATTCATAACGACACTCAAGATGCCCGAACTTCCCGAAGTCGAGTTCGCCGCCACCCGCCTCCGGGAGGCGGTTGCCGGGCGGGTCATCGCCCGGATCGACGTGTTGCACCCGTCGCCGCGCCGCCATCTGCCGCCGGCCGCGCGGCGCGCCGCCGCCGGACAGGCCATCGTCCGGGTTGAGCGACGGGCGAAGATCCAGCTCATCCATCTGGCCGACGGGGCGGTGCTCGAGGTGCATTTCCGCATGACCGGCGACTGGGCGTTCAGCCGCGTCGGCGATCCGCCGCCCCGCTTCGAACGGGTGCGGATCGAGACCACCGACGGGGTGTGCGTGTCGCTCGTCGATTCCCGCGCCTTCGGCCTCATGCGACGGCACGCCCCCGGCGCGCTGGTCCTGCCGCCGATCGGACCGGAGCCGCTCACCGACGACTTCACGGTCGCGGCGTTCCATACCGCGCTCGCGCGCCGTCGCGGGCCGATCAAACCGGCGCTGCTGGATCAGAAACTCGTGGCCGGCATCGGCAACATCTACGCCTCGGAAGCGCTCTGGGAGGCCCGGATTTCCCCCTCGGCGCCAGCCCACACCGTGTCGCGCGCCCGGGTGGAACGGCTGCGCGATGCGATCCGGCTCGTGCTCGAACGGGCGCCGGCGGCGCGTTACTACGCACGCGATGGTGCGCCCGCCGATGGTGCGCCCGCCGATGGTGCGCCCGCCGATGGTGCGCCCGCCGACGACGCGTGGCGGGTGTACGGTCGCGATGGGCACGGGTGTCACCGCTGCGCCGGCACGGTCACCCGTCTGGCGCAAGCCGGGCGCAGCACGTTCTACTGCGGGCGCTGTCAGCGCCGCTGAGCGACGCCGTTCGCGGCGTCGTTGGTCCTGCGTGCCTGCTCCGCCACAGCGACGAGCTCGCCCCACGTCTCCTCCGCGGCGCGCGCCCAGGAGAACTGCGCCGCGCGTGCGCGGCCGCGCGCGATCTGGGTGTGGCGCAACAGCGGTTCGTCGATCAGGCGGCGCATGCACCGCACCAGCGCGTCCACGTCCGCATGCGGAAACATGAGTGCCGCGTCGCCCACCACCTCGGGGAGCGAACTCGCGTCGGCACAGATCACGGCCCCACCCGATTGCATCGCTTCGAGCACCGGCAAGCCGAACCCTTCGTAGCTGGAGGGATACACCAGCGCCGTGGCCCGTCTGTACAGCGTGACGAGCTCCGCATCAGACACGTAGCCCACATGCGCCAGCCACGGTGCACGGCCGTGCAGCGCGCGCGTCTGCGCCGACATCCCCGGTCCGCACTGGACAAGTGGCACACGGACACCCGCCGCGTACAGTCGGTCCATCGCCGGGTAGAGGGTGCCGAGATTCTTGCGCTCCTCCTGTCCGCCTACGGTAAGAAAAAACGGACCGGTGATCCCTGCCGTGCTGAGTGGCCGCGGCTGGTCTGCACCATCCACCGGCAGATCATCAGCCCCCAGCATCGTGACGTGGATGCGCGCGGGGGCAACGCCCAGTCGGGTGACCAGCTCCTGCTTGCTGAACGACGAGATGGTAAGCACGCGGTGCGCCAGCCGCATCGATCGTACGTACCGGTACCGGTGCTTCGCGCGCTTCAGCACTTTCCACCAGCGATGGTCGAGCTGCAGCATCGGGGCGAGGTCGAGTGTGCTCACCACCATCGGAGCCCGTTTTGCCGCCACCGTAATCACGTTCCACGGATACCACACCACGTCCACGTCCGTGTTCGCGAGCCGGGCGATGGGCGCGATCGTGGTGCGTGCGCTGAGTCCGCGGTGCAGGAGTTCGAGCAACGCGCGGAGCGGCGTCCCATCGCTGTCGCGGCCCACGAAGAGCGTCACGCGCAGCTCCGGATGACGGAGGGCGCACTGCTGCAGCACGTTGCGTACGTAGCGCCCGATGCCCCGGCGCTCCTGCAACAGTTTGATCGCTTCGATACCGAGATGCACGAGGCCGTTGAAACGGGACACGCGCACGACGTGCCACTCCCGTACGTAACACGCCACACGCGCCAAACCCTATGCGGACACCACCGAATTGCACGCACGACGGCTCGTCATCGCGCGCGCACGGTTGCGCCTCAGTTCATCGCCTCCAGCAACGCACCCTTGAGATAGCCCGTCTCCGGCACCGTGATGAGTTCGGGATGGTCGAGCGGCTGCCCGGTGATCGCACGAAGCGCGAACGCGCGACCGCTGTCGGCCGAGGCGTCCTGCAGCATTTCGAAAAAATGGCCGCGCGAGAGATGAAAGCTGCAGCTCGCCGTGAACAACAGGCCGCCAGGGGCGAGCAGGCGCATCGCCTGCAGGTTGATGTCCTTGTAACCGCGCAGCGCGCCGTCGAGGGCATTCTTCGTCTTGGCGAACGCGGGGGGATCCACCACGATGGTGTCGAAGCGCCGCCCCTCACGGTACCACGTGCGCAGCACGTCGAACGCGTCGCCTTCCACGGGCTCGATGTTACTGAAGCCGTTGCGCTCGGCATGGTCGTGCACGCGCGCGAGCGCGGGCGCCGACACATCCAGCGCGACCACCCGATCCGCTTGCTTGGCGAGATGCAGCGCAAAGCTGCCGTGGTACGCAAAGCAGTCCAGCGCCTGTCCGCGCGCCAGCGATCCGATCAACACCCGGTTCTCGCGCTGATCCAGAAACGCACCGGTTTTCTGTCCGTCCCACGGCGCCGCGAAATAACGCACGCCGTGCTCCTCCACCTCGACCGTGCGCGGCACGTCGCCATGCAACAGGCGCACCTCGCGCGGCAATCCCTCGCGTCCGCGCGCCGCCGGATCGTTGCGCGCGAGGATGCCGGTACACCCCGTGAGCTCGATCAGGGCGGACACGATCTGTTCCGTCCATGCATCGACGCCGGCCGAGAGCAGTTGCACCACGAGGGTGTCTCCGTACCGGTCCACCACCAGCGACGGCAGGCCGTCGCCTTCGCCGTGCACCAGGCGATACGCATTCGCCTGCGCCGACAACGGCGCGCGCCGTGCGATCGCGGTGCGGAGCTTGTCGTGCCACCAGCCGGCGTCGGGGAGGCGCGCCGGGTCGGTCTCGATGCGCCGCAGGGAAATTTCCGAGAGCGGACTCCAGAGCGCGAAGCCGTGCGGTGCGCCATCGGGCCCTTCAACGGGCACGATGCCGGCCGCGGCCGTCGGGCGCCGCTCGACGTCGGAGCGGAAAATCCACGGATGGCCGCGGCGCAGGCGTTGCACGGCCCGCCGCGAGACGACGGCGGCACCTTCGGTGCGCGGGGAACGGCTCATGCGTTGGACTCCGGTGAGGCGAGGGGCTGGCCGAGGTATTGATCGAGGTATTGATCGAGGCCGCAGTCGGCGCGCACGAGGCGTTCGCGCTGCGCCCGCACGACGCGCTCGTGATTGCGGTTGACGGCGTCCTGATTGGCGGTGGTGTGCCACAGATGATACGCGACCGCGGAGAATTTGAGGTTGCGGCGCCGGACGCCGGCGTTGATGAGCCGGGTGGCGAGTTCGCTGTCTTCGCGCCCCCACCCTTCGATGTGTTCGTCGTAGCCGTTCACGCGCACGAGATCGTCACGCCAGAACGCCATGTGACAGCCGCGGGTGCGGCGCAGGGCATCGGTGGCGCCGCGCACCAGCGGCGAGAGCCAAGGGGCATACAGCGCATTGGGACGGTTCTCGAGGCCGCGCGTGTGTACGCCGAGTGTGACCGACTCGCCCTGGAGCATGCGCCGGGTGAGCGCCTCGGACAGTAAGGCCCGCGATCCCTGCACATAGCGGCCGCGGCGCGCGGCGCGGAGGTGACTGGCCACGAAGGCAGGGTGCAGCAGAATGTCGCCGTCGATCTGGACGATATAATTGCCGCGGGCGCGGGCGATGGCCTTGTTGCGGATGGCGGCGAGGCGGAAGCCGGTGTCGTCGTGCCAGACGTGCACGAGCGGGCACGGAAACGTCCGGGCCTCGCGCACGAGCAGGGCCCGCGTGTCGTCGCGGCTGCCGTCATCGGCGATCACGACTTCGTCCGGCATCACGCGCTGGGCACGCACACTGGCCAGCACGAGTTCGAGGGCGCGGGGCCAGTTGTACGTGGCGATGAGGAGCGATATCGCCGCGGTCATTTCGCGGCGGCGGCCCGCTTGGCGCGCTTGATGTCGGCGATGGCCTGCCGGTGCTGGGCAAAGGTGGTGCGGAATTCGTGGCCACCGTCGGGGCGCGCCACGAAAAACAGGTACGGCACGTTGGCCGGTGCGAGCGCCGCCGCGATCGAGGCCGCGCCGGGTGACGCGATGGGACCTGGGGGCAACCCCACGTACTTGTACGTGTTGTACCGTGACTCGACTTCAAGGTCCTTGAAGAACACGCGCTCGACATGCTGCGGCAGGGCGTACTGCACCGTGGGGTCAGCCTGCAGCAGCATCCCCTTTTGCACGCGGTTCCAGTACACCGCCGCAATGAGTGCGCGTTCTTCGGGCTTGCGTGCTTCCTTCTCCACGATGGACGCCATGGTCATCGCATCGTGCCGCGAGATCGCCATGGCTTTCGCGCGGGCCTCCCATTCCGGCGTCCACACGGCGGTGAACCGTTCGAGCATCGCCGCGACGGCCTCACGCGCGGTGGTGCCGTCGGCGAAGGCGTAGGTGGCGGGGAACAGATACCCCTCGAGCGAGGGGGCCGGCACGTTGAGCGTGCGTCGCCACGTGGTGTCGGTGACGGCCGCGCGCACGGAGTCGTCGGGCACCGACAGCGACTTCGCCAGCACGCGCGTGATATCGCGGAGATCGAACCCTTCCGGGATCACGACCGTGCGCATGAGCCCACGCCCGGTCACGAGGGCGTCGAGCACCTCGGCGTAGCCGGCCCCCGAGGGGAAGCGGTAGGTGCCCGGCTTGATCGTGCGCGCACGCCCGGCGGCGGCGGTGTACCAGCGGAACAGCCACGCCGCGTCGATGACCTCATGGGCGGCCAGCGAGTCGGCGGCCGCGCGCATCGACGCCCCTTTGGGGATCACGACGCGCGCACTGGCGGTGCCGGTGACGTCACCGCCGCCGATCTCGCGCCAGGCCCACCATGCCGCCAGCACGAGTACCGCGGGCAGCAGGAACCGCTTCACGGCGTCGGCGCGCTCACCAGCTCGCCCAGCGTCACGCCCTGCGATGACGCCCGCAGGACGCCTTCCAGCAGAATGCACGCGGCCAGCGCGTCCACCTCTTCCTTGCGCCCCCGCGTGCTGCCGCCCTGTTCCTTGATGCTACGCAGGGCGGCGGACGTGGTGAAACGCTCGTCCACCAGACGCACCGGCAGCGGCTGCCGTGCGATCAGCTTGGCCGCGACATCGCGCACTTCGCGGCAGCGATCGGTCTCCAAACCTGCCGGATCGATCGGCAAGCCGAACACATAGCCGGTCACGCCGAGGGCATCGGCGCGTCGCATGAGTTCGGCGATGGGCGGGCGCTTGCCGGCCCGGCGTGTGATGGCGCCGGCGGCGGAGGCGAGCATGCCCAGTTCATCACTGACGGCCAGCCCGATACGCTTGTCCCCCCAGTCGA